>JBGQLA010000001.1:0-45143 GCA_041499865.1 Deltaproteobacteria bacterium
GACGTGCACGCATTGCTCGAAGTGCCGCGCGAGCGGGAAGCTGAGGAACGGCCGCCGCGTGGCCACGAGCTCCATGCAGGTGCTCAGGCCTCCTTGCACGAGCGCGAGATCGCAGCAGGCCAGGTGCTCGAAGAGGTTGTGCACGTAGGGACGCACTTCGAGCCCTTCGAAGCGAGGGAGCTCGTCCGGCGCGAGCCGGGGCCCCGCTACGAGAATCAGGCGCAGCTCGGGCACCTGCCGCTTCATGTGCGGGAAGGCCCGCGCGATCTTCGCCAGCAGATGTCTGCCCACGCCGGTTCCGCCGACCGCGGCGATGGCGACACGTTCGCGGAGGCCGTAGCCGAGGCGCGCGCGCACCTTTTCGGTGTCCGCAAAAGCCGCGGGATCGAACGGCAACGCATAGCCCGCGTAAGAGAAGTTGCGGTCCGTCCAGGCGCGAATTCGCGGCATCCCGGGTCCGAAGGGATCCTCGGTGACGTCCTCCGGATTGCCGACGAAGATCGCGGCGTCACGCACGTACGGGAACCGGGCGACGTGTTCGATGTCGTCCGCGTTGCGGTCGGCGCAGAGGAACTTCTCGCGTTCGTCGCCGTCCATCGGCAGGCAGCCGACGAAGTCGGTGAGGAACACGAACGGCTGCCGCTTGAGGTCCGGGTTTTCGTGGAGGTAGTAATCGACGTCCCATGATTCGTCGCCGATGACGAGGTCATAGTGCTCCTGCTCCAGCAGATCGCTGAATGTCAGGAAATTGTGGACCATGATCTCGTCCATCGTCCGCAGCGCGAAGAACGCGGAGAGATCGTGCTCCCCGGCGACGTGCTCGAAGTGCCGACTCTCGTTCGCCAGGCGCCTCGCGATCGGGTGCACGCGCTCGCCCTCTTCCGCGAGATAGCCCGCCGCCGGATCGACGGTGAACCAGTCGATCTCGAGATCGGGATGGAGCTTGCGCAGCTCGCGGGCGATCGCCAGGTCGCGCTGCACGTGGCCGAGGCCGATCGGGCTGGAGATGAAGAGCGCCTTGCGCCGGCGACTCATCGCCCGCACCCAGGTGGAGGTCCGCGGAGCACCGGCGACGAAGTCGCGGACGGATCGATTGAAGATCACCGGGTCCCGCACCGAGGTGAGATGGCCGCCGCCGCCGATGGTGAGCAGCTGGGAGCCAGGCACCAGCTTGTGAATCTCCTTGCCGTAGCGATAGGCCGCGCGCTTGTCGCCGTCGCCATGGATCACCAGGGTCGGGCAGCGGATGCTCCGCGCGAGCTCGCGGACGTCATTGTCGAGCCAGCCCTGGCGGGCCTGCTCCAGCACCGGGCCGGTCGTCGCCCAGCCGTAGCGCACGCCGTCCTCGAAAGGCTTCGTCGAGTGCGGTTCGGTGAAGACCGATGAAAAGAACCGGTGCAGGTGTTCCGGCCAGTTGCCGCGCAGACACGCAAGGTCCGCGCGAACCCGCTCGGCCACCTTCGGGTCGTCGACCAGCGACTCGGCGAAGCCCGCCGCGACCACGAGGTGCGTGACGCGCTCGGGCTGCTCGGCGGCAATCCGTAAAGCCGTCATCGCGGTGGCAGAGATGCCGATGACCGCCACTTTCTCCACGCCCAGGGCGTCGAGGACGGCGACGAAGTCTTCGTAGTACGCGTCGAGGCTGTAAGCCGCCTGGTCCCCGGGTCGATCCGAGCGTCCGTTCCCGCGGCAATCCATGGTGACGACGCGGAAATGGTGCGACAGGTACGGCACGGTCGTCTTCAGCATCTGCGAGTGCACGATCTGGAAGATCGGCGCGAATGCGATCCAGGGGCCGCTCTCGCCCCAGGCGGCGTACCAGACCTTCACGCCGTCGCGTTCGACATACCCGGTGCGCGCGGGACGCGCGGTTTCGTATGGATACGACTCGCCCGGCAGCCGTCCGGCCTCGGGCAGCTCGCCGACGATTCGCTGGAAGCTCTGGGGAAACTTCGCATCCATGCTCAGGTCCTCCGCCGCTTTGGAGAGCGTCTGCCGGCCGCCGCCGTTGGTGCACTTCGCTTGCGCGCCTGCGCGTCGAGCCCTTCGAGCAACTGCTCCATCGCGTCGAGCGCGGCGCGATGGGTGGCCTGTTCCTCGCGTGCCCCGATCAGGTCGGAGAACTCCATGCCGAGCCAGAATTCCGAGATCCAGGTGGCAATGGCCTCGGCAGTGAACGGCGCGGGCAGCTTGATCCCGCACGCTTCTGCGGTGGCCAGCGCGTCGCGGACGCCCCCGAGCACGACCTGTTTCCAGGCACGGATCCGCGGCCGGAACTTCTCGCGCAGCTCCGGGTTCGACATGCCCGCCGCCCAGAGCTCGGCCTGCACGCGCACGAAGCCCGAGGCGAGGTCGCTCTCGTAGAAGCGGCGGGCCTGCGCCCACTTCTCCGCAAACCCGCCGGGGCCGCGGTACATCTGCTGCTGGCGCTCGAGCAGCTGCCGGTTCGCTTCGTCGAGCACGGCGATGACCAGCTGGTCCTTCGTGCGGAAGTGGTAGTTGATCAGCGCGTGGTTCACGCCCGCGTCCTTGGCGATCTCCCTCGTGCTGAGCGCGGCATAGCCCTGCCGGGCGAGCCGGCGGTAGGCCGCGTCGAGGATCTTCGCCTTGGTGGTGCCGAGGTCCGCAGGCGGGAAGAGCTGGGGGCGCTCGGCATCCTCAGGTGTCGCGGCGGTGGTGGGCACGGTGGCGGACATCTCCCTGGTCAGTTTCCTTGAGCGACTGGTTTAACCGACTGTTCAACTCTAAGCCGGTCGAAGGGCCGCGTCAAGTGCGAAGCGCAACGGCACGTGGCAAGCTCCCTGCGGCGCGCGTCCCCGAGGTGTGAGGTGTTCGAAGGCTTCGAGAAGACCACTGTCCAGACCACAGGGGCCGTGATCAACCTGGTGCGCGCCGGCGAGGGCCCGCCGCTTCTGCTCCTGCACGGGTACCCGCAGACGCTCGCGATGTGGCACCGGGTGGCGCCCCGGCTCACCCGGCACTTCACGGTCATCGCCGCCGACTTGCGGGGATACGGCTCGAGCAGCAAGCCCGAGGGCGGCGCGGACCATGCCGGCTACTCGAAGCGCGCCATGGCGCAGGACCAGGTCGAGATGATGCGGCGGCTGGGATTCGAGGAGTTCTTCCTCGCGGGCCACGACCGCGGGGGACGCGTCGGCCATCGCATGGCGCTCGATCATCCGGGGCGCGTGAAGAAGCTGGCGGTCCTCGATATCGTGCCCACGAGGACCATGTTCGCGCAGGTCGACCAGTATCTCGCTACCGTCTACTACCACTGGTTCTTCCTCATCCAGCCCTTCGACCTGCCCGAGCGGATGATCGGAGCGGATCCGGAGTTCTTCCTGCGCAACTTCTTCTCGCGCCTCGCCGCGGGTGCGCTCGCGCCCGAGGCAGTCGCCGAGTACCTGCGGGCGTTCCGCGATCCCGCGGTAATCCACGCGACCTGCGAGGACTACCGCGCGGCGGCGAGCATCGATCTCGAGCAGGATGCCGCCGACCTGGCGACGAAAGTGGCCTGCCCGCTGCTCGCGCTCTGGGGCGCGAAGGGCCGCATCGCGCAAGGCTTCGACGTGCTGGCCACATGGCGCGAGCGCGCGACCGACGTCCGCGGGCGCGCCCTGCCCTGCGGGCACTACCTGCCGGAAGAGGCTCCGGAGGAGACGCTGCAGGAGCTGCTCGCCTTTTTCCGCAGTTGAAGGATCGCGCCGGACGACTGGCGGCGTTGTCCTAAAAGAGGTTCGATCCTTGCACCACGAAAAACGCATCCGAGAACACTGCGGCATGAGTGCCCGGCGCATTCTGTACGCCGGAGATCGCGACTCGATTGTGGTCGCCGACGCTCACGGAAATAGCCTCGTTCCCTCGGTCGGCGGGCCCTGCAGGAAGCACGATGCGCTTCTCGACATCGCCGTGTGAGTCGAGCACCAGCGCCAGCGGATCCCTCGCGTCGCTGACGCTCAGCCCAGCCGGGTTTTGCGTGTAGTTGGTGAACCCACCGCCAACAGCCTTCCATCGCCCAAGGCCGCAACGTCCCAGAACATGTCGCCGCTCTGGACGTCGACGTTGCGTTCATGGTTGACCTGACCGGTGTCTGCCTGCGCCGACAGGATCCAGCCATCCCAGCTTCCGGGCTGAGCGCCGGTCTTGATGCGCCCGACGAGAGTGATCGAGTCGTCCGCGATCCGCATGTTGAGCAGGCGCTTGTTCCTGCCTGTAGTTCCCATCAACCTGGCGGCGGTCGGGAAGCCCTGCGGGGCGATCTTCGTCACGATCGCGGTACCGAAATCGAAGTTCGCCGGATCAGCCTGCGACATCAGGTCGTCGCCGAAGAAGGCGTCATGGCTGGGGAGCACGTCCGCCGTGCTGGCCACGCTCACATACAGGTTTTCCTCTCCGTCCACGTCGGCATACACAAAGGAAGCGCTGTCTCCCTGGTGAAAGTTGTCGAAGCCTCCCCCGATGATCCCGAGAAACAGCAGAGGCGCTGCCGCTTCCACCCAGGTGGCCCACTTCTGCTCCCAACTCCCTCCGGAGAGTGCGAGCCGGTAAGCCTGCACGGAGTTGTTCGCCCAGCGGACCACCGCAAAGAGGTCAACTCCGGCCTGGGGGACTGTTTACCCAGGAAGGCCGACCTGATGCTGCAAGTGCTGAAATCGCGGATCAGAGCGAAGAGGGTCGAGTCTGGGCTCCCACTTCAAATAAATGAGGAAACAGGAACGCTCTTCATACGCCCTCTGAAGCCACTCGAAGGCCTTTTCTTTATCGCCCAGGGCTGTGTGGATCAGTGCGATATCGAAAGGCGAAACGTATACGTGCTGTGAGGGCTTCTCCAAGCTGGCGAGGATTCCCAACGCTTCTTCCCGTTGACCGGCCGCGGCGAAAGCGTGGCCCAGGGCCGCGCGCGAGAAGGAGTTCCCACCCGAGAGAGTGACCGCCTTCTGGAACTCCGAGATGGCCTCCTGGAACTTTCCCAGCTGCTCGTAGTCCCATCCCAGGATGATGTGGGTCCAGTCAAGATTCGGATCTGTCTGCACGCTTTTCAGGGCTTGCTCCATCGACACATGGTATTCGCGCGCGGAGTAGCGATGCCAACAAACGCAAGCCGTCAGGATCGTATCCATTGGGTCGAGCTGGATGGCGCGTTTGCTCTCACTGACTGATTCTTCCATCCGACCCATTGTCATCAGGAAGTGAGAATACTCATGGCGGATATCCGCCTGGTTCGGATTGAGTTGAAGAGCGCGTTTGAACTCCCTTTCGGCCTCAGCCCAATCCCAGTCGTAGTGAAGGTGCACGAGTGCCAGCACGCCGTGAGCCTCGGGAAACGCCTCGTCTATCTGCAAAGCCTTGGTGGCGGCATCCCTCATCTTCGGAAACGCCACATTGGGAGGAAGCAGGTTGAAAAAAGCCTGGAAATAATACGAAGTCGCCAGCTTCACGTAGGGCGGAGCATAGCCCGGATCCAGTTTGATCGCCTGGGTGAAATAGTCATTGGCCTTCTGTAGATCGCCGCTGTCCAGATGTGAGCTTCCTCTCAAATACGCCTCGTAGGCGTCAGGACTGACGACTCGAGTTGCCGATGCCGACACGTGCATCTGCTGCTGCGAGCTCAACTTGCTGCCCACTTCCTTTGAAATCGCCTGCGCAACCTCATTCTCCAGGGACAGCACCTCGCGCAGCTCGCGTTCGTAACTTCTGGTCCACAGACGCCGATCCGTGGGCGCATGAATGAGCTGCGCGGTAATGCGCACCCGGTCACCGGAGCGCTGCACGGAGCCTTCCACCACTGCGTCGACATTCAACTCTCGAGCAATCTGTGGAAGCGGCTTTTTCGTTCCCTTATATTGCATCACTGACGTTCGTGAAATCACCCGCAGTGGGCTGATTTGGGCCAGCTCGGTGGTCAATTCCTCGGTCATGCCGTCGGCGAGGTATTCCTGCGCCGGATCGCCGGAGAGGTTTTGTAGAGGCAGCACCGCGAGCGATTCGATGGGCAGCTCGGTCCTGGTGGGAAGCATTCGCTTCATGAACAGCGTCGCGCCCGCCAGAAGCGCGACCGCCAGCGCGATGAACAAGCTGGAGTTGCGGGGCAGGCGCCGGCGTGGACGCCCATCGTGCTCGCGCAACTCGCGCAGCAGGGCACGCGCATTTTCGTATCGCTCGGCGGGATCCTTGCGCAGGCAGCATGCGACCAGATGCGCAAGCCCGGCCGGCGTGCCCGCGGGAAGCGGTGGAGGCGCCTCGTTCACGATGGCCCACGCGGTCGCCACGTCGGTGTCGCGCCGGAAGGGCGGGGACCCGGCGAGCATCTCGTGCAGGACGGCGCCAAAGGAAAAAATGTCGGAGCGCTGATCGGCCGGCAGTCCGCGCACCTGCTCGGGCGACATGTACGAAATCGTCCCCAGGATTGCCCCCGTCTCGGTGCGGAAGCCGCCGGCAGCATCCGCCGCGCTGCGGGTCAGCTTGGCCAACCCGAAATCGAGGATCTTGAGGCGCCCCTCGTTGGTGAGAAAAAGGTTCTCGGGCTTCAGGTCACGATGGACCACGCCGTGATCGTGGGCGGTTGCCAGGCCCTCGGCGAGTTGCAGCCCCAGGTCCAGCGCTTCGGCAGGCGCGAGCGGCCCTTCCGCCAGCACTGCCCGTACCGTCTCCCCATCCAGCAACTCGGAGACGATGTAGGGCTCGCCGGCCTGTTCGCCGACGTCATAGACGGCGAGGATGTTGGGATGGTTCAATGCGCTGGCCGCGCGCGCCTCCTGCTCGAACCGGCGGAGCTGGGCTTCGCTGTGCGCGCCGGGGGTCAGGATTTTGAGCGCAACACGCCGTCCGAGCTTCGTGTCCCGTGCGCGCAGTACCCGGCCCATGCCACCGCGGCCCAACTCGGCCTCCACCTCGTAGCGACCGCCGTAGAGCTGCGTTCCCGGCGCCGCAGCGGACCGTTCGTCCTCTGCGAGCGTGGGCCTGCCCGGCGCCGGAGGATCGCGCTTCGGCATGCACTCTCCGGGACCACCGTGCGCCAAGCGAACGAGGAGCGTCAAGATGCTCAGGATGCTCCCGCGTCACGCGCCTTCCTTAAGCTGTGTCCTGAGACGGAACGGATCGCTGGACGCTTCTTCGCGTGCAGACCCCAGGTGTGACGCCGTGCCTCCGCGAGGTACTCGCCTGCGCGCGTCGTCTTGGGACCTGGGCTGGAGCAACCAGTGGGTCTTCAAGTTCGGCGCCCAGATTGTGCCGATCGAGAAGCTGAAGATCCGCGCGGGCTACAACTACGGCAAGATGCCCCTCGACGCGCATTGCGCATTCGAGAGCCTCGCCTTCCCGGCCGTTTCAGAGCACCACTTCAGCCTCGGCGCAGGCTACGACTTCGGGCGGCTGACCCTGAACGCGGGCGTCACGTATTCACCGAAAGCGACCCTCTCCGGCTCGAATGCCGACTACCCCGCCAACGGCGGACAGGCAATCCAGTCGTACACCACCTCGATGTCGCAGGTCGCGCTCGACGCCGGTTTGAGTTGGCGCTTGTAGTGTCAGCGCACGTACGGGTGTCAGACGGTCGAGATCGGGCGCATGCGCCGGGTCTCGACCGCCTTCAGACGTCGGGCCCAGTCCTCGCAATGGCCAGGGCAGACGGCCGATCGCAGGCAGCCATCCAGATGAGCGCAACTCGCCGAGGGGGCTGGCCTCGGCTAGGCTACGGAGCGTGCTTGCCCAACCACCTCGCGCTCTGGCCCGAGCGGCGATCTCCTGCGCAATCGCCATCGCGACTGGCGTCGCGCTCCTCGTCGGACCGCGGTTGTCCTGGAAATTTGCCGCACTCACCGCCTGGGAAGCCGGGGGGTTCTCACTGCTCCTGCTCGCCTGGTTTACGATCGTGATCTGCTCTGCCGAATCTACCCAGACGAGGGCCGCGGCCGAAGACCCGGGCAGGACCGCTGTTTACGCACTCGTGCTCCTCACCTCAGGTTCGAGCCTCCTCGCCACCACGGCGTTGGTACACCGCGCCAGATTGCTCCCCGGGAGGATGGGAGACGCGCTCGTCGGTCTCAGCCTCGCAAACGTTGCCCTTTGCTGGGCGTTGACCCACACCGCGTTCACGCTGCGTTACGCCCATCTCTACTACCGGCGTGACGAGGAGGGTGTGGGAGGAGTGGAGTTTGCCGGCGGAGCGCAGCCAAGCTACTTCGACTTTGCCTATCTCGCCTTTACGATCGGGATGTGCTTTCAGGTCTCGGACACGACTGTGTCCAGTCCGCGGATTCGCCGAACCGTGCTGCTGCATGCCATCTTGTCCTTCGTCTACAACACCGCGATCCTCGCGTTCGTGCTCAACCTGGTGTTCGGATTCGCCGGCTAGGACTTGGGCCGCCGGGGCATCACGGGCGGGAGCTGGCGGGCCAGGCCAGCTCCTCGCCGTGCAGGCCCCTAGCGGTCGTCCCGATCGCCATCTCCATCCGACCTTGGCGCGACCGAATCCCAGAATGCACAGTTGTGCGCCAGGGCGATCCGGGCCAGCAGCGTTGCCTGACTGTCGCCGCCGGCATTCAGCGACAGGACCTGGCCGGTGGTGCCAGACATCTCGAACTTGAATTGCGGCCAGATCGGCGTCCCGTCGCCGGTCGGATTCCCGGTGCGCGCGAACGTCGTCACGAAGGCCAGTTCCTAGCCCCCGCACGCCCTTCCTGGTGGTTGATGAAGCGAGTAAGAAGCACGGGTGACAGAACTGCGCTTGTCCGTTTCTTCCGCGTGGCGACACGACGAGGGCCCAACGCATGGTCGACGCACTACGCACGCCGGATTCGCGCTTCACCGGCCTGCCCGGCTACGGCTTCGAGCCGCACTACCTGGAAGACCTCGCGGAGCTCGACCGGCTTCGGCTGCATTATCTGGATGAAGGCCCGCGCGAGGCCGCGCAGACGTTCCTGTGCCTGCACGGGCAACCCACCTGGAGCTACCTGTACCGGAAGATGCTCCCGGTGTTCACGGCCGCGGGGCATCGCGTAGTCGCGCCGGACCTGTTCGGCTTCGGCCGCTCCGACAAGCCGATCGACGACCTGGTTTACACGTTCTCCTTCCACCGCCAGACGCTGGTGCGTTTCATCGAGCGGCTCGATCTCTCGAATCTCACGCTCGTCTGCCAGGACTGGGGCGGGCTGCTCGGCCTCTCGCTGCCGATGGACATGCCGGGGCGGTTCACCCGGCTTTTGGTGATGAACACCGCCCTCGCCACCGGCGACCTACCGCTCGGCAAGGGCTTTCTGGACTGGCGCGCGTGGAGCAATGCGCACCCCGACATGGACGTCGCCACGCTCCTCGGTCGTGCATGCCCCCAACTCACGCAGGAAGAACGCAATGCCTACGCGGCGCCTTACCCGGACGCCCGCTACAAGGGAGGCGTGCGGCGGTTTCCGAACCTCGTGCCCGACAATCCGGATGCGGAAGGCGCGGCGCCCTCACGGCGCGCGCGCGATTTCCTGCGCACGCAATGGAACGGCCAGACGTTCATGGCGGTTGGTATGAAGGACCCGGTGCTCGGCCCTCCGGCGATGGCGGTTCTGCGCAAGATCGTCCGCAACTGCCCTCCGCCGTACGAGGTCGCGGAGGGCGGCCACTTCCTGCAGGAATGGGGCGAGGAAGTGGCCCGGCGGGCGCTGGCGCACTTCGCTTCTTCTTGAGGCGGGATTTTGCGATCAGTAGCGTCTTAGCTCTCCGGCAGGGCGGTGGCGTGAGCCTCAGCCGCGCCAGCTTCCGGCAGCCGCTTCATCAACGGGATCAGCGCCGCCGCGATGACGGTGCCGATCACCGCCACCAACCCGAGCTTCATGAACAGGTTCGTGTACAGCGGCAAGCTCTGAACGGGGCTGGTCACGCCCTCGGGCACGCTCGCGTATGTGGCGACGAAGCTGCCGAGGTATTGCGAGAGACCGGTGGAGAGGAAATAGACGCCCATGAGAAACCCGCGCAACGACGGAGCGACGTAGCGCGCCACCACCGCGAGTCCGAGGCCGCTGATCAGGAGCTCCCCCAGCGATTGAAACGCGTACCCCGCCACCATCCAGAAGAACGACACCTTGCCGCCGTCCGCGAAGCGCCCGCTGATTCCGTACAGGAAGAATCCGAGGCTGAGGATGGCGAAGCCCATCGCGAACTTCGTCGAGATGTGGAAGTCGTCGCCCTTCTTTCCCAGGCGGTTGTAGAGCCACGCCAGCGGCGGGCTGAGGATGAAGATCCAGATCGGGTTGAGCGCCTGCACCTGCCCGGCGGGCACCTGATAGCCGAAGAGGTCCAGGTCCACGTTGCGCAGCGAGAAGAGCGTCAGGGACGTGGACATCTGCTGGTAGAAGATGAAGAAGAGCATCGCCTCGCTGGTGAGGATGATCACCGCCCAGAGGCCCTTGCGCTCGCGCTCGCTGCCGCGCTTCATCATCAGGCCGAAGATCACCACCATGCCGACGAACGCCAGCGCCACGACCCCGCGCGCGACGTCGCGGTTCTGGATGATGAAGGTGACGCAGACGGTGGCGACGGCGATGCCGACCAGGACCAGCACGAGGCGGCCGACGCCGAGCGGCTCGAAGTCGGGCTTCGAACCGGCGTGCGCGAGGAAGCGGCGCATGAAGAAGTAGTTGAGCAGCCCGAGCAGGAGGCCGGCCGCGCACACCGCGAAGGCGACGTGCCAGCCGAAGGCGATGGCGATGAGCGGCGTGGCGATCTGGGAGGCGGTCGCGCCGACGTTGACCGCCATGTAATACATCGTAAACGCGCTGTCGATCTGCGCCGGGTCGCCCTCGTAGAGCCGCGAGATCAGGTTCGCCGGATTGGCCTTGAACATGCCGCCGCCCACCGCCACCAGCCCGAGCGCAGGAAAGAGCAACGCCGGCCGATCGGGCACTGCGAGCAGCAAGTATCCACAGACGAGCACCAGCGCGCCCAGCACCATCGTGCGCTTGCTGCCGAGCACCTTGTCCCCGATGTATCCCCCCGCCGCAGGCACCGCATAAGCGAGCGCGGTAAACGCGCCGAAGGTCAGGTTTGCGCGGTCGTCGCCGTACGAGAGCTGCTGGACCATGAACAGCACGACCACCGCGGTCATGCCGTAGTAGCCGAACCGCTCCCACATCTCGATGAGGAAGAGGGTGACGAAACCGAGGGTCTTCGATCGGTCGGCTGTTCTCGGGTCCGGGCTCATCGTCTCTCTACGGTAACAGACTGCGGCCTGGCGGGCAGATCGGCCGCGAGCGTGTGTCGTCGAGACGACCGCGGTCGCGGAATTGCCTGTTGACGCAGCAAGCCTAAGCTCGTGCCATGTGGCCGCGGCTTCTGCTGCTCCTCGCGATCTCGCTCGCACCCGCGCCGCGCGCGGCTGCGGCCGATGATCCGACCCGCCGGCAGTTCGATCCGGATCCGGCGAGGCTGGCTCTCTCGCTCGACGGCGGTTTCACCACCGAGACCGCCGCCGCCGCGCCCCGGGGCGCATTCCGATTCGGCTCGGTCTTCGACGTCGCGGGCGGCCTGCTCGTGCTCGAGCAGGGCAGTCAACGTTCGGACCTGCTCGTATCCCGCGGCCTGCTCCATCTTCTCGGCGGCTGGTCGCTGGGCCGGGTGGAGTTTGCGGCCCACCTCCCCATCGCCCTCTGGCAGAACAGCGACTTCTCGCTCCTGACCTCGCAGGGCGTTACGGGACCGCTGGTCGATCCGATCGCATCGACGACGCCCGGCGACCTGCGCCTCGGCGCCAAGGTTCCCATCCTCGACGCGGTCAGCTGGCCGGTCGGTCTCGCCGCGCTCGTCGACTTGCGCCTGCCCACCGGAAATGCCCAGGCGTTCATGAGCGACGGGCTCGCTCTGGTCCCCTCGCTGGTAGTGACGAGAACGTTCGGGCGCGTCCGCGTCGACGGCCAGATTGGCTACCAGGTCCGGAGACAAGGCCAGTACGCGCAGCTGGTGGTTCACGACGGCCTCGTCTATGCGCTGGGCGGTTCGCTCGACCTCCCCAAGGTCGCGGCATTCAAGCGCTGGAAGGCCATCGCCGAGATCAACGGCGGCTGGCCGCGTGGCGAAGACCTCTCGACCGACCGGTATCGCGCGCCGCTGTCGGCGCGTGCGGGAGTGCGGGCGTTCCTTTCTTCGCGGCTCTCGGTGGAGGCGGGCGCCGGCACGGGCATCGGGCCGGCCGGCTACGGCCATGAGCGCTGGCGCGCCTTTTTCGGCGTCCGGTGGGGCAGCGCTCCGGCAGCCGCGCAGGTCGGACCGCTCATGGATCGCGACGGCGACGGCGTGCCGGACAACGAGGACCTCTGCCCGGACGAGCCGGGACCAGCCGAGCTGGACGGCTGCCCCGACACTGACGGCGACGGCATTCCCGACCGCGAGGACAAGTGCCCGAAACAACCGGGCCCGCCCGAGAACGACGGCTGCCCGCTGACGGGGGATGCCATCGAGGTTGGCTCGAGGCGCATCCTGCTCAAGGACTCGATCAACTTCGACACCGGCAAGGACACGATCCAGAGCCGGTCCTTCCCGCTCCTGGACCAGGTGGCGAAGCTGCTCGAAGAGCATCCCGAGATGAAGCGCGTGCGCGTCGAGGGACATACCGACAACGTAGGGAATGCGGCCTACAACAAGGAACTCTCGGCGCGCCGGGCCGCCTCGGTCGTCCGCTACCTGGTCGGAAAGGGGGTGGCGCAGTCGCGACTGGTCCCAGCGGGGTACGGCTTCGAGCAACCCATCGCCTCCAACGCCACTGCGCTCGGCCGCGCCAAGAACCGACGCGTCGTATTCACCGTCCTCGAATAGGCAGCGGTCCTCCTCCTCAGGGGTTGCCAGAATCTCGCGATGGGCCCGGGACGGAGGTAAGACAGCAGCATGGCGCCCGTAGCCGCCAGTGGACCGATCGACTCATGATCCGGCGCCCCGAGCTTGCGCTCTCCCTGGTGCTGGCGGCCGCCTTGCCGGCCTGCTCCTGCGACACGGCGCCCGCGAATGCGCTGACGAGCTGCCAGGCGACGGAGGTCCTCCCCGCCTCGGTATCCACCGACATCCTCTTCGTCATCGACGACTCCGGCTCGATGAGCGAGGAACAGGCGAACCTCGCCGCCAACCTGGATGCCTTCATCGACACGCTGGTGGCGTCGCCGGTGAAGAACGACTTTCGCATCGGCGTCACCAACTCCTCGGTGGAGGAGTTCGCCGTGACCGCGACCACAGGCAAGAGTTACCCGGCTGGCCCGTCTGCCGGCGTTCCCTATCCGGCTGGCGCGCTGGTAGCGATCAAGACGGACGGCAACGGCAACCCCATCCCCGGCGCGCTGGTCTACGACGCGTCCCTGTTCGCCCAGACCAGCGGCTGGGGCGGCAACCGCATCCTCGACAAGGGGTCGCTCACGCTGGCCGCCGACTTCAAGGTCAACGTGCGCATGGGGCTCAACGGAAGCGGGAAGGAGCAGCCGTTCCGCGCCGCCCGGCTGGCGCTCTCCGATCGCCTGCTCGACGCCAACGCCGGCTTTCTCCGCGACGGCGCCCGGCTGGCGATCGTCTTCCTCACCGACGAGGACGACTGCTCCGACTCGTCGGATCCGCGCGCCACCTCGAACAACCAGTGTCACGACAAGGCGACCAAGAGCGCCAATCCGCCCATCCTCGACACGGTGGACGATTTCGCGAGCTTTCTCCTCGGCCCGGTGGGCGGCGAGCTGCGCGATGTCGCGGTCGGCGCGATCGGCGGCTTCGATCCCCTCACGCTGGCTCCCTCGTGCGGTGATGCCGCGATCTGCCAGGACACCGCGTGCGCCACCGCTTTCGACGAAGCCGATCGCTTTGCCGCACTCGCGACTGCGCTCGGGGGAACACGGATGCAGCTCGGCTCGATCTGCGACGCGAGCTTCCGCGACACCCTTGTCCGGTTCGCCGCGTCGCTGACACCTTCCACCATGCCTCTCGCCGGCGTGCCGGCCGACTGGCGGATGCTGGTGGTCACCGTCACCAAAGCGGGCGGCGGCGCAGTGCCGTGCAAGGTCGGGCTGGAGGGGGCGCCCGGGCAATCCACCGTCGATGCAGTCTATTCAGGCCCCAAGCTGGGCCGTCAGGCGCAGATCACGTTTCAGAACGCGTGCAAGCTGGACCTGGGCGACAAGATCGACGTCCGCGTCGTCTGCGCCGGGTGAGTGCAGGGGTTGGCTGGCTGCTTCTGCTGCGCCGCACGGAACCGTCCTCTCGCGCTAGACCCGCCGGCGTGACAAAATCGCGGGCTTCCCAACAAAAGGAGAAAGTCATGCGGTCCTTCCGTGGCAGGCACGTCCTGGCGGCCGCTCTCGCACTCGTGCCCGGTTGGGCGCTCGCACAGCACGATCATGCACACGAGGCGCCGGAGAAGTTCGGGCAGGTCCATTTCTCCACCTCGTGCAATCCCCAGGTCCAGGCGACGTTCGAGGGCGCGCTGGCGATGTTGCATTCGTTCGCCTACGCCAAGGCGGCGAAGGCGTTCCAGGAGGTTTCAGCAAAGGATCCTGGTTGCGGCCTCGCGCAATGGGGCCTCGCCATGACGTACCTGCACATCATCTGGGCGCCGCCCGCGGAAGAGGAATTCACCGCCGGGCGAACGGCGGCGCAGAAAGCGGCGGAGTTGGGAGCGCCGACCCCCCGTGAGCGCGACTACATCGCCGCAATCGGCGCGTACTACCAAGGCGACGGGGTGGCGCACCCGGTGCGCGTCGTCGCTTACGAAAAGGCCATGGCCGGCGTGGCGGAGCGCAACGCCACAGACGACGAGGCCGCAATCTTCCACGCCCTCGCAGTTCTCGGCGTGGCCTACAATTCGCCGCCCGACAAGACCTACGCGCGACAGAAGGAGGCGGCGAAGATCCTGAATCGCCTGCTGGCCGTCGAGCCCGACCATCCCGGGATCGCCCATTACATGATCCACTCCTTCGACTACCCGGAGCTGGCCCAGCTGGCGTTGCCCGCGGCGCGCGCCTACGCGAAGATTGCTCCTGCGGCGCCGCACGCGCTGCACATGCCCTCCCACATCTTCACCCGGCTGGGAATGTGGACGGAGTCGATCGAATCGAATCTCGCCTCGGCGCGCACGGCCCAGGCGGGACTCGCCAAGACCCACCCCGGAGCGACGGCATTCGACGCGCTGCACGCGATGGACTACCTGGAGTACGCGTATCTGCAGAGTGGACAGGATGCCAAGGCGCAAGCCGTGGCCGACGACGCCGCCAAGGTCACCAGCCTGGACATTCCGCAGTTCGCCGCGGCGTATGCGCTGGCCGCCATCCCGGCCCGCCACGCACTCGAGCTCCGCGCCTGGAAAGACGCGGCGGCGGTGAAGCTTGCGGCGACGATTCCCTGGGCGAAGTATCCCTACGCCGAGGCGATCGTTCATTTCGCCCGGTCCGTCGGCAGCGCTCGCGCCGGCGATTTGGAAACGGCGCGCCAGGAGCTGGCGACGCTGGCCGGGATCCAGGCCTCGCTGAAAGGCCAGAAGGGGTTCGACTGGGCGACACAGGTCGAAGTCCAGCGCCGCGCAGCGGCGGGATGGCTGGCGCGCGCCGAGAAGAAGGACGCCGAAGCGGTGGCGCTGATGCGCTCGGCGGCAGACCTCGAGGACGCGACGGACAAGCATCCGGTCACGCCCGGATCGATCCTTCCGGCACGCGAGCAGCTGGCTGATCTGCTCGCCGAGCTGGGGCAGCCGGCGGCGGCGCTCGCCGAATACCAGGCCTCGCTGCACTCGACTCCGGCACGTCTCAACAGCTACGGCGGCGCCGCGCAGGCGGCGGAGCGCGCCGGGAAGAAGCAGGAGGCGAAGGCCTTCCGCGCGCAGCTGGTCGCGCTGTGCGGCGGCTCGGTGCCCACCCGCGCCGGGGCAGCAATGGCTGTTGCGGAGTAAGACGAGATCCAGTGGTTCTCAATCGGGGAGCACGTTCCGGCTCATGCTCATGAGCCGCTGGTTGATGAGGCCGTCGGCCTGCCGCATGATCCGGTCGATCAGCTCCTTGACAGTCGGGATGTCGTGGATGAGCCCCACGACCATCCCGCAGCTCCACGCGCCGGCATCCACATCGCCTTCGAGCATCACCTTCGGATAGATGCCGGCGACCTGGCCGTGGATGTCCGAGATGGTCAGTGAGTCGCCCTTCTCGCGTTCGATCTCGAGCAAGCGCTGCACTCCGCCGTTGTTCAGCACGCGCTCGGTGTTGCGCAGCTTCCGCATGATCAGCCGCGTATCCAGCTCGGATGCGGCGACGAGGGCCTTCTTCACGTTGTCGTGAACCGGCGCCTCCTTGGTCGCGATGAAGCGCGTTCCCATGTTCATGCCGTCCGCGCCCAGCGCCAGCGCGGCCACGAGGCTGCGCCCATCGGCCATTCCGCCCGACGCCACGAAGGGAATCTTCAATTCCTCTGCTGCCCTCGGCAGCAGGATGAAATTGGGCACGTCGTCCTCGCCCGGGTGCCCGCCGCATTCGAAGCCGTCCACGCTGACGGCATCGCAGCCGATGGCCTGGGCCTTGAGCGAATGCCGGACCGACGTGCACTTGTGGATGACCTTGATCCCGGCCGCCTTCAGCGCCGGCAAGTACGCTTCGGGATTGCGGCCCGCGGTCTCGACGATCTTGACCCCGCCCTCGATGGTCGCACGGATGTACTCGGGATACGGCGGCGCCGTGAACGCCGGGAGGAAGGTCAGGTTCACGCCGAACGGCTGGTCGGTCATGTCGCGGCAGCGGGCGATCTCCCTCGCGAGCAGCTCCGGCGTTTTCTGCGTGAGCCCGGTGATGATCCCGAGGCCCCCGGCATTGGAGACAGCGGACGCCAGCTCGGCGAAGCCGACGAAGTGCATGCCGCCCTGGATGATCGGATGCTCGATGCCCAGCAGCTCGGTGATGCGGGTCTTCATCATCTCCCTTTCGATGTTGCGAACGACGCCCTGCTACCGCTCCAGGGGGCGCAGTTCGTCGCCGATGCGGATCTCCCCGTCCTCGAGCACGTCCGCCCGCAGCCCGCCGCGGTGCAAGAGCGGATCGAGCAGCGGCTTGGCAATGACACCTTCCAGATACGTGCAGGGCTCGCACAGTCGCTTTCCCTCGCAGAGCACGCTGCCGATGCGGAAGCGACGTCCCACCAGCGGGTTCAACGCGATTCCGCGGGTGGTCAGATTGCGGCGGGCCTCGCCGGGCTGCAGCGGAATTCCGAGGCTGTCGCGCAGGAAGTCGAGCACCTCGGCTTCGATGAGAGTGAGGGCACGGCCAGTGCCAGGCGTGCTGGAGAAGTGGCCCCGCCCGGTTGCGTACCGGTCGCCTTCCAGGCCGATTCCTGCAAGCACCCGGATCCGATCGGCCGCCCGCATCGGCTCGCGTTCGCTGGTCGCGACGTGGATGCACTCGACGCGGCCCGCCTCTGCGCCCTTCGCCATGGCCACGTCATACCAGCTTGCCCGGAAGATGGCGCCGCCCGCCGCGATGCTTTCCGCGGGCGGCGCGAACTCCGCTACAGCACCCGCTTAGTCGTCGTGGCGCTGGCAGCCGTCGACCATCTCGCGCAGGTCGTGCCACCACGGCATGGGCCCGGGGTGCACGAGCGGCGCCTCGATCCGGCTTTGTGGGGCGACGGCCGCCGCGGAGGTGGGTGCAATGAACGGCTGCATCAGCTCGGCCGTGCTGTAGTAGCGGCCGCCTTTCATCACCGCCGCCACGTTGGCCAGCTGCTTGATATCGGTGAGCGGGTCGCCGTTGATGAACGCCAGATCCGCCAGCTTCCCGGGCTCCACGGTGCCAAGGTCCTTGGCCACGTTGTACATCCGCGCCGGCTTCAGAGTGGCGGACTGCAGCGCCTGCCAGGGCGCGAGGCCGTACCTCACCTGGGCGCGCAGGTTGAGGTGAAGCGCCGTCGCCACGTTGTCCAGCGGCGAGTCGGTGCCGGCCAGCAGGGTTCCTCCCCCGAGCTGGATGCGCTTCACCGTGTCCTCTTCCTTCTGCAGGCTGTCCAGGCTAAGCGTCTGCGGCGTGGACACCGCGGCGTCGCGCTTCGCGACCAGGCTCGCCTGGTCCCAGGCAGGATTGAGGACCTGCAGGCGAGCGTCGTCCACCATCGTGGGGTCTTCGGCGTAGAGCGAGGAGTTGAAGGTGGTCGAGATGTCGAACGCTCCGGCCGACATGCGGAACAGGTCCGTCATGTCGTGATAGCTGATGCCGGCCGACGAGCGCGTGTACGCCCATCCAGTGCGCGTGGTGGCGGAAACGTGCGTCATCCCGTCGCCCCCCTCGGCGAGCTGCGGCATCATGTAGTGACCGCCGGTGAAGACGCCGAGCGCCGAGTGGGCGTTCTCGATCGCCAGCTTCTGCCAGGCGTGCGGCAGGCGCACGTAGGTCTTCACCATGTCGTAATCGAGCGCCTTGGCGCGGCTGAACTCGAGCTGCAGCTGCTGCTCCGTCGTGACCGGCCGCATGAAGTTGTAGAAGACCCGCTCGCCGTCCAGGGCTTCACCGGTGGAGAAGTAGCGCGGGCCCACGCGCGCGCCGGCGGCGAACGCTTCGCGGGTTTCCGGAGCCCTGTAGGCGGGATCGCCGACCGATTGGAGAGAGGTCACGCCGTAGGCCATCCACAGCCGGCCCAGCCGGTCGCCGTAGAACTTGCCCTCGATGTACTGGTGCGTGTGCGACTCCCAGATACCAGGCACGACCGTCTGGTTCGAGGCGTCGATGAAGCGGCCATCGTCGTCGTCGGAATCATCGTGATGGCGGCCGTCGCCCTCGCCATGCCTGCGTTCGCGGTGGGGCCCGATGCTCTGGATGCGCTGATCCCTCACCACGATGTCGACGTTCGTGAGCACGTCGGGGCCCTTGCCGTCCCAGAGCCTTCCAGCGTGGATGGTGACGCGGCCCTCGTGCTGCTGGGGCCGCCAGCTCAGATCGAGCGACACGGTGTGGGGCTGGCCGCCGGAACGCGAGATGAGCCGCAGCTTGCCGTTGGAGAGATAGAGCAGCGAGCGCGAATCGCCGCTCCAGGACGGCGCGTCGGTCACCTCGTGGTTGATCTTCTGCGCGTCACCGTTGGGAACGCCGTTCGCGTCCACCGGAATGACGTAGAGCTGGCTGTGCATCACGGCCGCGAGCGCAGTGCCGTCCGGCGAGTAGACCGGGCCGTCTTCTCCGCGCGTCGAGAACGATTCCCACTTCGCCGGCTCGGTATAAGTCAGAACGCCGGTGGCGAGTTCGACGGTGAGAATCTGGCTGGTGCCCTCGCGAAAGCGCCGCGTGTACGGCTTGAGCGCCGAGACGGCGATGGTCTTGCCGCTGGCGTGCCACGTCGGCTTGCCCGGCGCGAAGAGCGGGAGGATGACCTGCTTCACCACGCCGGTGTCGATCTCTACCGTGAACGTCGCGCCACTCTGGTCCTGGTAGGCGAGAAACCGTCCGTCGGGCGACCACGCCGGCGAGACCTCGGCGCTGGCGTCCAGGGCCGTAACGCGGCGCTCGACGCCGGTGCGCCAGTCGATCACGTAGAGGTCCATGGTCTTGCCGCTCTTGTCCGAGGCGTAGGCGATCTTCGTCCCGTCGGGCGACCATGCCGGGTCGGTCTTGTAGTAAAGGCCGCCGGTGATCGGTCGGGGCCGCCGGCCGATCTCCATCACCCAGATCTGGTTGAGCGCCCCGAACGCCACCCGCCTGCCGTCGGGCGACAGCGCAGGGCCGACGATGCCCAGCGCCTGCTTGGCGTCATCGGAGTCGAAGTCGAAGCGCTTGTGCCGGTAGGGCGGCCGGTTGAGCGTGAGCCTCACTTCGAAGGGGATCTCGGCGGTGGCGCCGGTCGACACCACGGTGGTGCGGATCTTTCCGTCGGCCGTGTAGAGCAGTTGATCGTTCGACAGCCACTGGGGGAAGAAGGGGAACGCGTCGTCGGTGGTGGTGACCTTCACCTGGTTGACCATCAAGTTGCTCTTGTTGCTGCCGAACTGGAGGTACGCGACCCGCGCGCCGTCCGGGGAATACGACGGCGCGTTCACGCGCGTGCCCGGCGCGGCCGTGGCGAGCACCGTCTGCGTCCCGGCTGCGTCGCGCGCCTGGATGGTGGTCCCGGTGGCGCCCGAGCCGACCACGAACGCGATCTTCTGTCCGTCGGGCGACCAGGTCGGCTCGTACTCGTCGACCGAAGCCGGCGTCGGCGGTGTCGTCACTCCGCCGGTGTTCGTCCACTGCGTGAGCGCGCCGCTGGCGAGGTCGACGACCCAGATGTCGTAGCTCCCGTTGAAAGCGCGGTCGGAGGAGAACGCGATCTTGCTGCCGTTTGGCGAGAAGCGCGGTTCGCGATCGTCGCCATGACCGGTGGTGATCTGACGCAAGCCGGCGCCATCGGGCCTCATGACCCAGATGTGGAAGGTGCCGCCCGCATACGCCTGGAAGGCCACCAGGTCACCGCGCGGAGAGAAGTCGGGCCGCGCCGCCTCGAGCAGCGCGTCGGTCACTTGCGTTCCCCTGCCACCTGAGGAGCTCAACGACCAGAGCACGCCCTGGACGTCCATGATGATGGTGCGCCGATCGGGCGAGATGGTCACGGCCGAGTTCGTCGCTTCCGTGACGACCACGGTGGTCTGTGTGGATGTGGAGTGGGCGAAGCCGTCGTGTGCGGCCAGCGCGCCGAGGGCGGCGACGAAGGCACCTGCCCAGAGCGTTGTTCGAGGAATTCGGGGGGACTCTTTCATCGCGGCGCCTCCTCGGTGGGGACTCGTTTGCGAAGCGAGCGAGCGCTCCTACGACGTGATCAGTCGCGATTACAAGTCGCTCCGCGGCGCAGATGTGCCGACCTTTTGTTCAACGGAGAACGCCGCGGCTCATCACATTGACCTGACCAGTGGCCGGAACGAAAGGGCCGCCTGCGGCAGACGACGGGCGGCCCGCGCCTGGTCGCGACATGGATGCAGCGTGTTGGTTCCCCCGGAGCGGAAGTGACCGAGGGTCATCCCCGGCGGGACTGCCAGCTCAGCGCAAAGACGCGCGGGGGACGTCGGTGAGGAGGCAGGTCGTGGTCCCGTGCGCGTACAGCTTGCCGGCCGCGTCGACCAGAGAACCCTCCGCGGTGGCCACCTTGCCGCCCACGTGGATGACCTTGGCGATCGCTCGCACGCGTCCAGTGTCGTGCTTCAGCGCGCGCACGTAGTTCACCTTGATCTCCAGCGTACTGTAGGCGCGGCCTTCCGGCAGGACGGAGTGGACGGCGCATCCCATCGCTGAATCGAGCAGCGTCGCGGCGAGCCCGCCATGGACCATGCCGATGGGGTTGTAGTGGTACTCCTGCGGCTCGACGGCGAAGACCACGCGCCCTTCGTCGACCTCAACGATGTCGAAGCCCATCAGCTGCGCGATCGGCGGCGGAGGGACCCGGCCCTCCACGATCGCCCGCAGGAACGCGGCACCCGCGAGCGAGAGCGCCGCCTTGGCGGCGATCGAGGGATCCTGCCAGGTCACCGTGCGAGTGCGCTCGATTTCACTCACGCCGAAGCCTCCTCGTTGCCGAGGGCCGTTTTCAGCGCGGCGAACGGCAATGGTGATGTGCTCTCCATAGCGATGCGCGCATCGATCGCAGGATTCGCCGAGCGGCGCGCTTCGGGTGACCGAGCGGGCTGGCGCCCAGGCGCCCTTGCTGAATCGCGAATCCCGCTGGCGCGTCCTACTCGACGGCACCAGTCATGACGCCCATCCCCACACTCGCGGCCATGCTCCTGCTCGCGGGTGTTTCGCAACCGCCTCCCGCAGGCCATGTTCTCACCGTGCCGCTGGACGTGCACGACTTCAGGGTCCTTGGCGAGGAGTACGACCCCGAGAATCCGCGCCCGCCAGAGACCACCTATTACCGGACCATCGACGGTCCGAAGCAGAGCTTCATCCGCAGCGTCTACCTGCCGCCACGCCCGACGGTGACGCTCTTCCAAAGAGTCCCCGACGAGCTGCACCACGGCGTGCGCCGCATCCAGTGGCGCTGGCGTGCGCAGGTTCTGCCCTCCAGGGGGAACGAATGTGCGAACGGCCGCGGGGACTCGGCCGCGGCCGTCTACGTCACCTGGAAGCGGGGCCTGCGCTGGTATTCGCTGAAGTTCATCTGGAGCAGCGAGGCGCCGCTCGGCGCGACGTGCAACCGGGTGCGCAACCCGCTGGTCGTCTCCGACAGCATCGTCCTGCGCACGGGCGCAACCAGCTCCGCCTGGGTGGAGGAGACGATCGATCCGGAGGAGCTCTTCCGGCAGCACTTCGCCAACGGCGACGCCGCCGCCGAGTTGCCCGAGCTGCAGGGCATCGGGGTCATGAGTGACGGCGATCAGACCGGCAGCATCAGCGCCGCCGATTACGAGGGGTTCGTTCTGCAGAAGGGTCAGGGCCCGACGCGCTGACGACCCGGTTGGCCCGACTCGCTTCCGACCGGCAGCCGCCCGGCAGCCTATTTCTTCTGCGCCTTCATCCGGCGCTCCATCTCGTCGGGAGGCACGTCCTCGACGTGGGTGCCGATCGACCAGGTGTTGCCCCAGCGGTCCGTCACGGTGGCGACGCGGTCGCCGTAGAACTGGTTCGCGGGCTCGCGGTTCGACTGACCGCCCGCCGCAACAGCCTTCTTGTAGGTCGCATCCACGTCCGGGACGTAGAGATAGGAAACCATCCTCGACGGCGGATACTCAGGGCTTGTGTCGGCGAGCATCACCACCGAGTCGCCCACGCGCACCTCCGCATGGCCGACCTTTCCGCCCGGCGCCGGGAAGCGATAGACCTCCTGGCCACCGAAGGCCTTCTTGACGAATTCGATGAAGTCGGACGCGCCCTCGACGACGAAATAGGGGGTGAACGTGTGGTAGCCCTCGGGAATCGGCTTGACGGCCATGACGTCCTCCTGGGTCGACTGAACCGCGCCCTCCTATCACAACCAGCGCGCGGCGGCGTGGGCGGTTCAGTGACACTCGCGGGCAGCCTTCGCCGAGCTCGCGCTGACGGGAAGCTGGGACCTCACAACTCGGGTACCGTCTGCGTTGTCCACGCATGACACCGAACTCTCCATCGTCACGCGGCAGGATGGGCCGCAGCCGCCTGGGCGGCGTCGCCACCGCGCTAGCGCCGGCGCAAGGGTCCGCGCCGCGGCAGCTCGCCCTCGGCATCCCCTCCCCGGCCCGTGTCCACGAAGTCCTTCTGCCGGGCGCCGTGAAGATCCCCGGCTGGCTCAGCCATGATGCGCAGCGATCGCTCGCCGCCGGGTTCCGCCAGTGGGCTTTGCCGCCGGCCGGGCTCCGGCACCCGCGGGTCCCGAGCGGACATCTGATGAGCGTCCAGTCGGTGTGCCTGGGGTGGCACTGGGAGCCGTACACGTATTCGAGGACGGCCGACGACACCGACGGCGCGCCGGTCAAGCCGTTGCCTGTCGAGCTCGCCGATCTGGCCCGGGCTGCCGTCGCGGAAGCTTACGGACCGAACTGCGCAGCCTCCTACGCACCGGACGCGGCGATCGTGAACCTCTACGCTTCGGGAGCGCACCTCGGGCTGCATCTCGACGGCGAGGAGCCCAGCGACGCTCCGGTCGTCACCCTCAGCCTCGGCGACAGCTGCGTGTTCCGGTTTGCGGGCGTCGGCCGGCGCAATGGCCCCTTCACCGACGTCGAGCTCCGCTCCGGCGATCTGCTGGTCTTCGGCGGGCCGAGCCGGCGCATCTATCACGGCGTCCCCGAGGTGCTCGAGGGGACGGCGCCGGAAGACCTCGGCCTTCCCCCGGGCAGGGTGAGCATCACTCTGCGGGAGACCGGACTGTGAAGGGCGCCGTTTGCGCGCTGCCGCATTCCGGGCGCCAAGGAGCCGCGGCGTTGCCAGTTGCAGCGCGCGTGGCGGGACTGGACTGGACCGCGATCTCCCGAGGCCTCGACGACCTTGGTTCGTCACTCACGGGTCCCGTCCTGGGGCCGCCGGAGTGCAAGGGGATCGCGGAGCTCTACGGCGACGATCTCCATTTTCGCTCGACCATCGACATGGCCCGCTACCGGTTCGGACAGGGCCAGTACCGCTACTTCGACCGACCGCTGCCGAGGCTGGTCGCGGAGCTGCGGGCCGCGTTCTGGCCGCATCTCTTGCCGATCGCCAGGGCGTGGGCGGGACGCCTGGGGCAGCCTGCGCCATGGCCGGACAGCCTCGACGACTGGCTCGAGCAGTGCCACGAAGCAGGTCAGACCCGGCCTACGCCGCTCTTGCTTCGCTACGGGCCGGGCGACTGGAACGCCTTGCACCGCGACCTCTACGGCGAGCTCGTGTTCCCGCTGCAGGTCGTCATCGGCCTCGACCGGCCGGGTGTGGACTACACGGGCGGAGAGTTCATCACGCTCGAGCAGCGGCCCCGCGCCCAGTCTCGCGGGACCACGAGCGCCATCGCCCAAGGTCAGGGCCTTGTCTTCACCACGCGGGACCGGCCGGTGCCGTCGCGCCGGGGCTGGTCCGCAGCGCCGATGCGCCACGGAGTCAGCGTGCTGCGCTCCGGCCGCCGTCACACTCTCGGCCTCGTCTTCCACGACGCCCGATGACCGCACCGCGGCAGCGGGGGGCGCGACCGTTCGAGGAGATCGTCGCCGAGCACGGCGCCCTGGTGATGCGCGTGTGCCGGGCGCTGGTGGGGCCCGCGGACGCCGCCGACGCCTGGTCGGAGACGTTCCTGTCCGCCCTGCAGGCGTATCCAAGGCTGCCAGCGGGCAGCAACATCCGGGGGTGGCTCGTCACCATCGCCCATCGGAAGGCGATCGATCAGCTCCGGGGCGCCGCGCGAAGGGCGCGCGAGGTGCCCGAGCTGGCCGTCCCCGAGCCGGCCTCGGCGGATGACGGCGAGCTCCGCGCCGCTCTGGACGCCCTGCCGCCCAAGCAGCGCGGCGCAGTGATCTACCGGTATCTCGCCGAGCTCTCGTACGCCGAGGTCGGCGAGATCCTGGGTTCCAACGCCACCGCTGCCCGGCGAAGCGCGGCGGATGGCATCGCGAGCCTTCGCAAGCGTCTTTCGAAAGGAACGTCATGACCACCGACAAGCAGATCATCGATCGCCTCGAGCAGGGATTTTCCGGCTCCTCCGCCGCATTCGATACCGACGGCAGGCTGCGCGGCCGGCTCGCCGCGCTGGCGGAGCGGCAAGGACTCCTCGACGTGTCGTACCGCACCATCGACAGCCCGCTCGGGCCGCTGCTCCTGGCAGCGACCGGGAAGGGCCTGGTGCGGGTGGCGTTCAGCCGGGAAGATCATCAGTCGGTCCTTTCCCGCCTCGCGAGCGACATCAGCCCGCGGATCCTCCGCACGCCCCGGCGGCTCGACAAGGCGGCGCGCCAACTCGAGGAGTACTTCACCGGCAAGCGACGCGCGTTCACCGTGCCGGTCGATCTGCGGCTCGCCCAGGGGTTCCGTCGCTCGGTGCTCCTGCACCTGCGCGACATTCCTTACGGCGAGACGCAGAGCTACACCGCCCTGGCGAAGGCCGCGGGCAATCCGTCCGCAGTCCGGGCGGCCGCCAGCGCGTGCTCGCACAATCCGCTGCCACTGGTCGTGCCCTGCCATCGCGTCGTGCGCAGCGATGGCAGCTTTGGCGAGTACCTCGGCGGCCCCAAGGCCAAGCACGCCTTGCTCGCGATGGAGGCGGCGGGGTGAGATGGCGGCTCGCGAGGGAGAGGGACTCGACGCGGCCCGCCTCTGCGGCCCACCTCGACGCTGACGCCCGGAGCGCCGTCGCGCAGCCGCTCCAGGGCGGAGGCGCGACATCGACGGCTGTCTACCCTCCAGATGGGGGATGCCGGCCCCGATCGCGTGTGTTACTTGATCGAATCATGCCGCACCGAACTGGACCGATGCAGTGCGCTTCCTGACGTGTCAGGGCCTCGCCCCCGGCGACCTCGCCGACAAGGTGGAGAAAGTCCGCGCCGCGATCGAGCGCGACGATTTCCGCTCCGCGGATGTGAAGAAGCTGGCCGTCCGGGGCTTCTATCGGGCGAAGCTCGACGATGCCTGCCGGCTCCTGCTCGTCTTCGCCGATTACCGGGGCGGGAAAGCATGCCTCGCGCTGGAGATCATCCGGGGCCACGCCTATGACCGCTCGCGCTTTCTGCGCGGCGCACCGGTCGACGAATCGAAGCTGGGCGATCCCGGTCCACCGGAGCCGCCGGACGCGCAGCCCCTGCGCTACCTGCACCCGGAACGGCCGGTGTTTCACTATCTCGACAAGCCCCTGTCCTTCGACGACCTGCAGGACGCGGCGCTGCGCCAGCGGCTTCCTCTCGTGCTGGTGGGCTCGGCCGGGAGCGGGAAGACCGCCCTGCTCTTGCAGCGGCTGCGGGGCATCGCCGGCCGGGTGGCCTACGTCACGGAATCGAGATGGCTCGCCGAGACCTCGCGCGCTCTCTACGTGGCCTGCGAGGGCGCGCCCGAGGATCAAGAGGCCGACTTCCTCAGCTACCGGCAGCTGCTGGAAACCGTCGGAGTCCCCGCCGGCCGGCCCGTGTCCTTCCGCGACTTCACCGGCTTCTTCGCCCGCCACCGGCAGGCCATCCGATTCGCGGACGCCCACCAGGTCTACGAGGAGCTGCGCGGCGTTCTCACCGCCGAGCCCGAGGGGCCGCTCCCGCGCGAAGCGTATCTCGGCCTGGGCGTGCGCCAGTCGATGTTCGACTCCGGGCAGCGCGCGATGATCTTCGCGCTCTTCGAGCGCTACCGCGCCTGGCTCGGGGCAGAGAACCTGTACGATCCAAACCTGGTCGCCCACGCCTGGCTGCCGAGGATGGAACCGACGTACGACTTCGTCGCGGTGGACGAGGTGCAGGATCTGTCGAACGTCCAGCTCGCGTTGATCCTGAAATCCCTGAAGGCCCCTGGCCAGTTCATCATCGCCGGGGACGCCAACCAGATCGTGCACCCCAATTTCTTCTCCTGGTCGAGGGTGAAGAGCCTCTTCTGGCGCGGGCTGGGGGAAGCGCAAAAGACGGACGTCCACCTGCTCGACGTCAGCTACCGCAACAGCGACGAGGTCACGCGCGCGGCAAACGGCGTCCTCCGCCTCAAGCACGCGAAGTTCGGATCGATCGACCGGGAGTCGAATCTTCTGATGCGGCCGCTGGCGGGCATCGCGGGCTCGGTCACCGCCATCGGCGCCGGGAGCGCGGCCGTCCGCGAGCTGGACGAGAAGACGCGGCAGTCCACGAAGGCCGCGGTGATCGTCCTGCGCGACGAGCACAAGGCCGAGGCGCGGCAGCGCTTCCGCACGCCGCTGGTGTTCAGCATCCACGAGGCCAAGGGGCTCGAGTACGAGACGGTGATCGTGCACCGCCTGATCTCCGCCGAGCGCCGCATGTTCGCGGAGCTGTGCGAAGGCGTGACGGCCGGCGATCTCGCGCGGGACGAGCTCGAGTACCGGCGGGCAAAGGACAAGAGCGACCGATCGCTGGAGCTGTACAAGTTCTTCGTCAACGCGCTCTACGTGGCGCTCACGCGCGCGGTGCGGCAGGTGGTGCTGGTGGAGGACGATCCCGGCCATCCACTCCTGGAATTGCTCGGCATCGGGCGCGCCGACAACGGCTCGGTGCAAATGGAGAAGTCCTCGGCCGAGGAATGGCAGCGGGAGGCGCACCGGCTGGAGGCGCAGGGAAAGACCGAGCAGGCCGAGGCGATCCGCGCGGAAGTGCTGCGGCTGCGGCCCGTTCCCTGGCAGGTGTTCGACCGCGCGAATCTGCAGGCGCTGGCGGCGAAGGCGCTCGCGCCCGGCAGCGTATCTGCCAAGGCGAAGCAGCAGCTCTTCGAGCTGGCGTGCTTCCATGAGGAGAGACTGGTGGCGGAGCGCCTGGCGGAGGAAGCGCGCTTCGAGCCGGCGGCGCAGTATGACGCGCAGCGCGAGCGGATCGCCCGGCGCGCGCTCGACGGATTCGAGGGCAAGAACTTCAAGGAGGTGCTCGCCCGGACGGAGCACCATGGCGTCGATTACCGGAGTCCGCAGAACCTCACTCCGCTGATGCTCGCGGCGTTCGCCGGCAACGTGGCGCTCGTCGAAGCGCTGCTGGCGCGCGGAGCGAGCCTGGAAGCGCGCGACCATGCGGGGCGCACGGCGCTTCACTGGGCGATCCGCCACGCCTATCGCGACCCTGCGTTCGCCGCGAACGCGTTCGGCACCGTCTTCGATCTGGTCGCTCCTCCATCGTTCGACGTGGAGGCCTCGGGACGGCTGCTGCAGATCGGGCGGGAGATGGGCGAGTATTTCTTCTTCTCCACCCTGATCGCCCGGTTCGACGAGCTCTACCGCTGGCGCAGGGGCCGGTTCAGCGCGGTGACGAGCCAGTTCTTCCTTCGCCAGCCTTTCGAGCATTTCCCGGAGGTGGTGATCAAGGCGGCCCGGAAGCGGCGCACCTACGTCAACGGGCTCCTTGCCCGCAACGAGCCGGGCAGCGCTTACGTGCCAAATCGCCAACTCTGGGTGCGCGAGTCGTTCGGCCACTACGTGCCAAACCCCGCGCTCAGCCTGCGGGTGGCCGGTGCGGACGGCGCGGATGCGTGGGTGCCGCTGCACGAGGTGATGGACCTCGCCTGGCTCGAATCGCACTTCGAGGTCGGAGCGAGAGGGCGGCTCACCGGCGGGAGAGTGGATGTGGCGGCCACGGGATAATCGGCGCTTCTTGATCCGGTGTACGATGGGGAAGTGGATCCCCTGCGGCGGGACGACATCGAGCAGGCCCGTCGAGCGACCCCGGAGGAGAAGGCACGCCAGGCGCTGGAGATGATGCGCGCTGCCGTCCGTTTGAAGCGTGCGGGACTTCGCGCGCGCCATCCGGACGAGTCGGAGGCCGAGATCGATCGCCGCGTGCGCGACTGGCTGCTCGCCGATGACTGATCCGCGTCCGGAAG
This sequence comes from Deltaproteobacteria bacterium, assembly GCA_041499865.1. Classification (GTDB taxonomy): domain Bacteria; phylum Myxococcota; class Myxococcia; order Myxococcales; family 40CM-4-68-19; genus 40CM-4-68-19. The sequence goes on from JBGQLA010000001.1 coordinate 28,875, forward strand.
ACGCGCTGGCACATGCCGCGGCCGAACTGCGCAGTCGCGGCAAGCGCTTCGCGCTCGTGGGCGGCCTCGCCATTTCGGTGCGTGGCGAGGTCCGGGCGACGCGTGACGTCGACCTGGCCGTGGCGGTCGGCGACGATTTGGAGCTCGAGACGCTCGTCGCCGATCTGGCGCAAGCGGGATATCGGCCGGTCGCGACTGTCGAGCAGGAAGCGCGCAGGCGGTTTGCCGTCGTGCGCCCGAATCGCCCATCGGATACCGCGTCGATTTGCTCGCCGCGACCTGTGGGATCGAGGCGGAGATCGTCGCCGCGGCGACGCCGGTTCAGTTCGAGGGCGCCGGCGCCATGCCGGTCGCGATTGCGGAGGATCTGCTCGCGATGAAGCTCCCTGCCGCGCGAGAAGGGCGGGCGCGCGATTGGGATGACGCGGTCGGCCTGCTGCAGGTCAATCCGGACCTCGACCTTGCGCTCGTCAGGGAGCGCCTGGCGCTGATCACGGGCCGCGGTTTCGCCCGGAACGAAGACTTGCCCTCGAAGCTCGACGCGCTCCTCGCACGGCGGGACGCCTCGACCTGACACGCGCCTCGCCACTGCCGGCCAGAGCGCCTGGCCGAGACCTCGCGCGCGCGAGCAGCTCTTCCAGCGTCCGCGTCGCCACCGCCTCCCGCGACGCGAACTGCGCCGCGAGGTTCAGGCGAAGGGCTCAAGCGAGATCAACTGGCGCGTACGAAAAGGGATACCTGGGCATCGATGACCGGGAATTCTCACCGACCGCGGCGGCGAGGTCCGCGAGCTTCACCTCGACGCCGAGGCGCGAGCGCTTCTTGCACCAGTCAGGAACGCGGACGACGATGCCCGCTGCCTCGAACGCGGGCACCTCGCGCAGGAAGCGGAGCGCCTCGGCGGGTGTCCAGGCCAGCGTGCGGAACAACTTCCCGTCATCGACCAGTTCCTTCACCAGCGCGCTCGCCTCCGCAGCGCGCTGCACGGGCAGCAGAAGGGAGAGGAGAGCGCCCTTGTCGGAGGCGAAGTCGCGCAGGGCCTGGCCGAGCGGCCGGTGCTGCGGCTGGGCCTTGCTCGACAGGCGCGTCGTGTAGGTGGCGAGAAACGCGAAGGGCCGTTCCTCGTCGGCCTTGTTCTCGGCGAGATGGAAGCAGACGCGACCGACTACGTTCCAGGCGGCGTGACGGTCCTTGAACCACTGCTCCAGGGAGGTATCCCGCAGCTCGCTGCGCAGGGCGGCGTGCAGGTCGCTCCAGAGCGCCTCGAGCGTCGCCGGGAGCAGGTATTCGCCGCCGCACATCGGCGGCGCCTGCGAGACGAGCCGAGCGAACTCGTGAAGTGGCGCCTGATCGCCGGCGGCCTCTGGAGCCGCGCAGGCGCGGGCGAGAAAGAGCGCGCCCACATCGCGGAAGAAGGCCACGCTCGGCGGCAACGTCTCGCCGGGGTGGCGCGCCGCGAGCTGAAGGACGGCGAAGCCAGGGCGAGGTCGGAGGTGAGCTCGCCCGCCAGCGCGGCCGGCACGCTGCCTTCGAGTGAAGGCCTCGCGTCGAGGTGCACTGCGCCCGAGGGCGAGATCGCGAGCGCGAGCGGGATCAGATCTTCGGCCACCGGACTCGCTTATCATCGGCCCCCGACATGAAGGAACTGGTCGTCATCTCTCCGCTGAGCGATTGGACCTGCCGCGAGTGCCAGGGGAGCGGAGATCTGTTGGTGATGGAGGGGCCAGGACCGCTCTGCCTCGCCTGCGCGGACCTGGACCACCTCGTCTTCCTTCGCCGTGGCGACGCCGCGCTCACGCGCCGGGCCAAGGCGGCGAGCAAGCTTCGCGCGGTGGTGATCCGCTTCAGCCGATCGCGCAAGCGATACGAGCGGCAGGGTCTTCTGGTCGAGGAGCATGCGCTGAGGAAAGCGGAGTCGGAATGCCTGGCGGACGCCGAGGTGCGGGCGCGGCGCAAGGCGCGCGATGCTGAACGCCGGGCCAACCAGGACGAGGCGCTGGCGCGGTTGATGGCGGACGGGATCCGGAAGCTCTTTCCGCGCTGCCCGGCGAAAGAGGCGGAGGCCATCGCGCGGCATGCGACGCTGCGGAGAAGCGGCCGCATCGGAAGGAGTGCGGCGGCGAAGGAGATGGAAGAGCGCCCCTTGGTCCTCGCGGTCATTGCCGCCGTCCGTCACGGGTACACGCGATATGACGATCTGTTGATGAGCGGATTGGAGCGGAGCGAAGCGCGCGCGGCGGTGCGCGGCGAGGTAGATCGAATCCTTGCCGACTGGCGCGGCGCAGGCTGAAGCGCGCGGGCGAGGCGGCGCGGCATCGGTCCACCTGGCCCCGCCGAGCGTCGAGCAATGGACCCGCGGTGGAAAAGCCACTGGCGTTTCACGCAAGCGCGTCTAGGGTCGCGCCAAGTGCGCTGGCGGTTTTCTACGCGGAAGAGAAGCATGGACACGATCCGGATCGGAACATCGGCCGCGGCGTTGCTGCCGACGGCCCCGGTGCGTGCGGCGGTGTGCGCCGATCGCCAGAGCCGTGCTGCAGTGGCGCTCGATCAATCGCAGTCCCTGCGTTGAGACTGCGGGTGCACGAGGGCGGGAGATCAGGTGATGCAGAGTCCGGAACCCAAGAAGCCCCAGGAAGCGAAACGACCAATCACTGAAACCAGCCTGGCGCGGTTTGGCCTGGCCCTGGCAACCTGGAGTGAGCGCTGGTTCCCGGAACCGCTGGTCTTTGCCCTGGCGGGAGTCGTCATCGTATTCATCTTCGGACTCTTGCTTCGCCAGTCGCCCAGCACACTCGCCATCCAGGGCGGCAAGAACTTCTGGACGCTGGTCCCATTCACCATGCAGATGGTGATGATCATCATTGGCGGCTACGTGGTGGCAAGCACGCCGGTCTTGCGCCGCTTGATTCAGCGCCTGGCGATGATCCCGAAGAACGGGCGAACCGCTGTCGCGGTGATCGCCCTCTTCTCCGTGTTGACGTCATTGATCTCCTGGGGCCTGAGCCTGATCTTCAGCGGATTGCTAGCCCGGGAGATGGCTCGCCGCGTGAAGGGCATGGACTACCGCGCCGCCGGCGGGGCCGCTTATCTCGGCCTCGGTGCGGTCTGGGCCCTGGGTCTTTCTTCGTCCGCGGCCATGATGATGGCCACGAAGGGCGCCATCCCTCCCTCGTTGTTTGCCATCAGCGGAGTGATCCCCCTCAAGCAAACCCTCTTCCTCTGGCAGAGCCTGGTCACTGCCTTGGTGCTGGTCGTGGTCTCGGTGGTCCTCGCCTATGCCTCGGCTCCTACTGCAGAGAATGCAAAGACCGCCGAAGACTACGGCATCGAGTTCGAATCCACCGAGCGCAAGCTCGAACCGAGAACCCGGCCCGGAGAATGGCTGGAGTACAGCCCGCTGCTGACCGTGTTGGTGGCAGCTCTCCTGCTTTGGTATTTGTTTGATTTCTTCCGCACCTCCCCTCAAGGTGCGCTGGCGGCACTGGATCTGAACACGTACAACTTGCTGTTCATCGCCGTCGGCCTGCTCTTGCACTGGCGGCCCAGGAGTTTCGTAAAAGCGGTTGCGGAGTGCATTCCGGCAACGGGGGGCGTGCTCATCCAGTTCCCGTTCTATGCCGTCATCTTCGGCATGATCGTGGGAACGGGCATGTCCGACTGGCTGGCCAACGTGTTCGCAAAGGTGACCACGCAGGGGACGTATCCGCTGCTGGTGGCGGTGTATTCGGCGCTCATCGGAGTCTTTGTGCCCTCGGGCGGAAGCAAATGGGTCATCGAGGCTCCGTATATCCTCCAGGCGGCCAACCTGCACCACGTGCACCTGGGCTGGGTGGTGCAGATCTACAACGCCTCCGAGGCACTGCCGAACTTTGTGAATCCCTTCTGGATGCTGCCGCTCCTGGGAATCCTGGGGCTCAGAGCAAAAGATATCGTCGGCTACGGTGTGCTGCAGATGATCGTGCATCTACCCATCGTGCTTTTCCTCTGCTGGTTCTTCGCAAGGTACATTCCTTACGTGCCTCCAATGAAGTAGTCGGGACGTTGGATGCAAGCTGGCGAGCGGCCTCCCCGCTTCTGCTCGAGCGGGCGCCCACATTACTTGAGCTACTGCCCAGCCAGATTCGCCTGATGTGCAGGAGATCGACCGCCTGCGCCCTCGGACTCGGCCCACGCAATCAACGTGCCGCGGCGCGCATTGACTTGGGAGCGCGACAAGGAGCCGTTTGCCGACCCGAAAGGGGGATTACGCATGGCAACACTTGCTGGAAAGAGACGCGTAGCTGCGGTCGTTGCGGCGGTGGGAGCCTTGTTCGTCGGCAGCACGGCGTCCGAGGCGCGTGTCACCCGGATCACGATCGGCAAGGTGACGTCGCCTCAGTTCAGCGGCCAGACCTTCGGCCCGAACGGCAGCGTGGGAACGTACGACGAGCTCCGGGGCACCTTCTCCGGTGAGATCGATCCCTTCGATCGCCGCAACGCTGTCATTACCGACATTCTCCTGGCGCCGCGCAACGCGCGCGGCAACGTGGAGTACACGGCGACGTTCACGCTGCTCAAGCCGCACGACATGGGCCGCGCCAGCGGCGTGCTGATCTATGGCGTCAGCAACCGCGGCGGTCGCGCGCTGGGCACCGGCATGATCAACGTCACGACCGCCCAGCCTGCGGGCGACGGGTTCCCGTACAACCCGGGACACGTCTACGTCGCGAGCGGCTGGCAGGGCGATCTGTTGTTCGATCCGAACGTCGCCGCCGAAACGATCAGCGTGCCGGTGGCGAGGAACGACGGCTCGTCCGTCACCTCGCCGACCTTCGCCCGCTTCGTCACGGTCGCGGGCAACGTCAATACGCAGTCGCTGCCCGGCCGCGGGCGCACGCCGGCCAGCCTCGACACCACGAAGGCGACGCTGATCTCCATCGCGCGCGAGACCAACCTCGGCGTGCGCACGGGTGTCGTGAACATCCCGAGCACCGACTGGGCGTTCGCCGATTGCGGCACGGTGGCCTTCCCCGGAACGCCGGACGCCACGCGCATCTGCCTCAAGAACGGCTTCAATCCGAGCCTCGCTTACGAGCTGGTCTACACGGCCAAGGACCCGCTGGTCCTGGGCGTCGGCATGGCGGCGACGCGCGACCTCTTCTCCTTCCTCCGCCACGCCACCCTCGACGATGCGGGCACGCTCAACCCGATCGCGGGCAAGATCCGTTGGGGGATCGGATACGGGATCTCCCAGTCCGGCCGCTATCTGAAGACCTTCATCCTCGACGGCTTCAACGAGGACGAGGACGGCAGGATCGTGTTCGACGGCGCGCAGCCGATCATCGCCGGCTCCATGGGCCAGTTCAACGTCCGCTTCGCCCAGCCCGGCAACATCGCCAACATCTTCGAGGCCGGGGCCGAAGGGCCCATCTGGTGGGGCGACTACGACGATCGCGTCCGCGGGCGTGGCGTCACGGGACTCCTCCACCGTTGCGCCAAGACCGATACCTGCCCCAAGGTCGTCGACGAGTTCGGCGGACCGGAGATGTGGTACACGCGCGGCGGCGTCGGCATCGCGGGCACCGCGGGGACCCGGGGACACAAGGACATCAAGCTGCCCAGGAACGTCCGCCGGTACTACCACGCCGGCACGGCGCACGGCGGCGGTGGCGGCGGCTTCGACCGGGTGCAGCCCGCGGGCACGACCTTGATGCTGGCCAGCAACCCCAATCCGGAAACCGAGACGCGCCGCGCGTTGATCGTCGCCCGCGACGAGTGGGTGACGAAAGGCACGAAGCCGCCGAAGAGCAGGTACCCGAGCCTGAACGACCGGACGCTCGTGGACTCGAACGCGGAGGCGATGGGCTGGCCGGACATCCCCGGCGCTCCGACGCCCGACAACGTGATGAACGTCATCATGGATTACGACTGGGGTCCGCAGTTCAGGTACAACGATCAGGCGGGTGTGGAGAGCAACGTCGTTCCCCGCATCAAGCAGATCATTCCGACGCCGGCGTCGAAGGTCGATCGGGACGGGAACGAAATCGGGGGCGTGCAATCGGTGCTCTTGCAGGCGCCGCTTGGGACCTACACGCCCTGGAACCCCGTCGCGAGCGGACCTCTCAAGGGGAACGAAGGCAACCTGGCCGCCGGGTACATTGCCTTTGCGCAGACCAAGGCCGACCGGTTGACGGCCGGCGATCCGCGCCTCTCCGTCGAGGAGCGGTACGGGAGCCAGGAGGGATACAACTGCGTGGTGCGGAATGCGGCCGCGCGACTTGTGCGGGCGCGGTTGCTGCTCCCCGAGGACGCAGATCGGTTGATCGCGCAGGCTGCCGGAAGCAACGTCCTGCCGAGCGATCCCCACAACCATGTCGCCGAGCGCCTCTGCTCAGAGCACGATCGGGATGACGGAGACGACGACGATCGCGGCCACCGCGACGACGACGACTGACAGGTGAGGTCCGCCCGCCACTTGCCGACGGGCGGACCCTCCCCCACGTCTTCAACTGCAACTGCGGCAGCACCCGAGCACGATTCACCTGCCCGACCTTCCGCATCGGGTGCGCAGGGCGGAACTACATCGCACGCTGACCACGATGGGCAGCGGTCAGCGCGCCAGAGGGTTCGGGGTGGGACCTGCCACCCGCACGAGTGTGTTGCGGTCCCGATGGTGGAACGGCTCCGCGCGTCCGCGAACTTGCAGCACCGTGTCCTCCTCGTACGACCAGGTGTCGCCCGGGCCGACCGTCACGCGGATGCGGAACTCCACCGTGCGGAACGCTTGCTCGAGGAACGGTCCGGAGCAGATTCCGCGCTCGCCCGCGACCAGTTCGAACTGGTGCGCGTCGGGCTCGGCGAATCCCGTCGCCAGCGCGACCTGAGCGCGCGGAATGGCGAGCATCTGGATGACCGTCTTGGTCGCCGGCTCCCAAAGCCAGTACCCCACCTGATCATGGAAGGTCTCGATCTCGCCCGGCCGGACGATGTGCACGTGGTAGCGGAGGCCGTAGAAGAGCTGCGGGCCGTTGAGCTGCGGGTCGATGGGCTGAAGCTCGACGCGTTCGACGAAATCGTCCTCCTTGCTTCCCTCGGCGACGGGATGCTCGTCCTTGCCGGTGCGGCCTTCCCAGATTCCTGCCATCGGCCGTAGCGGGCCGAGGTTCCGGAGGGTATCGGGATCGACGTCGGAGGGTTCGGTGAAAACGTCGGCGGCCGGCGTGTCCATGGGGACATCGTAAGCGGTAGGATGGTCTACACTCCAGTCGAGGCGGCCCGAGGCAGCTACGCTATCTGCGACGTCACGCCAGTGGCGCCGGCCTCGGCGCGGAACCCCTTGACCGCGGCCCACCCCAGCCAGACGAACAGCACCAGCACGAGGATCTGCGTCGCCGCGAATGGCAACTCCTTCTGGGTAGGCGCGGCGGCCATGAGGGCCGGAAGTCTCAGGAACAGCTGCGCGAGCAGGACGAAGACGTTCAGGTAGAGCGCGAGAATGGTGCCGACCACGTAGATCGCGCGCCAAGCCCCGGTGAGGTGCTTGACGTAACGGGCGACGATCACGACGGGCAATACGACGAGCGAAAGGATCGCGACGGCGTGAGAGGGCAGAAAAGTCACGAAGGGAAAGCCAAACCCCGTAACGCTTGTCGCGACGGTCGTCACCAGAAAGACGCCGGTCCAGCCATCCAGCCGCTTCCCGGCGACCAGGCCTCCGGCGACGACGAGCCCTGCGAATATCCCAAGGAGGCTCAAGACGACGTGAACCAGCGTGAAGGTCGTGATTCCGGAGGTCATGGAAGCGTCCTTTTTCAGAAGAGGTGTCCTGCCCGCGCAACGATGCATCCACTTCGGAGTGCTCGACGCCGGTGCGTGCACCGGTCCGTGCCCATCGACACCGACCGCTCATATCGTAGATCGTGGCCCGTCAGGTTCTCCGAAAGGCATGCCAGCTCAAGCACTCCGCCGCAAAGCAGATCTAAAGGCTTGCTCCGCGACGACCGAAGAGGGTCCGCCGCCGCTTCCTGCCGGCAGGTGGACCCCCTCCCCTACGTCTTCAACTGCAACTGGCGCTGTGCCGGTCTTCCAGCGCGGCGCTTCAGTGGTCGGCCAGGATCCTCTTCCCGGACTTCACGTTGAAGCAGGCCGCGCCGCGATACAGCAGGGAGATGGGCTCGACGTGCGCCTCATCGCGGAGCGTGAGGAAGAGCGGCTCGGTACCCAGGTCCAGGAAGATGTCGCGGATCTCGTCGTGGTGGCCGGGCAGGTAGAAGCGCGGGTTGAACAGCTCGACCAGCGCCATCGTCACCGGGATCTGCGTTTCCTGCACGTAGTGGCCGACGTACGCCACGATGGCGACATCGGTGTAGCCAATGCGCTTCATGAGGTCGATCTCCGCCTGCGTGATCGGACCCGCGCTGTCGAGCCAGATCAGGCGAAAGCCGCTGTCGAACCTCAGCAGATACGCGATGGTGCCGATGGTGATGACGCGCGGGTCGAAGGTGCCGCGCGCCCGCACGACGTCTTCGGCGGCGACCTCGGCAGGCGAGGGAGTTCCCAGCTCCGTCTGGACGGCGGTGGTGAACGCGGCAATCGTAGCTCCCGGCAGCACGCTGTGGTGCGCCAGCACCGGCTCGACGGTGAATCCACGGAAGCGGAACAGCTCGCCGCCCGTGCCGGTCACGCGTACCGCCTGGCCGTCGGTCATTCCCTGCGTGAGCAGCTTCTCCCAGGTCGGCGGGCCGCCGATGGCGCGAATGCCGAGGCGTAACGCGATCGACGATGCGTCGCTCATGTGATCGAAATGACCGTGGCCAAGGAAGATGGCGTCCGCGCGAGTCACCTGCTCCGGAAGTAGCCCGATGGGGCGGTTGCGCGGACCGCGGTCGTAGTAGGTGTCGAAGAGAAGCACCTGGCCCCGGTACGAGATCTCGTAATTCGTGGTGCCAAGCCACCGGACCACCAACTTGTCGTCGTCGTGTGGAACCGGGCCGCCGGCCGCGGCAGGCTTTACGCTTTCGCAGGGATCCCTTTCCTCGCGCTTCCCGTCGCCCGCCCGGGCCATGGAAGCCGAAATGCACAAGACCGCGAGCAATGTGGTGAGGCGGATGAATGAGTTCGCCATGGGTCTCTCCTTTCTTGATCCTGGTACATCAGTGGCCGACGCCGACGAGCACGTCGCTCGCCTCGGCGTCGCGCACGGCCGCGTCGGCATCGTCGGCAAGGAGGAAACGTTCCTTCACGCTCCGCCGGACGAATTTCTCGACGGCCTTCACGTAGCCGCGGTGGCTCCGATACAGCTCCTGGAGCGAGGGACGCGGATCACCCGCTGCCTTGGCCTGCGCCTTCGTCACCGGCAAGGGCAGGAACATGCCGTTCAACTCGCAGAGCTCGCCGTCGGCATATGGAGCACGCCGGAGGTTCCATCCGGTCAGCGTCGCGGTGGGAACGCCCACGACGGGAACCTCGACACCTCCGAGATCGATTCCCACCTCGCTCACCCGCGGCACGAGCACGCGGTAGGCCGCGAGGACCGGAGGATGGCCCCAGTTGGTAATGATGCCGCGGTTCTGGGAAACGGAGTGCCCGAAGTCCAACTCGCCGAGCGCATTGAAGAGCCCGTTGTAGGTCACGCCTGGGATGGCAGGAAAGCCCACTTCCTCGCGGTCCGCGGGGGGCACCAGCAGGCCCTCGTCCACCGTCGCGCGGCGGCTCGGCGGCGCCTCGATGCCCTTCGTCACCCACTCGTCGAGGTCGGTGAAGATCGCCCGCAGCGCGGGCCCGGGGTACACTGGGTTGTTGAGCTGCTGGCACAGGCCCTTGTCCGGGACCGAGCCGAACCCACTGAAATGCTGAAGGCCGGCGATCACGTAATGCCGCGCGTTCCTGGGCAGCTTCACCTCGTGGCCGAAGCCGTCGGTGTCGACCAGCGAGGATTGCGCCCACCAGTACTCGTTCGAGGTGTCGGTCTGCACGAACAGCGGATCGGTCGCCGGCCGCTTGAGGATCCCGTCGAACAGCGGCCCTCTGTCGATTCCCAGCGCGACCAGCGGATTCACGCGGACGCCGAAGTTGAAGGGGAACGTGACCTGGGGAATGAAGCGGTCGCGGTGCTCGGTGGACCAGGGATGGACCTGCCCGAATCGGTAATTGAGCCCCAGCTTCACCGCCCCGGAGATGTGAGCGTGGACCGCTTCGAACACGCTGCGGCCCGCCTGGTCCTCGTTGAAGCCCTGGTAGACGTAGTCCCGGATGTAGACGCCGGACTGGGACGCTCCGTAGAGGATCGAGGTCGTGACCCCTGCGGTCGCGAGCGGATTGGGCAGGCCGGCGTCGTCCGACGTCCGGTGTCGCAGAAACGAGGCGAACTCGCGCTGCGCCGCGTAGCCCAGCCCCATGATGCGGGTGTCCTCGGCAACGTAGTTGAGCTGGTACACCATCCCGGTCTGGAAGCCACCGGCGACGCAGAGGGTGTTGCGGTCGGGAAAGGACCACTGGGCGTTCGGCACCAGGGTGCCCGAAGGAATCGCGGGCGCCGAAGGCCTCGGCGAGTCGCTCGGGCGGACGAACAGCTCGTCGCCCGCTTTCTCCGAGAGGACCGCGGGATAGCCCTTGATCACCGGCGAGCCGCTCAGTGGCACGCAGCTAGTGCCGCCTCCCTCGGGGAAGCTGAACTCGTCGGCCAGCTCGATGGTGATCCGCTGGGTGACCGGCTTGCCGCCGGGGAGCACTGGAGCCGGAACCCGGAGCGCGAGGCGCCCGCCACCGGGCTCCACGTCCGCACCCCAGCCCACCCAGGCCAGCGCGTACCCCTGGTTGAGGAGGAAGCCGTTGCCGAAGTCGGCCTGCGAGGTGGGATCGTTGTTGAACGGACCGTTCGCGAAGGAGAGGAAGAGAAGGAGATTGCCGCGATTGTTGATCTCCGAAACGAGCTGGTGGTTCCACTTCGAAAGATTGGCTGGGCGCATCAGCATGTAGTCTGCGTCGAAGGACACCAGACCGTCAGCGTTGCGCGGGGCTAGATCCAGATCGGTGATCACGGCGTTGCGGGGATCGGTCGGGTCGATCTGGAACTCGACCGTGCCTCGCACCTTTTCGTACGCTCCCGCCGATCCGAAGGCCTGGCCGCCGGCGAGGATCACGTCGCTCGTCGGATGCAGGAAGATCTTCGCCGGCCTCGCGAAAGCAGCGCTTGCGCTCCAGCAGAGTACTGCGACCGGCAGCGCCAGCAAGCGAGGCATCCGAAGTGCGCTGGATCGGTACGTTCCGATACTCCCATCCATGATCTTCTCCTGGGTGTGGCTCGAGGTGGACGGCGTCGTTCATACTCGCCAGGCGCGCGAGACCGTTGTTCCGACCTGCCTTCCCGAGCGTGGCTTAGGAGCAGGTCCAAACGGAGAGTCAAGTCGACACGCGTTGTGCAGATTTCCGCGCGGGCCGTGTCTTCCCGCAGCTACCTGACGCCGCATCCCTTGACTTTTCGAACAGCCCGGCGCTAGGCGGATTCTTGGGGCGGGGCCGCGCTCGCTGAGAGCGGAAGGCCGCTCGTTCAAATCGACCGATGCGGAATGCCGCTCTGCGACGGGCCTGGGCTCCAGGAAAAGGAGCATCCATGCGGAACCTGAAGACAGCCTGGCTATGTTGGCACTCGGGTGCCTGATCTCGGCACGGACCGAGGCGCGCCTGACACGAATCGTGATCGCCTCCCGAGAGGTGGCGTCGCCACCCACGCGCTTTTCGTGCTCAACCGCGGCGAGACCGTCTACTACCGCGCGCATGCCGACGATGGCGGCGGGGACCTGAACGCCGGCTGCGACTACCAGATCCGCGGCCGCCCGCTCGACGCGCGCTGGTGGTCGATCACCGCGTACGGCGGCGACGATTTCCTCATCCCGAACGCACAGCACCGCTACTCCTTCAACATGGCGAACCTCGCCAAGGAGCCCGACGGGAGCTTCCTCATCCGGGCGAGTTCCAGACCACAGCCGGGCAATTGGCTGCCGCTCGGCGGGACCGGTCACGTGTCGTTGACGATCAGGCTCTACGTCCCCTCCGCGGAGATCTCCTCGCACCCCGAGCGCGCCACGCTGCCGAGCATCACCGGACGGTGCCCTTGACGTGGCGATGGCGAATCGTGTCGGTGCTTGCCGGCGCGGCGTTGACTCACGTCGCCGCGATTCAGGCAACTCCGCGCCTCATCGTGCGCGTGGTGCGCCATCGTCTCGAGGGAGAGGTGGGAATGAATCACATCCACCACGCGCCGCTCCCCGATTCCCGGTGGCGCACCATCGTGATGCCCAGCCCCGATCTCCTCTACAGCGCGTGCGCATACGACGTGAGCGATCGACCTCTGCTCGTCACCGCCGAGGTCCCGGAGGGCTACTGGTCCGTCTCGGCGTTCGCGGACAACACCGACAACTTCTTCGTCGCCAACGATCGCACGGCCACCCATCATCGGGTGCGCGTGGTCTTCTCGTCGCAGCCAGGCTTCCAGGATCCCGGCGGAGGCACCGTCGTGGAGGTGCCGTCGACGACCGGCGTCATCCTGTTTCGGCAGCTCGTGCTCGACCGCAACGAGTTGCCGAAGGCCCAGGAGATCCAGCGCGCAGCCACCTGTGCGCCGCTCTGAGCTAGAATCGGCCGGGCAGGATTCGAGGAGGAGCGAGCCATGCAAGGCCTGATGATGAACGCCCCGCTGCTGATCTCGTCGCTGATCCGGCACGCAGACCGATTCCACGGCGACACCGAGATCGTCTCGCGCACGATCGAAGGCCCGATGCATCGCTATACGTATCGCGATCTGCATCGCCGCGCCCGCCAGCTCGCCAACGCGCTCGGGGCTCTTGGCGTCAAGACCGGCGAGCGCGTGGCGACGTTGGCCTGGAACGGTTACCGGCATCTGGAGGCGTTCTACGGCATCTCCGGCAGCGGCGCCGTGATGCACACCGTCAATCCACGACTGTTCCCGGAACAGATCGCGTACATCGCGAACCACGCCGAAGATGCCTATCTGTTCTTCGATCTGACCTTCATGCCGCTGATCGAGAAACTCGCACCTGCCCTCAAGACGATGAAGGGCTATGTGCTGATGACCGACAAGGCGCACATGCCGAAGAGCGCGGTTCCCAATCTTGTCTGCTACGAAGACCTGATCAACGCGCATTCCGACGACTACCAGTGGCCCGAATTCGACGAGCGCACCGCTTCCTCGCTGTGCTACACCTCGGGCACCACTGGCAATCCCAAGGGCGTGCTGTATTCGCATCGTTCGACGGTGATCCACGCCTACGCCGCAGCGCTCCCCGACTCGCTGAACATATCGGCGCGCGATGTCATGCTGCCGGTGGTTCCGATGTTCCACGCCAACGCCTGGGCCTTGCCCTATACCTGCGCGCTGGTGGGAGCGAAGATGGTGCTGCCCGGCGCGCAGCTCGACGGCAAGAGCCTCTGCGAGCTGTTCGAGTCGGAGCGCGTGACCGTGTCGGCCGGCGTGCCTACCGTGTGGCTCGCACTGCTGCAGTACATGGATCAGAACAAGCTCAAGTTCAGCACGATGAACCGCACCGTGATCGGCGGCTCGGCGTGTCCGCCTGCCATGATCCGTGCCTTCCAGGAAAAGCACGGCGTCCAGGTGCTGCACGCGTGGGGCATGACTGAAATGAGCCCGCTCGGCACGGTGTCGACCTTCAAGGCCAAGCATCTGCCGCTTCCCCCGGAAAGTCGCTACGCGCTGCAGAAGAAGCAGGGCCGCCCGGTCTACGGCGTGGACATGAAGATCGTCGACGGGGAAGGCAAGGACCTGCCGTGGGATGGCAAGGCATTCGGCGATCTGCTGGTGCGCGGCCCCTGGATCTCCAACGGATATCTCAAGGGCGAAGGCGGCAATCCGCTGCGCAACGATGCCGAAGGCCTCGAATGGTTCCCGACTGGCGATGTCGCCACCATCGATCCGGACGGGTTCATGCAGATCACAGACCGGTCGAAGGACGTCATCAAGTCCGGCGGCGAATGGATCAGCTCGATCGATCTGGAAAACACCGCGGTGGCCCACCCGGCGGTGGCCGAGGCGGCCGTCGTCTCCGTCCGGCATCCCAAGTGGGACGAAAGACCTCTGCTCGTGGTGGTAAGAAAGCAGGGCGCAGACCTCACCAAGGAAGAGCTGCTCAAGTTCTTCGAAGGCAAGGTCGCGACCTGGTGGATTCCGGACGACGTGGTGTTCGTCGAGCAGCTCCCGCATACCGCGACCGGCAAGCTGCTCAAGACCAAGTTGCGCGAGGAGTTCAGCAACTACAAGTTGCCGACGGCCTGACACTCGCTCGGGCAACGGCTACTCGTACACCTTCTCATCGGCGGCCCCGGCTGCGTCTGCCTCGAAGTCGCGCTGTTGCGCAATGTCCCGGGTCGCGCGGCGCTCCTGGTACCACTCGGAGGCGGTGATGAGGGACATGATCTCGTTGGTGCCCGTCCAGATGGACGCGAGCCGCAGGTCGCGGACGATGCGCTCCACGGGAAAGACGTCGGTATAGCCGATGCCGCCCATCACCTGCATGGAGCGGTTGGCCACCCCCTGGCACGACTCGGTGACGAACTTCTTCGTCTCCGAGACGAGCCGCCGCAGCCTTCCGGGCTCGATGCCCGCCGCCGCGGCCCGGGCGGTCGCGTAGACCATCGCCCGCGACGCGTCGAGCAGCGTGGCCGCCTCCGCGACCTGGAAGCTGACCCCCTGGAACTGGTTGATCACCTGGCCAAAGGCCTTGCGCCGCGCCGTGTAGTCGGTGGCGATCTCCAGCGCCGGCCGGGCCGCGCCGATGGTCATGGCGGCGGTGCCGAGTCGCTCGGGCACCATCATCGTGTCGAAGACCGCGGCGCCACCGTTGACCCGGCCGAGCACGTTCTCCTTCGGCACCTTCACGTCGCGGAAGGCGATGCGGCCCGCGCCTCCGCCGCGGCAACCCATCAGGCCGTAGAGATATTTCGTCTCCACTCCCGGCCCGCGGTCGACGATGAAGCAGGTGATCGCCTGGTGCGGCTTCGCGGCCGGATCGGTGCGGGCGTAGACGAGAAAATAGTCGGCCGCCTCGGCTCCGACGATGAACCGCTTGTGCCCGCTGAGGAGGAAGTGATCGCCGCGATCTTCCGCGACGGTGGTGGTGCCGAAGAAATCGGAGCCGCCCCGCGGTTCGGTCAGGCACTCGGCGGCGAAGATCTCGCCACGCAGCAGCGGCTTGACGTACCGCTCGCGCTGCGCGTCCGTCCCGTGCCGGACGATGGCGTCGCAGACCAACTCGGCGCCGACGCCGAAGACGCAGGCGAAGATGTAGCCGAGCGCGCCCACCTCCTCCATCACCATGCAGGTCGCGACCCAATCGAGCCCGCGGCCGCCCCATTGCTTCGGGTAGCGGACGCCGACGCCGCCGACGCCGCCGACGCCTTCGGCGTCCTCCGGACGTCCGTCTGCGGAGTTCGTGGACGTGTAGGCGAATTCCGCAGAGGCGTTTCGCCCCAGCAGGAGGAGAGACGAGACAAAAGCGCCGGGTCTACGGGCACGAGACGGGCGGCATGCCGCTTGCTCAATTCCCTAGTCGAACATCCCAACCCGAGGAGAACGAGATGAAGAGCAACTGGATCCTGAGTGGGGCGATCGCCGCCGCTCTGCTGACCCCCGCCGTGGCGCGCGCAGCGGAGGGCGAGCACATGGAGAAGCGTGGGCAGGCTCTGGAGAGCCGCGGCGCGGCGCTCAAGCAGAAGGCTGCCGCCGACGACGCGAAGGCCACCGAGTTGCGCAGCGAGGGCAAGAACAGGGCTGCTCGCGCCGAGGAGCGCGAGGCCGACCGCGAGGCCGCGCATGGCCAGCGGCTCGAGAAGCGCGGCGAAGCCCTCGAGCACAGGGGCGAGCGTGTTGAGAAGCGCGGCGAGCGGCGTGAGCGCCACGGCGAGCGGCTGGAGAAGCGCGCAGAGGCCCGCGAGGGCGCGAGCGCGGCACCGGCCAGTCCCGCCGTCCCGGCCTCGGCCTCGAAGTAGCCGGAAGCCATAGCCGCAATGCCAGGTGGCCGCCGGGAGGGCTCGGCGGCCACTCTCGCTTTTTGACCAGCATGGGCAGGAGCGATGCGAAGCGGACCGGCTGTCAGGGTGCAGCAGGTCCGTTTGACGATCCTTCTGCAGCGAGCCTACAAGCCGCCATGACCCTGTGTCTGCAAGCTCAGCGGGAAAGCGCTTGGACGCGGCCGAGTCTTGACAGCGCGTGCACGCAGCGTCTTTTCTTCGCCGCCCCGAATCACCGGGGAGAGGATC
>JBGQLA010000002.1:0-43421 GCA_041499865.1 Deltaproteobacteria bacterium
CTGGAGGTGATCGCCGTCTCCGGGAAAGAGGTGAAGTGCCGGGTGAACGTCGGGGGCGTCGTCTCCGACCACAAGGGGATCAACCTGCCCGGCACGCCGGTCTCCATCCCGGTCCTCACCCCGAAGGACATCGAGGACCTCAAGTTCGGCCTGGCGCACGAGGTGGACTACGTCGCTCTCAGCTTCGTGCGCAACGCCGACGACATCCGGCTGCTCAAGCGCTACGCGCCCACCACCCCGGTGATCGCCAAGCTGGAGAAGCCGCAAGCGGTGGACCGCATCGACGAGATCGCCCAGCTCGCGGACGCGGTGATGATCGCCCGCGGCGACCTGGGCGTGGAGATGCCGCTCGAGCGGGTGCCGCTGATCCAGAAGACCGCCATCGAGCGGACCAACTACTACGGAAAGATCGCCATCGTCGCCACCCAGATGCTGGAGAGCATGATCGTCTCGCCGCAGCCCACCCGCGCCGAGGTCAGCGACGTGGCGAACGCGGTGCTGGACGGCACCGACTCGGTGATGCTCTCGGCGGAGACCGCCACCGGCGCGTACCCGGTGGAAGCGGTGAAGACCATGGCCTCCATCGTCGAGGAGGTGGAGCGGAGCGCGCGCTACCAGGCCCTGCCCGACCCGACGCTGAGCCGCGGCGAGAGCACCTTCGCCACCGCGGTGGCCCGGGCCTGCGCGGCGGCCGCGCAGCAGCTGGGGATCGGGACCATCTGCGTCTACACCCGCACCGGTGAGACGGCCCGGCAGATCGCCAGCTACCGGCCGCAGGCGCGGATCGTCGCGTTCACCGCCAGCGACGTGGCGTACCAGCGGATGTCGCTCTACTGGGGCGTCACCGCCCGCCGGGTGCGCAAGCCGTTCGAGACCACCGACGAGATGATCGGCAACATCGCCCAGACCCTGGTAGGCGCGGGGGAGGCGATGCGGGGTGAGGCGATCGTCATCGCCAGCGCCGTGCCCCCGAATCGGCCGACGTTCGGCGCCTCGATGATGCAGATTCACCGCCTCTGAAGCGCCTGCAGCTCTTCCTCCGCGAAGCCGGACTGGTCGCACTCCGCCGCTTTGGCGTTCTCCAGCTGCTTGCGGGCCAGGGCCGGGTCCTCGGGCGCGTGCAGCCGGCCGAGGTAATACCAGGCCTCGCACCGCTCGTCGGAATCGGTGGCCGCGGCCATCGCCTCCGCGTCTTTTCCCTCGCCGAGATAGACGCGGACCAGCGGCGCGGGCCAGTCGCCCTCCTCCATGCTCTTCGCGAACGCCCGCAGCTCGTCGCGCGCCTGCTGCTGGTGGCCGCGCCACCGCTGGAGGAGGAACAGCTCCAGGCGCGCCACCGGATCGCGCGAGCGGCGCAGGAGCGCTTCCGCCCGATCGGCGCGGCTGCTCTGCACGAGCGCGCGGGCGCCGGCGATCAGGCCGAGCTTGCCGGCGCGGGGGATCGAGGCGCGGACCTGCTTCTGGATCTCGCGCGCCATCTCCTCCCCCGCGCCCGGAATCCGTGGGTGCGCCCCGGGTTCCGGCGGCACCGGCGGAATGGGGATGGCCGGAATCTCCGGAAGGCGCGGTTCCCGCCGATGGGCCTCGGTGCGCGCCGAGCGCAGCACCCGCAGCCCGGAAGCGAGCGCGGCGCCGACGGCCAGCGTGGCCAGCGCCACCATCAACGAGGTTGACCGCCGCCAGCTCTTCGGGCGGGGCGGCAGCGTGACAGGCGCAGAGGGCTCCAGCGCCGAAAGCGCCCGGACCAGCTCGCTTCCGCTCTGGAAGCGCCGCGCCGGATCCTTTTCCAGGCTTCGGAGCACGACCGAGGCGAGCGGGAACGGCACCGAGGACGGAAGCCGGGCCGGCTGGAGCGTCAGGGCCGCGTGGCCCGCCTCGATCAACGAGGCGCCGGGAAAGGCCCGCTTCCCGGTGAGCATCTCGTAGATCACCGCCCCCGCGCTGAACACGTCGCTGGGCGGCCCCGCCTTCTCGCCTCGCGCCTGCTCCGGGGAGAGATATCCGGGACTGCCGAAGACGGCGCCGGTCATGGTCAGCCCGGGGCCCTGCTCGTCGGTGGTCAGCCGCGCCAGGCCGAAGTCGAGGATCTTCAGCCGGCCGTCGTCGGTGAGGAAGAGGTTCTCGGGCTTCAGATCGCGGTGCACGATCCCCCGCGCGTGCGCGGCTGCGAGGCCTTGCGCGAGCTGGAGAAAGAGGCCCTGCACCTGGGCCGGCGGCAGCGGCGGCCCGTCGATCACGGTGCGCAGGGTGTGCCCGGCGAGCAGCTCGGTGACCAGGAAGGGGACGCCCGCGTGCTCGCCGAGATCGTAGACCGCGAGCACGTTGGGGTGCTCCAGCGAACCGGCGGTCCGCGCCTCCTGCTCGAATCTCATCACGCGCACGGGATCGTGGGCGGCGGTGACCACCTTCACGGCGACGCGGCGGCCGAGCTTCTCGTCGCGCGCGGCCAGCACCCGCCCCATGGCGCCCTTTCCCAGCTCCCGTTCCACGCGGTAGCGGCCCGCCAGCATCGCGCCCGGCTCGAGCTCTTCCGGCACCGGCAGCGGCTGGGCGGTGGGAGCCGAGGGCGGCCGCGGCGTGGCCGGCGTGGGAGCGCGCCCTCCGGGCGCCTGCGTGCGCACGAACCCCCGCCGCGTGAGATCGTAGAACCAGGAGACCGCGAACGTCGCGGCGAAGCCGAGGACCGCCACCCAGATCAGCGCCCGCACCGTCCACCCGGGCAGATCCAGGTTGTGGACCACGATGTCGGCGAGCTGCAGGACGCCGGCGGCGGCCACCGCGTAGGCGGCGAGCGCGCCGAGGACGCCGCGCCGCCGCAGCTCGCCGAGCAGCGATTTCACTTCCCCTGGTGCGCGATGACCTTGTCCTTGATCTTCGCGTACGTGGCCTTGGGAACGATCTTCTTCTCCACCAGCTCGTCCTTGGCCTTGTAGGGGCGCCCCTCGATGATCTTCTTCGAGTACGCATCGCCCACGCCGGGCAGCGCCTTCAGCTCGTCCTCGCTGGCGGTGTTGAGATCGACTTTTTCCGCCTTCTTCGCGGAAGCCTTCTTGTCCGCCGGCTGCGCTTTGGCGAAGGAGAGCGAAGGAGCGGCGAACAGCAGCGCCACGGCGAGGGCGATGGCGCGGAGCAGCCTGGTCATGTGGGCCTCCAGAAGTGGGACTTCGGCGCCCTGCTTAGCACGCGCGCGGCGCGGATCGCGCGAACCCCGCCCGCCCGGCGTTCACTCGAGCGTGGAAGCGCAGCGCGCCACGCGCTCCATCGCCTTGCGGATGTCCGCTTCGGAGATGGCGAACGACAGCCGCAGATACCCTTCGCGCCCGAACGCGCTCCCCGGCACGGTGGCGACGCCGAACTCCTCGAGGAGGACCTCGGCGAGCCGCAGGGTGGTGGCGAGCGGCTCACCCCGGTACTTCTTCGCCAGCAGCCGGGAGAAATCGGCGAACACGTAGTAGGCGCCGTCGGGATCGTGCGCCTCGACGCCGGGCACCTTTTCCAGCAGCTGCACCATGAGATGCCGCCGCTTCTCGAACTGGACGCGCATCGCCTCCAGCGGCTCCTGCGGGCCGCGGAGGGCGGCGATCGCGGCGTGCTGGGAGAGCGAGCTCGGGTTGGAGGTGCTGGCGTCCTGCACCTTGTTCATGCCGGCGATGATCTCCGCGGGCCCGCAGGCCCAGCCGAGGCGCAGCCCGGTCATCGCGTACGCCTTCGAGCAGCCGTTGATCAGGACCGTCCTGTCCTTCAGCTGCGGCGCGACCTGGAGGATGTTCGCCACCTTCACGCCGCCGTAGACCAGCTTGTCGTAGATGTCGTCGGAGAGGATGGTCACGCGCGGGTACTTCTCCAGCACGCCGGCGATGCCGCGGATGACGTCGGCGCTCCACACCGCTCCCGTGGGATTGCTCGGGCTGGAGAAGATGAACACCCGCGTACGCGGGCTGAGCGCGCGCTCGAGCTCCTCCGGCCGCGGCGCCCAGCCATCCTCCTGGCGCAGCATCAGATCGATCGGCTTGCCGCCCGCGAGGCGCACCATCTCCGGATAGCTGACCCAGTACGGGTTCGGAACCACGGCCTCGTCGCCCTCGTCGAGCAGGGCCATGCAGGCGTTGTAGAGAGCCTGCTTGGCGCCGGAGGTGGCGACGATCTGCGTCGCCGGCCAGCGGACCCCGACCTCGCGGAACATCCAGTCCGAGATCGCCTCGCGCAATTCGAGGATGCCGTTCGGCGCGGTGTACTTGGTGTAGCCCTTTCGGAGCGCGTCGATGATCGCCTGCTCCACGTGCGGGAACACGGGGAAGTCGGGTTCGCCGACGGAGAGCGAGACGATGTCGCGCCCCTCGCGCCGGAGCTGGATGGCACGCGACGTCATCGCCATGGTGGCGGACGGCTTCACCGCTTGCAGACGCCGGCTGGTCACTTGAACCTCTTCTTCAGTGCTTTGAGGACGTTGGGGGGAACGAGGCCGCTGACGTCGCCTCCCAGCCGCGCCACGTCCCGGACGAAACGGCTGGAGATGTAGAAGTATTTCTCGCCCGTCATCATGAAGAGCGTCTCGAGCTCCGGGCTCAGCTTGCGGTTCATGTTCGCCATCTGGAACTCGTACTCGAAGTCGCTCACCGCCCGCAGGCCGCGCAGCACGGTGTTCACCCCTTCGTCCGCGGCGAACTTCACCAGAAGCCCGGAGAAGGTCTTCACCTCCACCTGCTTGTCGCCGTCCACCAGGCCGCGCAAGAGCTCGACGCGCTCCTCCACCGTGAAGAGCGAGTCCTTGGCCGGATTCATCAGCACCGCGACGATCAGCCCGTCGAACATCTTCAGGCCGCGCTGGATGATGCTCAGGTGGCCGTTGGTCGGCGGGTCGAAGGAGCCCGGATACAGGGCGATCCGCGAGGGCATCGAGCCGCCATCCTGCGGGAGAGCGCGCGCGAAATCAATTGTGTTCTGCAGATGACGCAAGAGTGCGCCCCGCCGGGCGAGTGATCAGCTTGCCCCCAACATGCGCCATGCAACCTGGGGAACCGCAGCGATCTTGATGTTCAGTTGTGCGCAAGGCGTGCCGGCCGGAGACGGCATCGTGGACGTCGCCGCGGGCGCGCCGGCGCTTCCACCGACCGCCCCGGACGCCGGGCCGGCGCCTTGGCCGTGCGATCGTTCGGTGGACGGCGCCGTCGCGGTCACCGACACCGGCGCCTGTCCCGGGGTGATGCCCCGAGGAGCGGCCTGCGCCGCCGAAATCACCATCTGTTCCGGGCTCCACTCGGGACCGGACGGCGCCGGCGGAAACGCGGCGAGCGGCGCCACCAGCGACGGTCGCGGATCGGTGGTCCTCTCCTGCCACCGTGCGGACGTCGGGCCGCCGCGGCTCAATTTCCTCTTCGTGCCCATGCCGTCGGGATTCGTCTCCAAGGCGGGCCTCGGGGTCGACGTGCGCCCCTTGCGCGACGGGTTCATCGTCTCCCAGGGCTCCTACCTGTTGCCGCCGCCCGGATACGACTTCCTCGCCCACGACGGCGACCTGCGCGCGGCGCAGAAGGGAGGCGCCCTGTATGCCGGTCCGGACGGCGCGATCCTCGTCCACGCCGAAGGCGGACAGTTGATCGCGCAGTCCTTCGACGCCCTGGGAACGCTCCGGAAGACCCTGCCCTTCGCCACGTTCGCCGGCGCCGCGGACAGCCTGACGTTCGACGGCGCGATGACGGCGGCGAGCGCGACGCTGGTGATCTGGCAGGCGTACGGCGAATCGGCCGCGAACGCTCGCTGGCTGGCGGCGGACGGCACGCCGTCGGGCGCGGCTTTCTCCGTCCCGGGGTGGACGGATCGGGCGCCGCAGGCGGCGGCGCTCGCCGGCGGAGCCGTCGCCATCGCCGCCCAGCCGGAGAGCGGAACCTCCGCCCGCCGGTGGCGCGGCGTGATCGGGCCGGGCGGTACGGTGGAGCAAGCGGCGCCGGCGTGGCTGTCGTCGCGCGGTGACTTCTTCCTCTTGCCCGCGGACAGGGGGATGGCGTTCGGGAACGAGATCCTCGCCGCCGACGGAACCGCGTGCGGCACGGTCGATCTGGGAGCGCCCCTGGTCGGCATCGGCGTGGACGGGTCGGCGTTCAGCGCGCGCGGCGAGAAGACCTTCCGCATCCACCCGCAGCTATTTCGCTGAGAGGATCAGCACCCGGGTATCGCCGTAGCGCCGCTCGTCCACCGAGTCGAGCGGCGGCGGCGGAAGCGGTGCGGGCTCGCGGCGATCCATCTCCAGCACCACCCGCGCTCCTTGGGCGAGGAGATCGCCCGCCGCCAGCGCGTCCAGGATCGACTGCGCGGCGCGCAGCGCATAGGGCGGGTCGGAGAACACCAGATCGAACCGCTCGCCGCGAAGGCGCTGCAGGGCTTCCGGCAGCCGCGCCCGGAGGACGCGGGAGCGATCCTCGTAGCCGAGAGCGGCAAGGTTGCCGGAGATCACCGCGCACGCGCGCGGATCGCACTCCACCAGCACCGCCCGCGCCGCGCCCCGCGAGAGCGCCTCCAGCGCAAGCGCGCCGGTGCCGGCGTAGAGGTCGAGCACGCGCAGGCCGTCCATCCGCTGCCCGAGCGCGTCGAACAGGCTCTGGCGCACGCGGTCGGCGGTCGGACGCGTCCCTTGGCCGGGGACGGCGCGCAGCGGGCGGCCGCGCGCCTCGCCGCCGACGATCCTCAATTCTCTCCTTCGTGCATGGCCGCGACCGCGGCGATCAGCTTGCGGGAGGTCCCCCGGACCGCCGCCTTGCGGAACAGATCGAGCGCCTCGTAGCAGCAGAGCGCTTCCAGCCGGTCCTGGACGGCCTCGGGCAGATCGCGCAGCAGCCTCTGATGATGCGCGGCCGACTGCTCGAGGGTGGCGCCCTTCTCGTCCGCCCAGGACTGCAAGGCGTCCCAGGTCTCGGCGGGCGCCGCCCGGCGCAGGGCACGGAGGAAGGGGCCGGAAGCGGTGAGCTGGCGCAGTCCGCCGCGCGCGAGCCTGGTCGCCATCGACTCGGTCGCCGAGGAGAGCGCCATCCCTCCCAGCTCCGCGGAGAGACCTTCGGCTTCCTCTTCCAGCCCGGTGATCCGGACGGCGCTGGGCGGCGCTCCCCGCGACCTCAGCTGGCGCGCCAATTCGGCCGCGGCCTTCGCTCCGCCCAAGGGAACGATCTCCAGCCCGAGCTCCATCTGGCAGACCGCGCTGGCGGTGAGCGCCGCGTTTCGCGCGTCCTGCTGGGTGTCGGCGGCGGCGAGCGAGACGCCGGTGAACCCGGCGTCGATCTCCGCCTGGACGCGCTGCGGATCGGGCAGCGCGCTGCCGGCGCGCGGCGGATCCTTGAGCAGCGCGACGGGTCCGGGGAAGCGCAGGGCAAAGGCGGCGCGGAACGCCGCTTCGGCGAACGCCACGTCGTCCCTCGACTCTTCCGGCCCCTTCTCGTCCGCTCCCGAAGGTCGCATCAAGAGCAGCGGCGCCTCGGCATCGCGCGCGGCGCGGGTAAACCCGGCGAGCGCCGCGGGCGCCGGAGCGGCCAGCGCAACCAGGGGGAGATTTTCCCGCCCCGCCGCCGCCAGGATCTCGCGCATGCTGAGCACCAGCAGCTCGCGGCCCGCGAGGCGCCCCACGGCTTTCGCGGGACGACGCGACCAGGCAACTTCGAGGGAGCTGGAGCTCAATTCATCACCCCAGCGCGACCGTCGCGTTCGAGCGCAGCCGCGCTGGCCCTTCGGCGGCGGCTAATGAACCACCTCTTCGTGCTGGAACTGATCGCTCTCGAACTGGATGGTGGTGTGCTCGATGGCGAAGCGCTCGCGCAGCAGCGCCCGGGCGTCGGTGAGGATCTCGTCGTGGCTGCGGCATCCGGGGGAATCGCAGGTGACCACGATGTGGCAGGAGAGCGCGACCAGGCCGCTGGTGATGGTCCAGACGTGCAGGTCGTGCACCGCGGAGACGCCGGGGACCTGCGCGAGCGCGGTGGAGACCTCGCCGACGGGAATGTGGCGCGGAGCGCCCTCCAGCAGCACGTCGACGGCTTCGCGGCAGAGGCGGATCGCGCTCCAGACGATGGTGGCGGCGATGAGGAAGCTGATGATCGGGTCCGCCTCGAGCCGGCCCGTCCAGGCGATCAGCGCCGCCGAGACGAGGACGCCGACGGAGTTGAGCAGGTCGCCGGCGAGGTGGAGGAAGGTGGAGCGCAGGTTCATGCTCCCGTGCGCGCCGGTGTGCGTGACCCACATGCCCAGCGCGTTGAGCGCGATGCCCAGCGAGGCGAGCAGGACCACCGTCTGCACGTGGACGGGCTCCGGGTTCCGCAGGCGATGGTAGCCCTCGATGGCGATGCCGGCGGCGATGGCGAAGAGGAACGCGCCGTTGACGAGGGCGGCGAGGATCTCCAGGCGGTAGTAGCCGTACGTGCGCTTCGCGTCGGCCGGCCGGGCGCCGATGCGCAAGGCGAAGAGGGAGAGCGCGATCGCCCCCGCATCGGCCAGCATGTGGCCGGCGTCCGAGAGCAATGCCAGGCTGTTCGCGAGCCAGCCGCCGATTCCCTCCGCCAGCATGGCCACGAGCGCGATCAGCAGGGCGATGATCAGCCGCCGCTGCTCGCCCGTCCGCACGGGACCTGCGGGATGCGCGCGCTCCTGCCCGTGATGGTGATCGTGCATCCGCGCCGATAGTAATGCCGCGCCCGCCGCGCTTCCAGCGCGAACCTGCGTTACCATTCCTGCCATGCAGACGGAGCCGCAGGACGCCGAGTCCGGATTCGCCGAGGCGCCCGACGGGACCCGCATCTACTGGACGGCGGTGGGCAGCGGCGCGCCCGCCCTGGTGTGCTGCGACGGCATCGGGTGCGACGGCTTCGCCTGGAAGTACGTGGTCCGCGACTTCGCCGCCCGGCACCGGATCGTGCGCTGGCACCTCCGCGGCCACGGCCGGAGCGGGAACCCGGAAGATCCCGCCCGGGTGGGTTTCGACGACATCTCCTCCGACCTGCAGGCGGTGCTGCGGGCGACGGGGACACCGCAGGCCGTGCTGCTCGGCCACTCCATGGGAGTGCAGGTGGCGCTCGAGCACCACCGGCGGCGGCCCGAAGAGGTCCTCGGGCTGGTGCTGATCTGCGGGTCGCACGGTCTGCCGCTGGACACGTTCCACGACAGCAAGGCGATGAAGATCATCCTCCCCTCGATGATCACCGCGGCGGCGAAGTACCCGCAGGCGATGGGGCTGATCTGGCGGCTCCTCGCCGGGGGAGAATTGGCCTACCAGTTCGCGACCCATCTGGAGGTCAACGGCAAGCTGGTGCGGCGCGACGACTTCGTCCCCTATTTCCGCCATCTCTCCGGGATGGATCCCAGCCTGTTCCTCGGCATGCTCAAGCATGCCAGCGAGCACACCGCCTTCGATCACCTCCCGGACGTCGACGTGCCGACGCTGATCGTGGCCGGCACCGACGACACCTTCACGCCGTACTGGCTGAGCGAGGAGATGCACGCGCGCATCCCCGGATCGGAGCTGCTCACCGTCCCCGGCGGAACGCACGTCGCGCCCATCGAGCACCCGGAGCTGATCACCCTGCGCCTGGAGAAGTTCCTCGCGCGCGTCCCGGCGCGGCGCGCCGGAGCGGCGCTGCGCACCGCCTGAATGCGCCCCTTCCTCCTCCTGCTCCTCGCCGCCTCCCCGGCGCTGGCGCTGGATCCGCGCTTCGCCTGGGAGACGCTGGAGACGCCGCACTTCCAGGTCCACTACCACCAAGGAACGTACGGGTTCGCGCAGAAGGTGGCGCGGGCCGCGGAGCTCTCGCACGAGCGGTTGACGCCGCTGCTCGACCACATTCCCTCGGACCGGACGCAGATCGTGGTGCAGGACGACACGGACTTCGCCAACGGGAACGCCAGCCCCGTGCTCTACAACCTGATCCACGCGTATGCGGCGCCGCCGGACTCGCGCAGCACGCTCGCGGACTTCGACGAGAACGTCTACGAGCTGATCTCGCACGAGTACACGCACATCCTCCACCTGGACACGGTGCTCGGGCTGCCCGCGGTGGTGAACGACGTCTTCGGCAAGCTGTGGATCACCAACGGCGGGCAGCCGATCTGGTTCATCGAAGGGATCGCCACCTTCGCCGAGAGCGAGGTCAGCGCGGCGGGGCGGCTGCGCGCGTCGGAAGAGGAGATGCTGGTCCGGGCCGAGGCGCTCGCCGGCACAATGCCGCGGATCGACACGCTCTCCAGCCTGCCGCTTGCGTGGCCGCGCGGCTTCGGCCAGTACACGGTGGGATCGCGGTTCCTCTCCTTCATCGCCAAACGCTACGGGCTGGGCGCGCTGCGCGACCTCTCGCACGACTTCGCCGGCCGCGCGATCCCGCTCGCCCTCAACCTGAGCGCGGAGCGGGTGCTGGGCGCAAGCTATCTCCAGCTCTACGGCGAGTACCAGGCGGCGGAGCGGAGCCGGGCGGAGCAAGTGCAGGCGCGCGTGCGCGCCTCCGGAGAGACGGAGATCGAGCCTCTCACCCGCCTGGGAGAATGGGTCCGCACACCGCGCTGGAGCCCCGACGGCCAGACGCTCTACTACACGAACGCGGGGCCCGATCGCCTGCCCGAGATCCGCGCGGTGCTGCCGGGGCCCTGCTGCGGCCCGCCGGCGCCGATGGCGAATGCGACGCGCCCCGGCGATCGCCACGTCGCGAACCTCTGGTCGGACGGCTCCGGCGACGCCACTCTCGCCGTCGCCCCCGACGGACGCGTGCTCTATGCGCGCGCGGAGGTGTACCAGGAGTTCGAGATCCTCCAGGATATCTATTCAGTAGATCCAGCCACGAACGAGGAGTCCCGCATCACCCGCGGCCTGCGCGCGCGCAGCCCCGACGCCGGCCGCGACGGCGCCATCGCCTTCGTCTGGCGGCGCCCTGGAGGCAGGACCGCGATCGCCGAGCTACGACCGGAGGGGCCGCGCGTGCTCTTCGAGGATCCGGCGAGCGAGCCGGTGGACAGCCCGCGCCTGTCGCCGGACGGCAAGCGCGTCGCGTTCCTGCACCACCGCGAGGGCGCCTGGGACCTGCGGATCGTGGATCGGGCCTCGCTGGAGGTGAGCGACGTCACCCGCGATCGCGCGCTCGACCGCGATCCGGCCTGGACCCCCGACGGCGCATGGCTGCTGTTCAGCAGCGATCGCAGCGGCGTCTACGACGTCTACGCCTGGCGTCCCGGAGAGCTGCGGCAGGTCACCAACGTCGTGCTGGGCGCCTTCGAGCCCGAGCCCTCGCCGGACGGAACGCAGCTGGCGCTCGTCACCTACGGCGTCCGCGGATACGACGTCGGGCGCATGGCGCTCGATCCCGGCTCGTGGAAGGTGGTCACCGATCCGACCGTGGCCGAGCAGCGCCCGCCGGTGACGCCGCTCCCTCCTCTCGAGGTCTACCCGGCGCATCCGTACTCCGCGTGGGAAACGCTCCGGCCGCATTTCTGGCTGCCGTATGCGGCGGCGGACGGGTACGGGACGACCGTCGGCGCCCTCACGGCGGGGTTCGACGCGGTGGATCGGCACGAGTACGCCGCCGCGGCGTGGTGGAGCCTTACGGGCAAGACGCCGGGGTGGGACGTCATCTACCTCAACCATTCGCTCTATCCGGATCTGACGCTGGAGCTGACCGGCGACGTCGGCACGCCGCAGGCGGCAGGCGGGCTGGATGCGCCGGGCTTCTATTACGAACGATCGATCGGCGGCTCGGTGACGGCGTCGTTCCCGTTCTCGCGCATCGACCGCGCGCAGGCGGTCTCGCTCACGTACGAGCTCGAGGATCTCGCGGTCGACCGGAACCCCGGCGGGGTCCCCACTTCGCCGGGCCTGCTGGCGGCGGCGACGGTGACGTATTCCTGGTCGGACGCGCGGCGCTTCGTCCGCAGCATCTCCGCCGAGCGGGGACAGCGCTTCGCGATCTCGCTCCGGGTCTCCGACCCCGCGCTGGGCAGCCACTTCTCCTTCTGGCAGGCGACGGCCTCCGCCGCGAAATACTTCGCGCTCCCCTGGAGCACGCGCGGCGTCCCCTGGCACCACGCCCTGGCGCTGCGCGGCTCCTTCGGCGTCGCGCGCGGCGATCTCTCCAACCGCCACGACTTCTTCCTCGGCGGATTCCAGCAGGACGATCTGGTGCGCAGCGTGCTCACCCCGGGGAGCGGGCCGCTGCGGATCCTTCGCGGGTTCGCGCGCGACGCGTTCCACGGCACCGAGTACCTGCTCGGCACCGCGGAGTACCGGTTCCCGATCTGGAACGTGGAGACCGGCGCCTGGACGCTGCCCGTGTACCTCCGCCGCTTGCACGGCGCCGTGTACACCGATGTGGGCGATGCGTTCTCTCCCGGCCGGGCCGATTTCGGCCTCCACGCAGGGGCCGGAGCGGAGCTGCGGGCGGAAGTGGTGCTGGGCTGGATCCTGCCCACCGATCTGCGCCTGGGATGCGCGAGAGGGCTGGAGCGCGGCCCTCTCGCCATCCTCGATTGCTACGTGGCGCTCGGCGGCGTCTTCTAGAACGCACTCATCGGTTGAGCCCAGGCGATGATCGCATTCAAACGTAGCCGCACAGCGGCCTGCGGCCGCAGCGGCTAGCGGTCCGTTCCGTCGGGGGCGGAGAGGGGCCGCCGGCGGATGTCTCGCCTTCCTCGTCGACCTCCACCTCTTCCCGGCGGACGGAGGCGCTCACCGGCCGCTGCTCCCGGTGGGCCTCATGAGCTCCTCACAGGTGTGGGAAAGCGTAGACATCGGGCGCCGGATTGGGCGGCATGTGCGCGCAGCGTGCTGTGCGGCGAGCGCCGGCAGGCCGCTGGCGCGAGGCGGCACGCGGCGTGTACTCTCGGCTGCCGATGCGAGGAAGGCTCGAGCGCGCGCTGGAAGCCGGGCTGCGCATCCGTCCCGGAGAGCAGCGTCGCGTCGCCCTGATGGCGTTGTATGCCGCGAACGCCATCGGCGCCGTGGTGGTGGGCCGCTCGGTGCGCGACGCCCTCTACCTCTCGAACCGCCCGGCCCGTGGCCTGGCGGGCATGTACATCTGGAGCTCGCTCGCCATCGTGCTCATCTCCTGGTTGTACGCTCGCGTCGCCGACCGGGTGCCGCGCGGCTTGCTCAACGCGCTCAGCGCGCTCGGCTGCGCCGCGCTCGGGGCGGCGCTCTGGGCGACGCTCACGCTGACGGACGCGGTGTGGGTCTACGCCGCGCTGTACATCTTCGTCGAGGCGATGGGCTCGCTGGTGGTGATCCAGTTCTGGACGCTGGCCAGCGACGTCTTCCATGCCCGGGAGGCGAAGCGCCTGTTCGGCCTGATCGGCGGCGGCGGCACGCTGGCCAACGTGATCTTCGGCCTGCTCGTCGGCCAGTACGCGCCGGTGGTCGGCGCGCAGAACCTCCTCTTGCTGATGGTCGCCCAGCTCGCTCTCTGCGCCCTGCTCGCCCGGGCCGGATCGCGCCTCGCCTCCGCACCTTCGGAGCGGCTTCGCTCCCGGCCGGTGCGCAAGGCGCGCGTGCTCTCGCGCGCCGGGCTTTCCTTTCTCTCCAACAAGCACCTGACCATCGTGGCGCTGATCGGCGCGGTCAGCGCCGCCGCGGTGACCATCGT
This sequence comes from Deltaproteobacteria bacterium, assembly GCA_041499865.1. Classification (GTDB taxonomy): domain Bacteria; phylum Myxococcota; class Myxococcia; order Myxococcales; family 40CM-4-68-19; genus 40CM-4-68-19. The sequence goes on from JBGQLA010000002.1 coordinate 13,593, forward strand.
CGATTTCCAGTTCAAGCTCTCCGCCGCCTCCGTCCTCGACCAGAACGCGCTCGCCGGATACTTCGGCCGCTTCTACGGCATCTGCGGCGGCGTGGCGCTGGCGGTGCAGATCTGGGTCACCGGGCGGGTGCTGGAGCGCCACGGGATCCTCGCCTCGCTGCTGCCGCTCCCGGTGGGCCTGGCCCTGGGCTCCGGCGCTTCGGCGGCCATCGCCACCCCGGGTCTGTTCGTCAGCTCGCTGGCCAAGGGCTCGGACACGATCTTCCGCTACACCATCAACGACGCGTCCATGCAGCTCCTCTACGTGCCCGTCCCGGCGCAAGTGCGGGGGCGGGCAAAGGCGTTCATCGACGGCGTCCTCAAGCCCAGCTCGGTGGCGCTGGCGGGCGTGGTGCTGTTCTTCTACAAGCATGCGGGCGGGAGCGGCCGGCCCCTCACCGCGGCGGTGCTGCTGCTGGTGGGCGCCTGGGTGTTCTTGCTGGTGCGCGCGCGCGGCGAGTACGTGCGCAGCCTGGTGGAGTCGCTGGAGCGGCGGCACCTCGATCTCTCCGGCGCGCAGTTCGCCGGCGTCAACGACGCCACCCTCCGCGCCCTGCGCACCGCGCTCGGCGGCGACCCGGCGACCGTGCTGCACGCGCTCACGCTGGTGCAGCAGCTGGCGCAGGCGGCGGACTTCACGCCCGAGCTGCGCGGGCTGCTCCGGCACCGCGACGCCCGCGTGCGGGCGGCCGCCATCGAGCAGCTGGGAGCGCTGCGGCGGAGCGAGACGGCGGACGAGATCCGCATGCTGCTGCGAGATCCGGTCCCCGAAGTGCGGGCGGCGGCGCTGGGCGGCCTCTGCGCCGTCGAGCAGGAAGCGGCGGTGCCCACCGTGCTTCCCTTCCTCGAAGCGCGCACCGCGCCGGAGTCGGTGGTTCGCGCCGCCGCGGCGGTCGCCCTAATCCGCCACGCCGGAATCGACGGGGTGCTGGCCGCGGCGGAGCCGCTCAAGCAGCTCCTCGCCGCGGAGGATCCGCGCGACCGGGCCGCCGCAGCGGATGCGTTGGGCAACATCGGGGTGAGCGGGTTCTTCCGCCCGCTGCTCGCCTTCCTCCGGGACGAGGACCTCGGGGTGCGGAGGCGGGCGATCGCCGCCGCGGGAAAGCTGCGCGCGCCCGAGCTGATTCCCGCCCTGGTCGAGCAGTTCCAGCGCCGCGAGACGGCGCTGGAAGCGGCCAGCGCGCTCGCTGCCTTCGGTCCCGGCATCGAGCTGCCGCTCCAGGGAATCCTCCTGGACGAGGCCTCGCACGTCGACTGCCGGCGCGGCGTGGCGCTGGTGCTGCAGCGCCTCGGCACCCGCGAAGCCGCCGAGGCGCTGGTCGGCGCGCTCACCTCCCGCGATGCGTCGGTGCGCAAGTCCGCGGCGCGGGCGCTCTCGCGCCTGGCGCGGCGGCAGCGGGGTCTGCGCGTCGAGGCGGCACGGGTGGAGCGCGCGGTCCACGCGGAGCTGGCGGCGGCGCGCACCGCGCTGGGCATCTTCAAGAAGCTGGCGCTCGGCGTCCAGGGGGTCGCGCCGCGCACCCCGGCCGAGCTGCTGGCCATGGCCCTGCTCGAAGAGCGCGATGCCCGGGTGCTGCAGGCGCTGGTGCTGCTGGAGGTCCTCCTTCCCCAGGTCCGCCTCGACGTGGTGGCGGAGAACCTGCGCTCGGAGTCGCCGCCGGCGCGCGCCAACGCCATCGAGGTGCTGGACAACGCCCTTCCCGATCCCTGGAGGCGGCTGGTGATGGCCGCGCTCGACGAGACCAAGCGGCGCGGCGATCAGGTCCTGCCCGATCCGCGGCCCGCCGCCGAGCTGGCCGGCGCGCTGATCGGCGGCGAGTGCGCGCTGTGGCCGGGCGCGTGCGCGGCGCGCTGGGTGCTGGACGGCCCGGTGCCGCTCGCGCCGCTGCTGCCGCGCCTGCAGGCAGCCCTGCACGCGCCGTCGGCCCCGCTGCGCGAGGCGGCGGCCCATGCGGTCGCGCGCGCGGCGCCGGCGGAAGCGCCGCGCCTGCTCGCGCAGCTCACCGGCGATCCGGCAGCCTCGGTCAGCCGGGCCGCACGCGTGCTGCTGGGCCGCGCCGCTCCCCGGGCCTCGGCATGATCTCCACGGTAGAGAAAGTGCTCTTCCTCAAGTCCATCGATCTCTTCCGCGCGCTGCCTTCCGAAGAACTGGCGCAGATCGCGGAGATCGCGGAGGAGCAGCCGCTCGCGGCCGGCGACCAGGTGTTCGCCCAGGGGGATCCCGGCGACTCGCTGTACCTGATCGTCGAGGGCAAGGTGAAGGTCCACCAGGGCAGCAAGGAGCTGGTGCGCCTGGGCGAGCGCGACGTCTTCGGCGAGATGGCCGTGCTCGACTCCGAGCCCCGCTCCGCCAGCGTCACCGCCGTGGAAAACGCCGTCCTCCTCAAGATCGGCCGCGACGACTTCCGCGACATCCTCGGCGAGCGCCCCGAGATCGCCATGGGCGTGATGAAGGTCCTCACCCACCGCTTGCGCGAGACGAGCCGCAAGTCCTAACACCGCCCCGATCGGAGCTCGGGGCGGAAGATACAGAGTCGAGACGCTGGTCCCGGGTTCGCAACCCCTTGGGCTTCCGACGTAGCGAGCCCGGGCACTGACCGAGTTTCGTATTGTGTCCCCGAAACCCGGGCCGGGATTCAGCGGAGGGCGGACTCGATCTCGGTGCGGAAGAGGGCGGCCGGCTCGGTGCGGTAGCCCTGCTTGAGCGAAACCACTTTGTCGTAGCGATCGATGATGACAGCGGCGGGGAACTGCGGATTCGGGCCCAGGTAGCGGCGCGCGATCGCGCCGTCCGAATCCTCGACCACCGGATAGCTGACCCGGTGCGCGTGCAGCAGACGCGCTGGATCGGTGGCGAGGGACACGACCATCAGGCCGCGCTGTTTATACTGAGTGTACAAAGCCTCGAGCGCGACCAGTTCCTTGCGGGAAGACTTGGAAGAGCTGGAGAAAAGGCTGACGAGCACAGCCTTCACCGGTGAGCGCCCGGCGGCGCGCCGGCCCACCAGCTGCGCGAGATCGAAGCGGTTCAAGCCCGCCGTGTCCGGGTTCTGCACCGGGCCGGAGAAGAACGGCGCGGCATCCCCGGGCGACAGTGCCGCGGGCCCTCCTTCGGCGGGCTTCTTCTCGGGAGGGCCGAGAAAACGCGGCGGCCCAGCGAGGAAGAATGCCGCGGCGGCGAAGGCGAAGGTCATCCCTGGCCTCCAGCGAGCTTCTTCACCTCCTCCACGAACGAGGAGAGCGCCACCTCGTGCTGCGCGCCGGTCTTCAGCTCCTTCAGCCGCGCGCGCCCGCCCTTCAGCTCCGCGTCGCCGAGCACCAGCGCGAACCGGGCGCCGAGCGCGTCGGCGCGCTTGAGCTGGTTGCCGGGATTCGCCTTGCGGAAGCTGACCTCCGCCGAAAGCCCCGCGGCCCGGAGCTGCTGCGCCAGCTCGTCCGCTCGCGCCGCCTCGGCGTCGCCGAGCGGAGCGATGAACACCACGGGATGCGTCGCGCGCTCTTTTCCCTGCTGCGCGAGCAGCAGCGCCATCCGCTCCACGCCGGCGGCGAAGCCGATGCCCGGGACGTCGGGTCCTCCCAGCTCCTTCACCAGCCCGTCGTAGCGGCCGCCGCCCGCGACGGTGCTCTGCGCCCCGAGCCCCGAGGTAGCGATCGCCTCGTACGTGGTGCGCGTGTAGTAGTCGAGCCCGCGCACCAGCTTGGGGTCGATCACGAACGGCACCCCGAAGCGCCGGAGCATCTCCTGCACGCCGGAGAAGTGCGTCCGGCACGGTTCGCAGAGAAACTCCTCCATCTGCGGGGCGGCCGCGGCGACCTCCTGGCACTTCGGGTTCTTGCAGTCGAGCACCCGGATCGGATTCGTCTCCACCCGCTTCTTGCAGTCGTCGCAGAGGTCGGCGGCGCGCGAGCGCAGGTACGCCTGCAGCGCCTCGCGGTAGCGCGGCCGGCATGCGGCGTCGCCGAGCGTGTTCAGGTGCATCGCGAACGGGATCCCCAGCCCCCGCAACCAGCGGTCGAGGAGCTCGACCTGCTCCGCGTCGATGCGCGGCCCGGGGCTGCCCAACGCTTCGATCCCGATCTGCGTGAACTGCCGGTACCGGCCACGCTGCTGCCGCTCGCGGCGGAACATCGGGCCCAGGTACCACCACTTGGTCTCCGGCTCCTGCTGGTTGACGTTGTGCTCGACGTACGCGCGCACCAGCGAGGCGGTGTTCTCGGGGCGCATCGTCACCGACTCGCCGTGGTCGTCGAAGGTGTACATCTCCTTGCCGACGATGTCGGTGACCTCGCCGATGCCGCGCACGAACAGCTCGGTGCGCTCGAGGATGGGCGTGCGGGCCTCCCGGTACCCGTAGAGCGGGAACAGCTCGCGGGCGGCCTGCTCCACCAGGTGGTAGTGGCCGATGCGCACCCACGGGTCGTCGTCCTTCACGTAGGTGTCGATGGGCAGGACGTCGCGCGTGCCCTTCACGCCGCGGATCTTCTGGCTCATGTCGATTCCAGCGCCTCGCCGAGCTTGATGGGCATCCCGGGCGCGAGCCGCTCCGCGAGCTTCACCCCGGGCGCGAACAGCACCACCACCGTAGAGCCCATCTCGAACACCGCCAGCTCGCCGCCCTTCTCCACCCGCATCGGCTCTTCGTAGATCTTGCGTTCCGTCTGGCGGGTGCGGCGCACGTTCGTCACCACGTCGTCGTAGAGCGCCCGGATGCGGCCCACGTTCGTCGCCCCTACCGCCACCACGCCGCAGGCGCCGCGGGGCGTTTTCAGGAACGTGGTCAGCCGCTCGTTGACGCAGAACAGCTTGTCGACGTTGCGCACCCCGACCGGGTTCACCGGCCAGAGCTGGCCGGGCATGTTGACGTAGCCGGCGATCCGGCCCCCGAGCGGGGCGTGGATGCGGTGGTAGTTGTGGGGCGCGAGGTAGATGGTGCAGAAGGCGCCGCCGGCGAACTGCCGCGCGTCCTGCTCCGCCTCCGGCCCGCCGATCAGCTCCGCCAAGGTGTAGTGCTTGCCCTTCGCCTGGTACAGGCGGGACTCGACGATGTCGCCCAGCTCGCCCACCGTGCCGTCGACGGGGCTCACCGGGAGCAGCTCGCCCGGCGCGATGGGACGCAGGCCCGGCTTGAGCCTGCGGGTGAAGAACTCGGTGAAGGTGGGATACTCGTCGAGCGGCCGCTCCGCCTCCGCGACGTCCACCCCGTACTTCCGGGCGAAGGCGCGGATCACGGCCCGCACCACCGGCCTCGGCGCGCTGGCGCGGCACGCGGCGCCCACGGCGCGGGAGAGCGTGTTCTTGGGCAACAGGCGCAGGAGCGTGTACGACAGCTCGGGCATCGGGCTGCGTGGTGTAGCAGGCCGTCCCGCCGAACGCTATCGCGGCTGTTCCTGCGCGGGAGGCGTGGCGCCCGGCTGCGGCTGCCCGGGAACGGTGATGTAGTACTGCGGCTCGCCGGCGTCCGCCGGCTGCGCGGGGCGGGCCGCGGAAGCTGCCGGCCTGGCGGCCGGCGGCGGCCCTGCGTCGACCGCGGGCGGCGGGGGCGGCCGGGGATCCGCCGTGCGCCGATAGATCTTCCCGTTCACCACCAGCACCACCTGCCCCACCATTCCCGGCAGCTTCGAACGGCAGGTCTCCGAAGGCGCGACGCGATACACCGTCCCGCCGACACCCGTGCCTTGCTCGGTGAACGGCTCGTTGTCCACCAGGCACCCGCCGGATTGCTTGTTCAGCTCCGCGACCGACGCTCCGGTCCCGAAGGGATCCTGCGTCTGCCCGGCGTCGGGCTCTTCCGGCGGCGCGAACCTCGACGGATCGATGTTCACCATCGGCGCGGCGCTCTGCGCGGCCGCCGCGGCCATCTTCTCCCGCTCGGCGCGCTCCTTCGCCAGCTCCTCGCGCCCGCGCTGGATCGTCCCCAAGAGCATCTGCGCCGCCTGCGCGTCGACGGAGCGGGGATTCACCTTGCGCAGCAGCGCGACCACCTCGTCCATCCGCGGATCGCCGTACGCGTCGTCGAGCTCCGTCGCGTAGAGCTGCTGGTAGTTGGCCGCGGCCTGCTGGTAGTTCTCGTCCGGTCCGCTGGTCCTGCGGCACCCGGCGAAGGCGAGCGTGAGCAGGCAGAGCGCGGCGCAGCGGGACAAGGCCGTTCCTCCTCGGGAAAGCGACGTCGCCGACGGTAGCATGGAATCGCGGCCTGGCAGCTTTCCTGCCGCGGCGTCAGAAGTGGGTCTGGACGCCGACGGAGTCGGTGTGCAGGTCCCACCAGAGCAGGCCGCCACCTGTCGCCGCCAGCACCGCCGCGGCGATGTAGAAGCCGCGCGCCAGGTTGGTGTCGCGCTCGACGTCCGCAAAGCTCTGCAGGTCGGGCTTGTGCAGCTGGTTGGCGGCGGCGAGGGTATTCAGGTCCCCCGCCGTCGAGTAGGCGCGCGCGTGGAAGGCGGCGCCGATCACCGCGCTCGCCACCGCCGCGCCGATGGCGCCGACCGCCGCCGGGCGGACCCATGCCGGCTTGCGCGGGGCGGTCGCGGCCAGGGTGGGCAAGGCCGCCGCCGGGACCGCCACCACCGCGCCGCCGAGATCCACGCGCGCATCGGTGGTGCGGCCGAACCGGACCTCGACGAACGTGCTGGTCTCGCGCGACTTGTCCTTGACCCGCACCACGTGCTGCCCGGGGGCGAGCCCCTCCAGAGGCTGCGGGAGCGGCAGCGTGCCGGCGGGCTTGCCGTCCACGAACAGCAGCGCGCCGGAGGCGCCGGGGACCTCCACCCGGAGCGCGCCGACGAACCGCGCGGGCGCGAGGAGCTGGACCGCGGTCTCGCGCAGCATCTCGATCAGGTTGTCCTGCGAGCCGCTGACGGGATGGGTGGCGCGGCGGAGCTCCTGCCCGGTCTTCGCGTCCAGCAGCTTCAGATCGACCATGAACGAATCGCCGAGCTGGCTGGTGGTGCCGATGATCACCTGCCGGGCCCCGGCGTGCAGGGCGGCGGCGGCGGCGCACGGGACCTTCGCCTCGCAGTCCGGCTCGCGCTTGAGCGCCTCCGCGACGTCGGCTTCCTTCGCCAGCCGCGCTTCCTGGAGCTGCCCCAGCTCGTTGCGCAGCGTCACCTCGAGGGCGTGGACGACGTCGGCCGGCGCGCCCAGCGGGCGCAAGGGCATCAGCGCGACCACCGGCGCTTGCGCCGGCGCCGCGGTGGCGAGCATGGCAATGCCCAGCGCTGCCCACATCGAGGTCCACCCTCCCAGGGTCCAAGGCCAGCGAGCAAACAATATTACAGCAGGTTCGCTTCTGGCTTACACTGGGGGCGCGATGTGCCGCCTCTTCGGCTCCCGCTCGCTCGACCCCGGCGCCGTGACCCACGAGCTGTTTCATGGGGCGAACGCCCTCCGGGTGCAAAGCCGCGAGCATCCCGATGGTTGGGGCGTCGGCTGGTACGAGAAGGACGTGCCGCGTGTGGTCCGAAGTCTCACTCCTGCGCATGGGGACGCAGATTTCGAGAAGCTGTCGCACTTCGTGACCGCACAGACGGTGCTCGCCCACGTCCGCAAGGCGAGCGTCGGGCGCGTGTCGTCGGAGAACACACATCCCTTTCAGCGCGGCCCCTGGCTGTTCGCCCACAACGGCACGCTGCCGGAGTGGGAGCGCACCCGGGGACCGCTGGAAGCGTTGATCGATCGCTCGATGCGCGCGGAGCTGCGCGGCGAGACCGACAGCGAGCGCTGCTTCCTGCTCTTCCTCTCCCGCCTGCGGCGGCATTGCGGGCTGGAGAGGGCCGACGTCGGCTCGGCGGCGGCGGCGCTGGCGGAGACGGTGGCCCTGGTCCAGGAGGTCGCCGAGCACGGCGAGCAGAAGGCGAGCACCACGTTCCTCGCCACCGACGGACGGCTGCTCCTCGCCTGCCGCCGGGGACGGACCCTGTTCATCTCCTCCCCGCCGCCGGACGCAAACGGCCGCTGCGAGTACGTGGCCGTCGCCAGCGAGGATCCCGGCGACCCTCCTCCGGGCGGCCGCCGCGCCTGGCGGCTGCTGCAGGAGGAGGCGCTGGTCGCGGTCGACCCGCAGCTCCGCCTGACCGTGTCTTCCCTGCTCCCGCAGTGAGCGGGACGGACTCAGTCCTCCCGGTCGTGGTGCTTGCGCTCGTGCTCCTTCCAGTCCTTCCTCGTTTCCTTCTCCTCATGCCGGCGTTCCTTCTCCTCCTCGCGGGCCTCCCGGCGGCGCGCCTTCTCCTGCTCCTTCCTCTCCTTCCACTCGGCGTGGCGGAAGCGGCGGTACTGCCCGGGAGGGATTCGATAGAGGCCGCGAGGGACGTGGCGCGGCTCGACATAGACCCAGGCGCGGCGGTGATCGCGCGCCCGATACCAGAGGTTTCCCCGCCGTGCCCAGTACCAGCCGTCGACGAAGAAGACCTCCTCGTCGAGATCCTCGACCACCTGCACGCCCGGCTCGACGACCACCAAACGCGGCAGGACCGGGGGCAAGGCGATGGTGATGCTGGTCTGGAAGACGCCGTCGGCGCGCGAGGGTGCGGCGGCGGTGAGGACGAGCAGCGCGAGGGCTGCGGATCGGAATGCGATGTTCATGGCCTCCGAGACTCGCCCGATGGGGTAGCGCACACAACTTCGTGGTCCTGCCACTCCGGCGCTGCAGGTAGGACATTTCACCGCGATCGGGACGGGCGCGCCGCCGCGAGCAGGGCGGCGCCGCGAGGGCCCGTCGCCTGCAGCCGCGCTTTCCTCGCCTGCGCGCCGGCATGCGCGAGCGCGATCTCCAGCCGGTCGGCCGGCAGCGCATCTCCGGCGCGGTCGGCCCACTCGCAGAGCGTGGCCGCGGGCTCCGCGAGCAGATCGTCGAGCCCCAGCGCAAACAACTCCGCGGGGCCGGAGATCCGGTAGAGGTCGATGTGCTGCAGCGGGACCGGCCCCCGGTAGAGGTTGACCAAGGCGAACGTCGGCGAGCTGGCGCGCTCCGCGTTGGCGCCCTCCGCGATCGCTTTCGCCAGGAGCGTCTTCCCCGCTCCCAGCTCGCCGGTGAGGGCGACGAAATCGCCGGGGCGGAGGGCGGCGCCCAGCCGGCGCCCGAGCGCGCGCGTGGCGGCCGGGCTCTTCAACACGATCTCGCGCATGCCGCGCGCGCTCGTCACCGGCCCCAGCGCCGGAAGAGGCGCGGGAGCCCGGTGCGCACGATGTCGGTGGCGATCAGCGGGGTCTCGCCGATCTCCGCGGCCGCCAGATCGCCCGCCATCGCGTGCAGGAAGACGGCCAGCCGCGCCCGATCGGCGGTGCCCCCGGGCGCGGAGCGGCGGGCGAGGACCGCCGCCGCGATGCCGGTGAGGACATCGCCGGACCCGGCGGTCGCCATGCCCGGATTGCCTTGCGCGCAGATCGCGCTGCGGCCTTCCGGCTCCGCCACCACCGTGTGCGCGCCCTTCAGCACCACGCAGGCGCCGAACCGCTGCGCGCCGCGCACCGCCGCCTCGATGCGGTCGGAGAGGATGCGCTCGGTCTCCTCGCCGGTGAGGCGCGCGAACTCGCCCGGGTGCGGGGTCAAGAGCGGCGGGGTCGGGGCCTTGCGCAGCCAGCCGGCGATCTGTTCGCGGTGTTCGGCGAGCGCGTTCAGCGCATCCGCGTCGAGCACCGATACCTCGGCGGCCGCGACCAGTTCGGCGATCAGCGGGCCGGTATCGGGTCCGCGCGCGAGTCCCGGGCCTGCCGCCAGCGCCGTCTTTCCCTTGAGCGCCTCGCGCAGCGCCGGAAGATCGCCGAGGCCGAGGGCGCCCTGGCCGGGAAGAGGAACGAACATCGCTTCCGGGAGCCCCTGCAGCGCCGCCGCGACTTCGGGGCGGGCGGCGAGCGTCACCAGCCCGGCGCCTGCGCGCAGCGCCGCCTCGCACACCATCGCCGCCGCGCCGCTCTTCTCCGCGGAGCCCGCCACCGCCAGCACGTGCCCGAAGTCGTTCTTGTGCGCGTTGCGCGAGCGCGGCGGGACCTGCGCCAACGCCCACTCCTCGTCGATCAGCTCGCAGGCGGGGCCTGGAAGCTTCTCTTCCAGGGCGCGGGGGATCCCGATGGGCGCGACGGCGATGCGCCCGGCGCAGCCCGCGCCCGGGTGCAGGTAGAGGCCGCGCTTCGGCGCGTGCAGCGTCACCGTCAGGTCGGCCGCGAGGTGGACCGGGTAGACGTTGCCGGTGTCGGAGTCGACGCCGCTGGGCACGTCCACCGCGATCACCTGGGCACCCCGCTCCCGCGCCGCGTTGATCGCCCGGATCGCCTCCGCCTCCGGCCCCTCCGGCGCGCGGGAGAGGCCGCTGCCGAAGACCGCGTCGATCAGCACCACCCCCTGCCCGCCGCGCAGCGTCTTCTTCGCCTCTTCTCCGCCGGCCGCGATCCAGGCTTTCGCCGCCAGCGCCGCATCGCCCTTCAGGATCGAGGGCGGCCGGGTGAACCAGACGTACACTTCGCGCACCGACTCGCGCAGCAGCCGGGCCGCCACCGCGCCGTCCCCGCCGTTGTTTCCCGGGCCGCAGAACACCACCACCTTGCGCGGGCGCAGCTCCAGCGCCGCGCGCGCCACCGCCGCGCCGGCGCTCTCCATCAGCACCCGGGTGGGCAGCTCCGCCACGGAGGCCGCGAGCCGATCCAGCTCGCGCTGCTCGGCCGCGGTGAAGAGCCTCATCCGATCAGGTCCTTCATGTCGCGCACGGCGCGCTCCATCCCGGTGAGGAGGGCCCGGCAGATGATGGCGTAGCCGATGTTCAGCTCGGTGATCTCGGCGATCTCCGCCACCGGTTTCACGTTCCAGTAGTCGAGCCCGTGGCCCGCCGCCACGCGGAGCCCCAGCTTGGCGGCGGCTTTCGCCGCCTCGATGATCCGGGAGAGCTCGCGGGAGCGGTCGCGCTCGCCGCGCGCGTCGCAGTAGCGGCCGGTGTGCAGCTCGACGGCCTGGGCGTCGGCGCGGTGGCTGGCTTTGATCTGCTCGAGGTCCGGATCGACGAAGAGCGAGACCTCCACGCCGGCGTCGCGCAGCGATCGGACGACGCGGCGGATCTCCTCGCGGCCTCCGACCACGTCGAGCCCGCCCTCGGTGGTCAGCTCCTCGCGGCGCTCGGGCACCAGCGTGCCGGTGTCGGGGCGGTGGAGCAGCGCGAGCGTCACCATCGGCTGGAGCGCGGCCATCTCCAGGTTCAGCTTGCCGTTCACCGTCTTGCGCAGCAGCTCCAGATCGCGATCGTTCACGTGCCGCCGGTCCTCGCGCACGTGCAGGGTGATCTGATCCGCCCCGCCCAGCTCCGCCAGCGCCGCGGCGGTCACCGGGTCGGGATACCGGCCCTTCCGCGCCTGCCGCAGGGTGGCGACGTGGTCGATGTTGACGCCGAGCCGCATCGGGGATTCCTCCGCCGGGGCAGTCTATTGCATTCCCGCTGCGAAGGCTGTTTCCGCCTCCGCGGAAACAGCCAGCAAGTGCATGGCCGCAAAGCGGCCTTCGGCCGCAGCGGCTACGCGCCGATTGCCTTCTTCAGCTCGGAGACGATGCTCGCGGCGTACCCGTCGATGATCTTCTGGTCCGGCCCCTCCACCAGAACGCGGACCTTCGGCTCAGTCCCGCTGTACCGCACCAGCACGCGGCCGCTCTCGCCGAGCTTCTTCTCCACCTCGCGGATGGCGCGCATCACCCCGGGAATCGACCCGAGCTCCGGCTTGCTCTTCACCGGGAGCCCGAGCTGCGCCTGGGGGAACACCTCCATGCACCGCGCCAGCTCGGAGAGGGGCTTGCCGCTCTCCATCATCACCGCCAGCACCGCCAGCGCGGCGACCGTGCCGTCGCCCGTGGTGGCGTTGTCGAGGAAGATCAGGTGGCCGCTCTGCTCACCCCCGAAGCTGTACCCGCCGCGCCGCATCTCCTCCAGCACGTAGCGGTCGCCGACCCGCGCGCGCACGACCTTGCCGCCCGCCTTGGCGATGCACTGGTCGAGCCCCATGTTGCTCATCACGGTGGCGACCAGCGTCTTCTTCGGCAGCGCCCTGCGCCGGATCAGGTCCAGGCCGCAGATCGCCAGCACCGCGTCCCCGTCGATCACGTTGCCGTGCTCGTCGCAGACGATCAGCCGGTCCGCGTCGCCGTCCAGGGCGATCCCCAGATTCGCGCCGGTCTTCTTCACCGCCTTGCACATCGTCTCCGGGTGCAGGGCGCCGAAGCCGCGGTTGATGTTCTTGCCGTCGGGCTGGTTGCCGATCACGATCACCTTCGCGCCCAGCTCCTCGAGGACCGCGGGGGCCACCCGGTACGCGGCGCCGTGCCCGCAGTCCACCACCAGGGTCAGGCCTTCCAGCGTCAGGTGCCGCGGGAACGTGCTCTTGGCGTAGACGATGTAGCGCCCGGCGGCGTCGTCGATGCGGTACGCCTTGCCGATGCTGGTTGCGGTGGGCCGCAGGTGGTTGAGCTTGTCGTTCGCGATCAGATCCTCGATCTCGGACTCCACCTCGTCGGGCAGCTTGAAGCCGTCCGCGCTGAAGAACTTGATCCCGTTGTCCTGGTAGGGATTGTGCGAGGCGCTGATCACGGCGCCGGCGTCGGCGCGCATGGAGAGGGTGAGGTTGGAGATGGCGGGGGTGGGCAGCGGCCCGCAGAGCAGGACGTCCACCCCCATGCTGCAGAGCCCGGAAGCGAGCGCCGTCTCCAGCATGTACCCGGAGATCCGGGTGTCCTTGCCGATCACCACCCGGTGCCGGTGGCTGCCCCGCTTGATCAGGTATGCCACTGCCCGGCCGAGCTGGAGCATCAACTCGCCCGTCATTGGATAGACGTTGGCGACGCCGCGGATGCCGTCGGTTCCGAACAGCCTGCGAGCTGGCTCTACCGGTTTCTCTGCCAAGCGGATCGCCATGTTGAAGGCTCCTGGGGTGGGACGCAAATGTTGATGCTTTGTCGCCGGGGCGGCAAGCGGCCTGCCGACTGTCAGGCACCCGACGCACGGACCGCGTCGGCGACCGCCAGCGCCTCGCGGGTGGCCGCCACGTCGTGCACCCGGACGATCGCCGCGCCGTTCGACGCGGCCAGAACCGCGGCGGCCACGCTGCCAAGGAGGCGATCGGGCGCCTGCTTGCCGGTGGCAGTACCGAGGAAGGCTTTCCGTGAGGCTCCGGCCAGCAGGGGACGGCCGAGCTGGGCGAGCTCGCGCAGCCTCCGTAACAAGGTGAGGTTGTGCTCGCCGGTCTTGGCGAACCCCAGCCCCGGATCGACGGCGATCCTCTCCTCCGCGATTCCGGCGGCGCGGGCGCGCTGCAGGGCCTCGATCAGCTCCTCGTGCACCTCGCCCATCAGGTCGGAGTACACCGCCCGCGACTGCATGTCCGCCGGGGTGCCGCGCATGTGCATCAGGCACAGCGCAGCGCCCGCCGCGGCCCGCCCCAGGCCGGGATCGTGCGCCAGTCCGGAGACGTCGTTGACGATCTCCGCGCCGGCATCGAGGGCGGCGGCCGCGACGGCAGCCTTGCGCGTGTCGATGCTGAGCGGGAGGCGGGTGCGCCTCGCCAGCTCGCGGATCACCGGCTCGGTCCGCCGCCGCTCGTCGGCCGCTTCGACGGGCGCCGCGCCGGGCCGCGTCGACTCTCCCCCGATGTCCAGGATGTCCGCGCCTTCTTCGGCGAGCTGGAGCGCGCGGGCGAGCGGATCGTACGCGCCGCCGTCCGAGAACGAATCAGGGGTGGCGTTGACGATGCCCATCACCAGCGTGCGCTTCTCCGGCAGGCGCGAGTGCGGCAGCTTCCAGGCGCTGCCCGGCGCAGGCGCTTCCACCGCCGCCGCGCGGCGCATCAGCTCACGCGCCGCCACGCGGAGCGGCTCGCGCTCCAGCGCGTCGGCCAGGCTCCGCGCAGCCAGCCAGATCTGCCCGATGCTCCCGAGCCCCAGCGCGCCGCGGCTGCCCTCCAGGACCAGGAGACCCGACTGCCGAAGCCCCTCGACCAGCGCGCCGGAGGCGAGCAGCGCGCCCCAGCCGCGCAGGTTCGCGTCGGGCGCCGCGCGGCCGATCGCCGCGCAGGCCTGCAGCGAATCGGATTCCTTCTGGAGCTCGATCAGCCGCACGGCGCGGATTCTACCGCACTGCCACCACCATCAGAATCGTGGTGAGCGCGCCCGCCGCCATCAGCGTCCAGCCGGCGCGGGTCATGGACTTCATCGCCGGCGGCCGCAGCGCGATCCAGATCGACGCGGCGAACAGCGGCGCGGCGACGAGGACCATCCGGGGCGGCAACTCGCCGGCCGCGGCGAGCGCGGCGGCGAAGCCGATCGCCAGCAGCGGTCCCGCGAGCCGGACTCCGGCGGACGGCGCGCGCGTCTTGTGCTCGACGATCACCGCGCGCACCGGAAAGACGGCGGCGGCGAAGCCGGACAGCCATGCGCCCCAGATGGAGACCGCCTCGACCCAGCGCAGCCCGTCCGCCGCGGCCACCGGCAACGCCGCGGAGGTCATCGCGGCTGCGGCGATCAGCTCGCCGGGAAGCGTCTTCTCGACCCCGAGCGCCACCGCCCCGGTGAGCAGCGCCGCCAGCACCGCCGCGATGGCAGCGCCGAGGCGGGCCGGACCCGGCGAGAGCCACAGCGCCGTGACGCCGAGCGCGCCGCCGGCCAGCAGGAGACCGAGAAACATGCGCAGCGCCCGCCCACCGTCCTCCTGCCGGACGCGCTGGCCGCGACGCCCGAAGGCGACCAGCGCCGGCTCGTGCGCGAGGAACAAGCTCACCGCGGAGGCGGCGAACAGCAGTCCGGCCGGCCGGGGCCACGCCGCGCAGAGCGCGGTGAGCAGGGGAAATCCGAGCTGGCCATACGCGCCGTGTTCGCGTGGCGCGAGCGATCGCACGCCGCGCAGTGTAAACTGCGTGGATGAACGACGCCGCCTTCATCGCCGCGCTCGAGTCGGGCGCCCTGCCCGGCGAGCAGATGAACCATGCCGCGCATCTGCGCCTGGCGCTGATCTTCCGCGGCGAGCCCGAGAGGGCGCGCGACGTGCTCCGCAAGTACGTCCAGCGCGTCGGCGCGCACGTCAAATACAACGAGACGCTCACCTGGTTCTGGCTCCGCGCCGTCAACGCGCACGAGGGCGATCTGGCCGCGCTGCTGCGGACGCCGCTGGCCGACAGCAACCTGCCGATGCGCCACTGGTCGCCCGGGCTGCTCTGGTCGGATGCGGCACGGGCGCAGTGGGTCGAACCCGACCTGGAGCCTCTGAGCTTCTAGGTCGCTTCGATCCGGATCCGAATCGGCTACGCCTTGCCGGCCTCGGTCTTGGGGACCGGCGCGGTCAGCCCGCCCAGCGCGTCGAGGATCTTCGACTTCTCCTTCACCTCGGGGCGGCGGACTTCGGGCGTCTTCTGCGGCGCAGGGAGAGGCTTGCTCTTCACCAGCACCTCGCCGCGGATCAGCGTGTCCACGTCGGCGCCGTCCAGCGTCTCCCACTCGAGCAGCGCGACCGCGATGCGATCGAGCGCCGGCTTGTTCTCGATCAGCAGCCCCTTCGCGCGCGAGAACTGCTCGGTGACGATCTTGCGCACCTCGGCGTCGATCTCGATCGCCGTCGCCTCGGAGAAGTTGCGGTGGCGCTGCTGGAACTCGCGGCCGAGGAACACCTCGCCCTCCTCCTCGCCGAACGCCAGCGGCCCCAGCTTCTCGCTCATCCCCCACTCGCAGACCATGCTGCGGGCGAACTTGGTGGCGTGCTCGATGTCGCTCTTGGCGCCGGAGGTGATCTCGTTGAACGTCAGCTCCTCGGCGATGCGCCCGCCCATCGACATGGCGATGCGGTCGAGGACGGACCTCCGGTCCCAGTTCAGCCGGTCTTCCTTGGGCAGCATCTGGGTCAGCCCCAGGGCCGGGCCGCGGGGAATGATGGTGACCTTGTGCACGGGGTCGTTGTGGTCGGTGAGCTTGGCCACCAGCGCGTGACCGGCCTCGTGCCAGGCGGTGATCTTCTTGTCCTTCTCGCTGATGATCATCGAGCGCCGCTCGGCGCCCATCATCACCTTGTCCTTGGCGAAGTCGAAGTCGCCGGCGTCGAGGCGCTCCTTGTTCTTCCGCGCCGCGATCAGCGCCGCCTCGTTCACCAGGTTCTCCAGATCGGCGCCGGAGAAGCCGGGCGTGCCGCGCGCGACCGCGTCGAGATCCACCTCGGGCGAGAGCGGGGTCTTGCGGGTGTGCACCTTGAGGATGCCTTCGCGGCCCTTCACGTCGGGGCGCGGCACCACGATGCGCCGGTCGAAGCGGCCGGGCCGCAGCAGCGCGGGATCGAGCACGTCGGGCCGGTTGGTGGCGGCGATCAGGATCACGCCTTCGTTCGTCTCGAAGCCGTCCATTTCCACCAGCAGCTGGTTCAGCGTCTGCTCGCGCTCGTCGTGGCCGCCGCCCAGGCCGGCGCCGCGGTGGCGGCCGACGGCGTCGATCTCGTCGATGAAGATGATGCAGGGCGCGTGCTTCTTGCCCTGCTCGAAGAGATCGCGCACGCGGCTGGCGCCGACGCCGACGAACATCTCCACGAAGTCCGAGCCGGAGATGGAGAAGAAGGGGACGCCGGCCTCTCCCGCGATGGCGCGCGCGAGCAGCGTCTTGCCGGTGCCCGGCGAGCCCATCAGGAGCACGCCCTTGGGGATGCGGCCGCCGAGCTTGGTGAACTTCTTCGGGTCCTTGAGGAAGGCGATGATCTCTTCCAGCTCCTCCTTGGCCTCGTCGATGCCCGCCACGTCGGAGAAGGTCACCTTGTTGTGGTTCTCGGAGAGGAGCTTCGCCTTGCTCTTGCCGAAGCTCATCGCCTTCCCGCCGCCCGCCTGCAGCTGGCGCATGAGGAAGACGAAGAGGATGCAGAGCACGCCGAGCGGCATCCAGGAGACGAGGAACTGCGCCCAGAGCGACTGCGAGTCCTCCTTCTCGAACTTCAGCGCGACGCCCTTCTGGCGCATCTTCTCCAGCAGCTGGGCGTCGAGCGGCGAGACGGTGCGGAACTCCTGCCGGTTCTTCAGCTGGCCCTGCAGGACGTTCCCCTTCACGGTGGTCGTGGAGACGTTCCCTTGCTCGACCGCCGCGTAGAACTCGCTGGCGTCGATCTCCTTCGGCTCCGGGGAGCGCTGGCGGGAGAAGATCGAATAGAACGAGAAGAACAGCAGGATCAGCACTGCCCAGAGAAAGAACGTCTTGTACGACTGTCTCACCTTGGCTCCTCGTCTGGCCTGGGATCCATCGTAGCAGAACAGGATTCGGGCCGCCGCCTGGACGGTAACGGTCCGTCCGGAGGCTTCATTTCCGGCCCGAGCCGGAAGGAGACGGGGCCGCCGCGGCAGGCGGCTCCGGCGCGGATCCCTTCCACCCAGAACACCTGCCCGCGCGCGTCGGCCAGCAGCCCGAGCCGGGTGCGCTCCTCGCGGGGGATGTGCGCGTCGATCCAGAGGTCGGCGACTTTCTTCGTCCGCCCCCCTCCAGGACGGAATCGATCGCCAGGCCGATGCCCGCGCAGCGTCCAGGGGAACGGCGCTTCCGTCACGTCGACGCGCACTCCTTCGCCGGCGGTTTCGGCCACCTCGAGCACCCGCGAGCTCCAGAGGTAACGGCCGGGTGCCGGCACCGCCACCTCGCCGGCCGACCGCGCTGCCGGGCTGGGCCGCTCGAACTTCACCACCGCGCGGCCTCCGGGAACATCGAGGGAACCCTCGCCCCGTTCGAGCAAGCGCAGGATCGCTTCCAGGTGCTGCCGCTCCGGCTGGAGCCCTTCGCTTCTCGCATCGAGGAGCAAGGCGCGGCGCTGGAGCGCCGGGTGGAGATGTGCGCCCGCCTTCGCGAGCGCGTTCAGGAGCTCGTCCTCGCCGGCGAAGATGGTGGCGGCGCCGGCAAGGGCCTCCTCCAGACGCGGGTTCAGCTCCAGCAATCGAGGCCAGAGCGCGCGCAACTTCGCCCGGGCGCGGGCCGGATCCCTGTTGTGGGGGTCGTCGACGAAGTCGAGGTGGTGCCTGTCGCAATACGCCTCAGTGGCGGCACGCGGAACGTCGAGAAGCGGGCGGACCAGGTCGACGCCCGGCGAGAGCGCGCGTCGCTTTCGGACGCCGGCGAGCGCCCCCGGGCCGGCGCCACGGAAGAGCCTCAGCAGGACGGTCTCCGCCTGATCGCGGCGGGTATGCGCGGTGGCGACCAAGGGAGCGCCCGCCGCGGTGGCGAGCCTGGCCAAGGCCGTGTAGCGCGCGTCCCGGGCCGCCGCTTCCAAGCCGGGGCCGCGGACCTTCAGGCCCTCGATCCGCTCGAGATGGAACCCGACGCCCAGTGTGCGCGCGAGCTCGCGGACGTGTTCCGCCTCGCTCGTCGACTCGGGACGGAGGCCGTGGTCGACGTGTCCGGCCGCGCAACGGATCCCGGTCCGGACGGCGGCGGCGAGCAGGGCCACGGAATCCGCCCCGCCGGAGCAGCCGATCAGGACCGTGCGCCCGCACGGCAGCCCGGTAGCGACGGAAGGTTCGACGCTGTCCGCCGGATTTCCCACCGCGCCTCAGTGTAGCGCCGCGCGGCGCCATTTCTCGCTACGGGCTTGCGCTTAGACTGTTGAGAACCCAATTTTGCCCGGCAGCAAAGGGGGCATCGGATCAGCGGCGGGAACATCCAGCGCGGACGGCGGGTTCTGGACGATGGCGCGGCGCTCTGCGTCGGAACAGGATTGAAGTGAGCCTGGGGGTCCCCCCCTCCCCCTCCAGGCTCATGGGCTGGCCCAGCCACAAGCTGCGGCCAGCCTTTTTTCTCCTGCCGCGGCGGAGCCGCGGCAGGGGGAGCCACACAAAAAAGAACCCGTAATTCGGGAGCAGTCGTCCGAAGTAACCACTCCGAACCGCCGCAGGCGGTTCGGGGGGAGAAGTTACCGCAAAACGCCGTAATTCAGGAGGCCGTCAGCCGTAGTCCAGGAGCCGTCAGTAGAAGACGCAATTCAGGAACGTAGTCCTGCGCCGCATCAAAATCGCCTTGCAGCACCGGAAGTACGCCGCCGCCCCGAACTCGCGCACGATGGTCGCCCCGTGGCGGAGCACATCTCTGGTCGTGATGACGCCACAGATCGACATCGCACTCTCCCGAAAACGAACTCCTGTACCGTCGCCTTGCGACCTTTGTGCCAGCCACCAACCGCCTGCTTCCTTGCTGGTCGCGCTTACGGCGGGCGCGTTTACGCGAGCTTTTGCTGCTGCTCGCAATCCGGGGTTCCGGGGGCTGCTGCTCCCCCGAACCGCCTTGCGGCGGTTCGGAGTGGTGACTTCTCCCGAATCATGGGTTCGTTCTTGTTTGGCTCCCCCCTGCGCCGCCGTCCGGCGGGGCAGGAGTTAACTTGACCGCCCTGTCGTCCAAGTCTAGACAGAGTGGACGGTTGTGCGCGGGCCCGCGAGCGGCGGGACGCCCCTCCGCTGGAGGACTTGATGGCAGGTACGGACAAGAGGAAGCAGAGCCTCTACTTTCCCGAGGACATGCTCCGGGAGATCCAGGAGGAGGCGAACCGGCAGGACCGCTCGCTCTCGTGGATCGTGCAGCAGGCTTGGAAGATCGCCCGCAACGAGATCATGCGCTTCCCCTCGGTGAACGACGTGATTGGCGGCGACCGGCCGACCCAGGAGCATGAGTAGATGTCGGCCAATGACGCCCGCAAACAGAGCCTGTATTTCCCCGAGGACATGCTGTCGGAGATCCAGTCCCAGGCGCAGCGGCTCGACCGCTCCCTGTCCTGGGTCGTGCAGCAGGCGTGGAAGATCGCGAAGACTGAACTGCGGAAGGTCCCGTCGCCGAACGACATGCTCGACGACGATCCCGCCGCCCAGCGCGGATAGGACACAGATCGCAGCACCGAAGGGCCCGAGGCTCGGGGCGCAGGCGCGCGCTCCGGGCCCTTTTCTTTTTCAGGACGCGCGCGGGCTCGCCGCGGAGCCACGACTTCCACCGCTCCGAAACTAGCCCGGCGCGGGGTCGCGCCGGCTGTCCCGCAGCGCCGCAGGGATCTGCGCGCTGCCGTGGGACTAGGGCGAGACGTTCACCGCCACCTGCTGCGTCTGCAACAGGGATTTCGTCGCCGCCGGAGTGACGAGCAGCGCCGCGGGATCGAGCAGCGCGGGCTGCAGCTCGTTCGGCACGCGCCAGACCTGCTTCGCGAGCGAAGTGACGAAGACCGCGTAGCGCCCCGCGACCAACGCGACAGGCGCCGGCGGTAGGCCCGGGTCGAGCAGGTTTACCTTCGCCGACGCGTTGCTCGCCAGGACGTTCACAGGTGTCGTAACGACGTAGGGGAGCCCCGCGGTGCACGTGCCCGCCGGGAACTGGCTGGTGTCGAGCGCCGCCGCAATCACCGTCGCCTTGCCCTGGCCGTCGATCTCGGGCGTGAGGCCAGCGGCGTCCGCCACCTTGATCAGCTCGACGGAGAGCGTGCTGGCGATGGGCTTGCCCGAACCGTCGCACCCGAGCACGAACGCTCCGGCGGAATCCGGATGCAGCGGCGCGACTCCTGCCCCAAGGATTGCGGCAGGCTTGATGCGGATCGACGCGCTCGGTGCGCCGCCGAATGCGACGGCAACGTCCGCCGTGAGGGCGTTGCCGCCGCCGTCGACGAGTTGGAAGCTCGGGCGCTGCGGAAGCGCAGTCGCGGCCGTCAGGCTGGCCGCGGCCGCGCCGGTGCCGACGTGCACGGTTGCGGGTGCCGCGACGAGGTTGCCGGAGCCGGGAGCGAGGGCGAGAAATGCCGGAGATGGCGCGAAATCGCCGCGCGAGTCCGCCAGCGCCATCACCAGGTAGTCGCCGGTGGGGAGGTTCGGGAGCAGATAGCTCACCGCTCCGCCCGCGAACTCCGCGCCGAGATGGAAATCCGCCGAGAGCGGAGAGCCGAAAGGCGGCAACGCATTCGCGGCGTAAGCGAAGACATATGCCGCCGCCGGCGGCGTGCCGGCGACCGCAAGCGACCCGGAGATCGCGCCGTCGGACGCCGGATGCGCCCGCGGCCCGACCTGGAACGCGCCGCTCTGCGACTGCGTCTGCACGGTGCCGGGAGCGCAGCTGGACGCGCCGGCGGGGCAGACGCTGCCCGGGTCCAGCGCCGCCGAG
Source organism: Deltaproteobacteria bacterium (assembly GCA_041499865.1). Taxonomy (GTDB): domain Bacteria; phylum Myxococcota; class Myxococcia; order Myxococcales; family 40CM-4-68-19; genus 40CM-4-68-19. The sequence goes on from JBGQLA010000002.1 coordinate 34,721, forward strand.
CCGGCCTCGTTCGGGATCTGCCATGCCTGCCCGGCCTGCGAGAGCAGGACGATCGCGTAGGCGCCGGGCTGCAGCGCGATCCGCTGCGGCGGCGCGCCGGGCGTCGAAGCATCGAAGAGCGCCGGACGCACCACGATGGTCAGCTTGTCCGTCACCACCGGCGCGGCGTTCCCCCCGGGCTGCGGCTGCAGCGCGGGGAGGAACGGCGTCGGGTCCACCGCGGCCGGAATCACCTGCGTGCGCGTGGTGCGCAGGTCGGGCGACACGTACTGCGTCAGCCCGGCGGGGTCCCCGGGATCGAGCCGGACGAGGAAGACGCGCGGCCAGACGTCGGGCAGCCCGTCATGATCCGCGTCGACAGCCGCGGCGCCGGCATCGCGCACCAGCTGCACGGCGAAATGCGGCGCGCTCGCGCGCCCGGCCGGAAATGCCAGCGCCTTCGCGCGCACGCTGAAGCGCACGGGCGTCACCTGGTCGACCGGCATCTGCGCCGGCGTGGCCGGATCGATCTCGAACGCGGGCGGATCCGCCGGCGCCCGCGTCGCCAGCGTCAGGTCGGCGGTGACGTTTCCGCTCACCGCGATCGAGGCCGGGCGGCCCTGGCCGTCGGCCGCGGCGCCGAGCAGGTCGCCCGCGGTCGCGGTCCGGAGGAGATTGAGGGGCGAGAAGTTGCCGTCCACGTCATCGAGCGCCTGCACCCGGTAGTTGCCCTGGGGGAGCCCGTCGATGCGGTAGGCGGCCGTGAACCCCTGCGCATCGGGCACGGCGGCGCTGGCGGGGAGGATCTGCACGCGCACGGGCAGGGCCGCGCCGAGCGGAGGCGGAGGGTTGAACGGATCGTCCCGGTACGCCTGGACGATGATGTTGCCGCTCTTCACCGACGGATCCGCGCGCCAGGCGACCGTGCCGCTCACGCTGTTCGCCGGCAGCGCACCCTGCGGCGCGATGGTCACGCTCTGCGCCTGCGAGGCCGCGAAGTACGGCGTGCCTTCGTTGGCCGCATCCCCCAGATCGTTCGGCAGCGTCCACACCTGCCCGCTGCGCTCGACCACCACCACCTGGTACTTGCCCGCGGGGATCTTCGCCAGCGGCTTGAGATCCGCCGCGGCCACCGCGAACGGTTCGACCAGGACGTCGAGGACATCGCGGGCGATCGGCGGCGCGCCGGCGCCCAGGTTCACCAGCGCGGGAAGCACCGCGGTGGCGATGGCGCGGCAGGGGACGATGGCGGCGGACTGCGCGTTGACGGGCGCCGGGTTCCCCTGCCCGTCGACGCCGGAGCGCTGGCGGAGAAAGACGCGGGGAAACACGTCGTCCAGCCCGTCCGCGAGGCTGCTGCGCCGGTTGCCCTGCGCGTCGCGATCCAGCTCGAGCGCGAAGTGGGCGTTGGCGAAGCTCGCGCTCCGCGCCGACAGGCGCGCCGTCCGCAGCTGCAGCCGGACCGGCTGGTCGATGTTCTGGTCGATCGTCTGCGACCCGCCCGAAAGCTCGAACGAAGGCGGGTCGTAGACCAGCGTCTGCGTGAGCGCGACGTTGATCCCGCTCACCACCTGCCCGGCCCCGACGGAGATCGCGAGGAAGCGCGGTTGGCCGCCGGGCCCGAGGTCGCCGTGCCCTCCCACCGGGTCTCCGGCGCGCGGCTGCTGGGCGTAGTCGAAGAGCGGGGCGAACTCGTGCGCGGCCGTGGCATCGATGAACGCCCGGATCTGGTAGCTGCGCCCGGACGGCACCTGGGTGAACGTGAACCCGGCGGAGAACGGCCCGATGCCCGCAGCCGGCGGGTTCCCGAAGAGCGTCGCCTGCGGGATGTGCGCGATCGCAGTCGCAGAGGTTCCGTTGCCGTCGGGCGGCGGCAGCGCCGCGGTGTCGAACAGGAAGAGGATGGCGTCGCCGCGCGCCGCTCCGCTGTAGACCAGGCTTCCCTGGATCACTCCCGGCGGCGGACAGAGACCGCCGTCGCAGGAGAACTGGTCCAGCCCGGGCGCGAGGCCCGGCGTCTCGCAAGCGACGGTGCAGGTGGCGAGCGTGATGAGGATGCCGACGATGCGGTTCATCAGAACGACCCCGAGGCGGTGAAGAGGACGCGCCGGCCGATCTGGTTGCCGAACGGGTGCTCGCGGTGCCCGTCGCCGAGCAGGTTGTAGAAGGCGATGCCGGTCTCCAGCTTGTCCTTCACCCAGCGGTATCCGACGCGCCCGTTCACCAGGGTGTAGGCAGGCACTTCATACGGCGTGAACACCACGCCTCCTGCGCTGGCGATGTCGAACGACTTCTCGAACCAGGTGACCGCCGACACGAAGTGCACGTCGAGGCCGAGATCGAAGTTCGCCCGCGTCCGCCAGGTCGCATTGAGGTTGATCTTGTGCTGCGCGGTGTTGGCCAGGGTGGCGGAAGCCTGCGTCGGTGCGCTGGCATCGTCGGTGCAGCCTCCCGAGGCGGTCACGCGGCAGGCGAACATCTTCTCGTACGAGTAGTTGAGGCCGAGGTCCACGCCGTCCGCCGGCGACCATCTTCCGCCCAGCTCCGCTCCGACGCCGAAGTAGCTGCCCGCTTCGTTCTCGAACCCGGTGTACCCGGCCACGTACTGGTGCGTGGCCAAATCGACCGCCTGGGACGGGTCGGCGGGCGGCCGCAGCGCGCCGTCGGTGATCAGGTTCTGCACCCGCTCCGCGTACACCACCACGTCGGGCTGGAAGCTTCCCATCCGGCCGCGGTAGCCGATCTCCGCCTGCAGCATCTGCTCCGGCCGCAGCGACTGGCTTCCCTGGAACCGGACGCCGAGCGCCGGCTGGCTGGGGATCGGCGCGAACAGGTCGATGTACGACTCGAGGAAGGTGGGGGCGCGGAAGGCGGAACCGAGGGTGAAGCGCACCACCTGCTCGGGTTTCACCTCGTAGAGCAGCGTGCCGCGCGGAGACTGCACCAGGCCGCCGGAGGTCACGCCCTGCGAGTACAGCAGCGGATGGCGGTCCACGCGGTAGGAGAGGACCAGCGAGAGCTTGCGGGAGATCTCCCACTCCTCCTGGAGGAAGGCGTTGAAGTGGTGCTCCTGCCAGGGGCTGCCGTCGGGGCGGGTGGCGAGGTAACCCCACTGCACGCTCTTGAACCGGTAGCCGGCGCCGATGCTCAGATGGTGCGCGCCGGCGGCCTTGTAGTCGAAGCCCGTCTGCGCGGAGAGGTCGAACACGTCGCTGCGCACGCTGCTCCTCAGGGAGATCACTCCGTCCGGCCAGTACTCCGGGCCGGTGGTCATCCGCAGCGCGTTCCAGAACGCCTTCACCTTGGTGGGGCCGCTGTCCATCTCCAGACGAGCGAATCCGGACTGGCCGGTGGCGCCGAAGGTGCGCAGCGCTCCGAGCGGCACCACCTCCGTGGCGAAATTGTCGAATCCTCCGCCCGCCAGGACCTGCGCCTTTCCCAGATCGTAGGTCGCGGAAAGGTCTGCGCGCTGCACCTCGCGGCTGCGGTTCGGCTGCGGGAACTGCGCCGGCAGGTCCACGCGGTCGCTGGCGAAGTCGCGCGTCCACTTGTCGGCCCGGTCGTAGGCGAAGGTGGTGCGGTAGGTGAGCTTCCCGGTCTTGCCGCCGGTGCTGATGCCTCCCTGGACGGTGTCGTGGTTGCCGCCCTGGACGAACGCCCGCGCTCCCGAGATCTCCTCGCCGGAGCGGGTGATGATGTTCACCACGCCCGCGAACGCGTTTGCGCCGTACAGCGCGGAACCCGGCCCGCGGATCACCTCGATGCGCGCGATGTCCGGCACCGCCACGTCGACCAGCGGCCAGAAGGTGCCGCCGAGGAAGTCCTGGTACACCGAGCGCCCGTCGACCAGCACCAGCACCTTGTTCGAGACCCGGCGGTTGAATCCGCGGATGGAGATGTTGGTGTCGCTCGGGTTCATCTCCGCGACGTCGATCCCCGGCACCCGCCGGAGGATCTCCGGGATGGTGGTCGCGCCGCTCATCCGGATCTCGTCCTCCCCGATCACGGTGAGGGAGGCCGGCGTCTTCGCCTCCGAGCTGGAGCGGGCGGAGGCGGTGACCACCTGCTCCTCGAAGATGTCCTCGGTGCTCGCCTCGTGCGCTCCCGACAGCTCGGCGGCGATCTCGCGCGCCGTGGCGCGGGTGCGCGCGGAGATGGTCTCCGCCTCGAACATCTCCTCCTCGGCGCGGGCCGGCGCGGCCGCGGGCTTCTTCGCCACCGCCGGCTTCGCCGCCGGCGGCAAGGCAGCTGGAGCAGGTGCTGGCTGCTGCGCCTGGTGCTGCGCGATCAGCGCCTGGAGCTGGGCGATCAGCTTGTCGACGTCGACCGGCTGCTGCGGCGGCGTCGCTTTGGCCTCGACCGCTGGCGGCGCTGGCGCAGGGCCCGGCGGCGGCGCGCCGATCGCCGCCTGCAGGCGCTGCATGACGCTGAGCACCTGGTCCTTGTCCACCGGGTCGGTGGCGACGTACTGGCGGAAGTAGCTGAGCGCCTCCTGGATGTTCCCGAGGTCCACGTACGCCTTGGCGATGTCGTAGAGCACGTCGGGATGGGGCTTGATGGCGTACGCCTGCTTCAGCTCCGCGATGCCCTGCTCCATCCGTCCCGCGGCGATCAGCGACATGCCTTCGCGGAAGTGCCGCTTGGCGTCCGCGCGCGCGTCGGCCATCGCCGCGGGCCCGATCAGGGCCGCGAGCAGGAACGCCGCGCAGATCCTTCCCCGCGCGCCTGCAAGGCGGCGCGCGCCTCTCCAGATGGTCATTGGGCTACTCACGGTTGTCAGTACGGGTCTTCCTTGTAGCCGACGGATCTCTTGCCGGGCCGCGACTCGTACGGGGCCGCCTTCGCGTCCTTCATCACGATGTTCAGCGACATGCGCTCGCCGCCGACCTTCCGCTTGATCCAGGCCGCCCGGTACCCGTGATGGCGGAGCGCGAGCTGGAGTGGCGCGCCGGAAGGCACGCGCAGATCGAACGGCGTGGTCCCGAGGAAGCGGTCCGCGGCGTCGCGCACCTCGGCGCCGGCGGGCGTGCTGGTCAGCGTCACCAGCGTGGTGCCCGCCGTCGCGGCCTGGTACGCGGTCCGTGCCGGCTCGGGCGCAGGCGCCGGCTCGGGCTGCGCCGGGGTCGCGGCGACGACGGGAATGGGTGCCGGCGGGGGCGGATTCTGCGGCGCGGGCGCGACCGCCAGACGCGCCGGCGCGCGGAGCACGATCGCGGCGGCGGCGATCCCCGCGAGGAGGATGAGGCCGGAGGGGAGCAGGATGCGCAGCGCCGAGGTGGGCCTGGTTGGGAGCGCCGCTTCGGTGGGCGGCGGCGAAGTCGCCGGCCGCGCAACCGGGTACTCGTCGACCAGCGCGTCGGCCGGCGGCGGCGGCGGCCGGGGGATGCCGGTGACGCCGTACGCGGGGGTCGGCCGCGCCACGGTGAGCGGCTGGCTCGGCGTGCGCAGGGCGGGCTGCGGCGTGGGCGGCGTCTGGCCGGCGAGCGCCGCGTTCTGCTGCATCGGCGGGAGCGAGCTGGGCGTGGGAATTCCCGTGAGCCGCGCGCGCGCCGCCTTCAGCTGCACCAGCAGCTCGTCCATCGACTGGAACCGGTCCTCGCGCGCCTTCGACATGCACCGGAGCACGATCGCCTCGAGGTCTGGCGCGATCTGCAGATCCGGCCGCAGCTCGCTGGGCGGAACCGGCGCGTCGTGCAGGTGCTTGAGGATGATGTCGACCGGCGCCCCGGCGGTGAACGGCACCCGCGCGGTGAGCATGTGGTAGAGGAGCACGCCCAGCGAGTAGATGTCGCAGCGCTGGTCCGGGCCCTGGTTGCGCGCCTGCTCCGGCGCGATGTAGTGCGGCGAGCCCATGAAGGTGCCGGCGTTGGTGATGTCGCCCTCGGCGTTGTCGCCGTGGAAGAACTTCACCAGGCCGAAGTCCAGCACCTTCACGAAGTCGTGGTCGTCGTGCTGGACCAGCAGCATCACGTTCGCGGGCTTAAGGTCGCGGTGGATGATGCCCAGGGCGTGCGCCTCGCGCAGCGAGCGGCAGATCTGCTGGGCGATGTGGATCACGCGCTCCTGGGCGAGGGGGCCCTCCGCCTGCATCACCTGCGAGAGCGTGCGCCCGGCGAGGTACTCCATGGCGATGTAGAGAACGCCGTCGTCGGTGCGGCCGTAATCGTACAGCGTGATCGTGTTCGGGTGCGTCAGCCGGGCGGTGACGCTCGCCTCGAGGAAGAAGCGCTTGTAGAAGTTCGGGTCCCGATCGTGCCCGGCGCCGAGGACCTTGAGGCCGACCACCCGATCCAGGGGCGCCTGCATCGCCTTGTAGACGCGGCCCATTCCGCCGTGCCCGATGACCTCGACGATCCGGTAGCGATCGTTGAGGACGCGGCCGAGCAACGGATCCGCGTCTCCTCCCGTGGCCGGGAGGTCAGGGGCAGGCTGCGCACCAGGCATCGAAATGGCACTCCAGTCGGCAACAGGCGCGGAACCCCCCGGTTCCGCGCCCTTGCAAAAAGCTACTGCGTTGTTCCAGCCTGGGTCAAACAATCAAGGATCTGATACGGAAGCGCCATGTCGATGCGGAAGAAAGTGGAAGAGTTGGAGCAGCGTCGCGCGCAGGCGAAGAAGATGGGCGGAGAGGCCCGGCTCGCCCGGCAGAGGGAGCGCGGGAAGTTGGACGCGCGCGCCCGCCTGGACTTGCTCCTCGATCCCACTACCTTCAATGAGATTGGGCTTTTGGCCACGCACCTGGGCAAGCCGGACTCTCAAACGCCCGCCGACGGCGTCGTCTGCGGCACGGGACTGATCGACGGTCGTCCGGTGTGTGTGGCTTCCTACGACTTCACCGTACACGGCGGCAGCATCGGGCCGGTCGGCGAGCGCAAGGTGACGCGGCTGCGGGAGCTGGCGCTCCGCGAGCGCATTCCGATGATCTGGCTGGTGGATTCCGCCGGCGCCCGGCTCTCGGCGGACCCGGAGGAGGCGGCCTGGATCAGCTCGTTCGCGGACACCGGATATCTGTTCCGCGAGCAGGTGGTGATGAGCGGCGTGGTGCCACAGGTGGCGGCCATGGTCGGCCCAGGCGCCGCCGGAACGGCCTACATCCCGGGCCTGGCGGACTTCGTGCCGATGGTGCGCGGGACCTCGTCGATCGCCATCGGCGGGCCATATCTGGTGAAGAGCATCGTCGGCGAGGACGTGACCGAGGAGGCGCTCGGGGGATCGAAGGTCCACACCGAGGTGAGCGGCGTCGCCGACCTGGAGGTGGCGAGCGACGCGGAGTGCCTGGCCGCGGTGCGCGAGTACCTCTCCTACTTCCCCTCCCGCTGCGGAGAGAAGCCGCCGCGGCAGCCGTCCTCGGACCCGAAGGACCGGCGCGAGGAGAAGCTGCTGGACATCGTCCCCGAGAACCCGCGGCAGGCTTACGACGTGCACAAGGTGATCGCCGCGGTGGTCGACGGCGGCAGGCTCTTCGAGATCAAGCCGCGCTGGGCGCGCAACATCGTCACCGGGCTGGCGCGCATCGACGGGTGGTCGGTCGGGGTGGTGGCGAACAACCCGATGCAGGCGGGCGGCGTGCTGGACGTGAACGCGGCCGACAAGGCGGCGCGCTTCGTCAATCTCTGCGACGCCTTCGGGATCCCGCTGGTGTTCCTGCAGGACGTGCCGGGCTTCATGGTCGGGTCGAAGGTCGAGCAGCAGGGGATCATCCGGCACGGCGCGAAGATGCTCTACGCCATCGCCTCGGCGACGGTGCCCAAGCTCACGGTGGTGCTGCGCAAGGCGTACGGCGCCGGGTACTACGTGATGAACGGGCGGGCGTACGAGCCGGATCTGCTGGTGGCGTGGCCGGGCGCGGAGATCAGCGTGATGGGCGCGGAAGGCATGGTGGCGATCGCCGCCAACAAGCAGACCGACGAGGTGAAGAAGCAGCTCGCGGAGGCGATCCGGCCGCACATCGACATCCAGAAGACCGCCGCGCTGGGCTACGTGGACGACGTGATCGATCCCCGCGAGACGCGCCCGCTGCTCGCGCATTATCTCAAGATCTGCGAAGGGAAGAAGGTCGAGCGCCCCTGGCGCAAGCGGGAGATCTCGCCCGTCTAGCCCGGTCGCGCCGGCTGTCCCGCCGCCGCGGGAGTCCGCGCGCTGCCGTGGGGACTAGCTCGGCGCGGGGTCGCGCCGGCTGTCCCGCAGCGCCGCGGGAGTCCGCGCGCTGCCGTGGGGACTAGCTCGGCGCGGGGTCGCGCCGGCTGTCCCGCAGCGCCGCGGGAGTCCGCGCGCTGCCGTGGGACTGAGATGGTTGGAGTTGTCTAGGCCGTCGGCTGCTCCCGGCGCGCGGCCGGGAGGCGGAGGATCTCGCGCGCCTGCGCCGGTGTCGCCACCTCGCGGCCCACGGCCCGGGCCAACTCGGCCACCTTGGCGACCAGCTCGAAGCTGCCCTTCGCCAGCACGCCCTTGCCCAGGTAGATGTTGTCCTCGATGCCGCAGCGCGCGTGTCCGCCCATGCGCAGCGAGAGGGCGGCCATCGGCAGCTGGTGCTTGCCCAAGCCTGCTACATTGAATGTACAACCGCGCGGCAGCTTGGCGGCGAGGAACCTGAGATTTTCCTCGCTGGCCTGGATCCCGCCGCGCACGCCGAGGACGAAGTCGAAGTGCGCGGGCAGGTCGATCACGCCCTCCTGCGCCAGCCGCAGGCAAGCTTCGACGTGGCCCACGTCGTAGCACTCCA
>JBGQLA010000003.1:0-42319 GCA_041499865.1 Deltaproteobacteria bacterium
CCCAAGGTCGATCTCCTGATGGTGATCGACAACAGCGGCTCCATGGCCGAGGAGCAGCGCGCGCTGGCGCAGAACCTCGATCGGCTGTGGAACCGCATCGCCCTCGCCAACGCGGACTTCCACATCGCGATCACCACCACCGGGATGTACCCGTATACGTCGGGCTGGACGCAGTGCCCCGGCGGGGCCAGCGGGGGCGAAGGCGGGCGCTTCTTCCCGGTGGACGGCTCGCGCCCACGGCTGCTGACGCCGCAGACGCCGGACGTGAAGAACGTGCTCTTCGCGAACACCAACGTGGGCACCTGCCACTACGACGAGCGGTTCCTCGACCCGGTGCTGGCGGCGCTCACCGATCCGCTGATCAGCTCGACGAAGGCGCCGGGCACGCCCTGGCCGAACGACGGGAACGCGGGCTTCCTGCGCGACGATGCCCGCCTGGCGCTGCTGGCCGTGAGCGACGCGGACGACGCGAACGACGTGGCGAACCCTGCGCCCGTCAGCAGCTACGTGCAGCGGCTCGCGCAGGTGAAGAAGGGAGCGCTCGACCTCGTCTCCTTCGCCGGCATCGTCCCCCTGAGCGCGTGCCCGAGCACCGCGGAGGGGGTCGGCACCCGCTACAAGGAGATCGCCAGGCAACTCGGCGGTCATCTCGAGGACATCTGCGACCTGAGCAATTTCGGCAGCCTGCTGGAGAGCTCGCTGGGCGATCTGCTGCTGCCGCTCACCAGCTTCCCTCTCTCGGCGCATCCAAAAGACCCGACGGCGATGGTGGTGACGGTGAACGGGGCGACGGTGACCGACTGGAGCTACGACGCCGGCTCGAACCGCCTGGTGTTCCCGGCGAGCGCAGTTCCACCGCCGGGGTCCCACATCACGGCGCGCTATGAGCCGGTCTGCCTGTAAGGGGCCGTGCGATCGGATGGGCAGGGTCGTGAAATGCTTGCACCGCCCCGGCCTCAGGGGGATGATCAGCCGTCCGGCATGGCGATCCCGAAATCCCCTCCAGATTCCGTCCAGGATGTCCTGCGGGATCCCGAAATCCAGCGGATTCTCGAGCGACCCGAGCACCAGGGGTTCGAGCTGCCGCACAGCCGGCAGATCTATACCAACCGCGCCCTGCAGATGGATCAGATCGCAGTGGTCGGATTCGACATGGACTACACGCTCGCCGTGTACTCCATGCGGCAGATCGAGGAGCTGGCGTTCCACATGACCCTGGACCGCCTGGTGGCGGCCCGCGGGTACCCCGATTACCTGCGCAACCTCAAATACGATTACGAGTTCGTGATCCGCGGCCTGGTGGTCGACAAGGACCTCGGCAACATCTTCAAGATGGACCGGCACAACCACGTCGGCCGCTGCTACCACGGCCGGCGGCAGCTCTCGCTCGACGAGCGCCGGTCGCTGTACCAGACCAACGAGAAGATCCGCCTCAGCCTGCCGCGCTTCGCCTGGATCGACACGCTCTTCAGCCTGCCCGAGGCGTGCCTCTACGCCGAGATCATCGAGGCGCAGGAGGCGCGCGGAGTGCGCGTCGACTACCACCAGCTCTACGACGAGACGCGAGAGAGCATCGACGAGGTGCACCGCGACGGCTCGCTGAAGTCCGAGCTGCGAAAGGATCTGGGCCGCTTCATCAAGCCCGACCCGGAGCTGGCCTCCGCGCTGCACAAGCTCCGATCCGGTGGCAAGAAGCTGTTCGTCCTCACCAATTCGCTGTGGGACTACACCGACGGGGTGATGAAGTTCCTGCTGGACGGGAAGCTGGCCGAATACCCGTCGTGGCGGAATTACTTCGATTACGTGGTGGTGGGCGCGCAGAAGCCCGCCTTCTTCGCCGAGCACAAGCCGTTCATCGAGCTGAACCCGGACGGGACCGTGGCCCGGCCGCAGGTCGAGTCGCTGGAGCGCGGCAAGATCTACGAGGGCGGGAACCTCTTCGATTTCGAACGGATGACGGGGTTCGCCGGCGACCACGTGCTCTACGTCGGCGACCACATCTACGGCGACATCATCCGCAACCGGAAGGCGTCGCAATGGCGCACCTGCTTCGTGGTGCAGGAGCTGGAGCAGGAGATCGAGTACATCGAGAGCCACGCCTCTGACGTGCAGCGCCTCAACGAGCTCGACGCGCTGCGCACCCGGCTCGACGACATGATCAACCACCACAAGCTCCTCCTCAACGCGCTGGACCGCCGGATGGAGCGCGGCGGACCGCTGCCCTCGGACCTGGAGGCGCGCCGGCAGCGGGAGAAGCACGACCTGGAGAAGCTGCGCCGTGCGTTCAAGGCCACGCTCGCGGAAGGGGCGGAGCTGGAGGCACGGTTCGAGAAGGGCGCCAACGCCTACTGGGGCCTGGTGTTCAAGGAAGGCAACGAGAACTCGCGGTTCGGCGAGCAGGTGGAGGACTACGCCGACCTCTATACGTCCAGGGTCTCGAACTTCCTCTACTATTCTCCGATGCAGGTCTTCCGCTCGCCACGGGCGAGCATGCCACACGAGCGCACGACGCTGCGCCGCGGTTGAATAGGGTACAGGTAAGAGGCGTCGCACATGGCGCCGCGTCCGCTCCGAGGCCACCATGCGCGGGATGATCCTCCGCCCCCTGCTTCTTGCATTCCTCGCCACCCCTGCGTTCGCGCTCGGGCTCGCCCCCGCGCGGTTGCAGCCGGGGCCCACCCTCCAGCTGCCGTGGGCCGAGCACGGCCGCCTCGCGCAGGTGACCGGGCGCGCGCCGCTGGGCTATACGCAGGAGGCGTACGTGATCCCGCAGCGGCCGGGAAAGAACCTGGTCCGCTATTTCGATTACCACTGGCGCGACTTCGATTTCCTCGACGACGACGGCTCCGCCGGGCTGCGCCTCTACTTCTACGATCGCGAGTACCCGGTGGCCCGGATCGCGGCAGGCCTGATCCGCGAGAGCTGGCGCTACCTGAGCGATCGCTTCCAGTACAAGCCGTCGTTCAAGGTCCCCTACATCCTCTACAACACGTACCGCGAGTTCCTCGAGACCAACGTGTTCGCGGTGCAGGAGGGCGTGCTCGGCGTCACCAGCCCGCAGGACCTGCGCATGTCGTTGCCGTACGCCGGCGAGCGCGAGTTCTTCAAGCTGGTCTCCACGCACGAGATGACGCACCAGTTCCAGATCCAGAAGGTGGCGGAGCGCGCGGCCAGCGCGGGCCTGGAAAGCCCGATCGGCAACATGCCCCTCTGGTTCATCGAAGGGCTCGCCGAGTACTACGCGCACAACCAGCAGATGGACAGCGAGACGGAGATGTTCCTCCGCGACATCGTGTTGAATCCGCTGGGCGAGCTGGGCTACGACTTTCCCCGCCTCGACGAGGACCGGCCGTACTCGTATCTCTACACGTACAAGTACGGCCAGGCGAAGCTGGTGTTCCTCAGCGAGGTGTACGGCGAGCGCGTGATCCAGGGCGTGCTCGACCAGAGCCCGCGCCTGGTGGGCGGCGGCCGCGGCCGCGGCGAGCCGAAGGAAAACTTCATGCAGCTCCTCGGGCACGTGGCCGGGGACACGCCGGCGCAGATGAACGCGCGCTGGTCCACCTGGGCGCGCAAGCGCGTGATGCGCACGTACCTGGACGCGAAGCAGGACCTGCCGGACATGACCGAGCTCAAGCTCTCCGACGAGCTGGACGCGTTTACCAGCTCGAAGGACGGCAACCTGCTCTTCTACCGCGGGGTCGAGCGCGAGACCGCGCGCGCCAAGCTGGTGGTGATGGACCGGCGCGATCCTTCCTCCGCGAAGCAGATCGCCATCGACCAGAACCCCGGCACCGAGAGCCTGCATCCGGTGCTCCGATCGGTGATGGCGGTGAGCGACGACGCCATCGCCTGGTTCGCGCAGTCCGGAGACTCCGACGTCCTGCACGTGCGGCCGCTGAAGCGGAAGGAGCGCGGCGCCGCCAACACCACCCGGGTCAGGGTCGACCTCGACCTGGGACCCACGCGCGTGATCCGGGTGATCCGCGACGGGGTGATCGAGGCGGGAGACCCGACCTTCAGTCCCGACGGGACCCGGCTGGCGTTCTACGGCCTCGATCGCGACGGCAAGATCGACATCTACACGCTCAGCCTGGCGGAGAAGGACCCGCACGTCCGCCGGCTCACCGAGGACCTCTACAGCGAGCGGGACCTCTCCTGGGGCGAGGACGGGATCATCTACGCCAGCGATGCCACGGAGAGCGGGCGCTACAACCTCTTCCGCATCGATCCGGAGGACGGCACCCGCACCCGCCTCACCGACGCGCCCGTCGACCAGCGCTATCCGGTGACGCTCTCCGGCTCCGCGGTGGTGTTCACCAGCGACGCGGGCGGAAAGAACGATCTCTGGTTCCTGCAGAACGGCAGGATCAAGCGCATCACCGATTTCGCCACCGCGCTCGCGCACCCGGGTCTCGCGCCCAACGGGCTCTACGGCGTGGCCTTCTACGGCGCCCGCTTCCGCCTCTTCGAGGTGCAGACGTCTGCGATGCTCAGCCTGGACGAGCAGGACGCGATTCCGCCCAGCTACCTGGCGACGATCGACAAGCCGCAGCCGTTCGCGGACGAGCCCATTCCGCAGAACGCGCCCACCTACGATCCCTATGCCGTGGGCAAGAACTGGAAGGTCGAGGGAGGCGGCGCGGCCATCGGCGGAGCGGGAGTCGGATTCGCTCCGGTGGGATCGGGAGGCGTGCTGTTCGCCGACATCATGCGGGACCGCAGCGCGCTCATCAACCTGGCCATCTACGGCTCGTTCGATCTCACCGATGCGCTCGCCTTCTACGTCGACAAATCGGAGCGGCTGATCTGGGGCGTGGGCGCGTTTCATACCTTCCAGCAAGGCCGCGACACGCAGTTCGCCAGCGCCAAGCAATGCTACGCCCCGCTCACGGTGCAGAACCAGGCCGCAGCCTGCGAGATCCTCTACCTCTCCCGCGAGTTCGGGGTGGAGGGCCTGCTCTCGTATCCTCTCTCCACCTTCAGCCGCGTGGACGCGAGCGCCCGGATCATGGGCGTGACCCGCAGCTTCTTCGACAACTTCGCGTACGACCGCTTCGGCACGCCGTACGCCAACGTCCCCGCCGCCGATCTGAACGAGATCCGCGGCTTCGACCCGCAGAGCGAGGTGAGCCTCGCCTACGGCTGGGACACCACCCGCTTCGGGCCCGGCGGAGCGATGGGAGGGAGATCGCTGCTCGTGCAGTTCGGCGCCGGCACCATTCCCACCCGCGGCGCGGAGGGGCTCTACACGTACCTGCAGGGCGACGCGATCCAGACCTTCCGGATCGTCGGCCGCAGCAAGCTCAACCTCCGCGTCGCCAGCGGCGCGGCGCAGGGCAGCCGATTCGGGCGGCGCTTCTACCTCTCGAGCTTCGACAACCTCCGCGGGTTCCGCTGGGGCGACGCGCGGCTGCTGGGCGACGGCTATTACGTGGGCCAGGCGGAGCTGAACTTCCCGCTCGACATCCTGATCCGCTTTGCCTTCTTCAGCGGCATCACCGGGGTGGTCGGGTTCGACTTCGGCGGAGTGGTCGATTCGAACCGCGCGGTGCTGAACCATGCAGGGCGCGGATACACCAAGCTCCGCGCCACGCTCGACGAGGCCTGGGCGAACCGCACCGCGGACTACGTGCTCGGCGTGAACCTGGGGCTGGGGCCGTTCGAGCTGCGGGTGCAGTTCGCCCGCAACCTCGACATCGGCGGGATCGTGCCGACGGACAGCGGACGCCCGCAGTGGGTTCCGAACATCTCGCTGCACTACATGTATTTCTAGCGGCGGGCCGCGATCAGGACGGGCACGCCGGCGGCGAGGGTCCCGGCGAGCATTCCGAGGACGCCGGCGACGCCTGCGATGGTGCATTCCAAGGAGCCCAGCTTGCAGTGCAACCCCGACCCGGCCCACGCCAGCGCCGGCAACGCCAGCGCGGCGATGAACGCGAGAAGCGTCCTTTTCATGTCGCCTCCTTGAAAGCGGCCGCGCCCTGCGCACGGCCTTCAACTCCTCTAGGCGCGAACCCCCGCTCGCGTGACCGGCAGGCGGGGCAGACGCCGGACCTTGACACGCATCCGGCCAACCGATGATGGTTCGCGGTACGACCGCAACCCCGCACGTGCGCGGAGCAGGGTTTCCAGAGAGCCGATGCCAGACCCTCGTCGCACATGCGCCTGCGGCGCCGCCCTCCTCCTGGTGCTCGGCTCCGCAGGCGCGCGCGCCGAGCCCGTCACCTCCCTCTCCATCTCTACCGGTCAGTACGGGATGCGCAGGGAAGTGCCGCACGCTCTCGGGATCGAGCTGCAGATCCGCACGCCCTGGCGCTGGAGCCTGTTCCGGCCCGTCGCCGGCCTCCTCACCAGCTCCGCCGGCGGGGCGTACGTGTATTCGGGATTCGTGGCCGAGCTCGAGCTGCCGCTGGGGCTGCAGCTCAGCCCGGGCTTTGCGCCGGGCATCGCGCTCGTCGGGACCGAGCGTGACCTGGGCCACCCGATCGAATTCCGCTCTTCGCTGGAGCTCTCCATCGCCGCCGGCGACCGGCTGCGGATCGGGCTCGGGTTCAGCCACATCTCCAACGCCCGGCTCGGCGACCGCAACCCCGGCGTCGAGGTGCTGGTGCTCGGCATCGCATATCCTGCGAAGAACTGAAGCCGGAGCTTCGGCGGAGACCATGAGCAAGGCGCGCCTGGAGGCTTTCAGCGACGGAGTGATCGCCATCCTCATCACCATCCTCGTGCTCGAGCTGAAGATCCCGCACGGGGACGACCTGCACGCCCTCGCCCCGCTCCTGCCGGTCTTCCTCACCTACGTCCTCAGCTTCGTGTACCTCGGCATCTACTGGAACAACCACCACCACATGCTGCACGCGACCACCCGGATCAACGGAAAGATCCTCTGGGCGAACCTGCACCTGCTCTTCTGGCTGTCGCTGGTGCCGTTCACCACCGGGTGGATGGGAGAGAACCACTTCGCCTCGCTCCCGACCGCGGTCTACGGGGCCGTGCTCCTGGCGGCGGCGGTCGCGTATTACCTGCTCCAGTGCGCGATCGTCGCCGAGCAGGGGCCGGACTCGAAGCTTGCGGCCGCGCTTGGGCGGGACGTGAAGGGGAAGATCTCCCCGATCCTCTACGCCATAGCGATCCCGCTCGCGTTCCTGCACGAGTGGATCGCGGACGCCCTCTACGTGATCGTCGCGCTGATCTGGCTCATCCCCGACCGCCGCATCGAGTCGCGGTTCCACGACTGAGATGGAGCGCATCGTCATCGCCGGCGCCGGCGTGTTCGGGGTGACGGCGGCCATCGAGCTGCGAAGGCGTGGCCACGCGGTCCGGCTCGTCGATCCGGGGCCGCTTCCTCATCCTCTCGCGGCGTCCACGGACATCAGCAAGGTGGTCCGGCTGGAGTACGGCGCCGACGAGCCCTACACGGCGCTGGCGGAGAGCGCCATCGAGGGCTGGCGCCAATGGAACCGGGACTTCGGCGAAGCGCTGTACCACCAGACTGGCCTCCTCTTCCTCCGGCAGGGTCCGCTCTCGGCGGGAACCATCGAGCAGGACAGCTTCGAGGTGCTCACGCGGCGCGGCCATCCGGTGGAGCAGGTGGATGCCGCGGCGGTGCGGGCGCGCTTTCCGGCCTGGGACGCCGCACGCTATCCGCACGGCATCCATGATCCGGAGGGCGGCTTCGTCGAGAGCGGAAGAGCGATTGCGCGCCTCGTCGCGCACGCCCGCGAAGCCGGGGTCGAGCTCTCCGAGGGCACCGCTTTCGGCCGCCTGTTGCACGAGCGATCCGCGACGGCCGATGCGCCGGGCCGCGTCGTCGGGATCGTCTCTTCCACCGGCGAGCGCATCGAGGCCGGCATGGTGGTGCTGGCGCTCGGCGCCTGGACCCCGCATGCGCTTCCCTGGATGGCGCCGGAGCTCCGATCGACCGGACATCCGGTGTTCCATCTCGCTCCGCCGGATCCGTCGCTGTTCCGTGCGGAGCGCTTTCCTGTGTTCTGCGCGGATATCCAGACCACCGGGTACTACGGCTTTCCCGCTCATCCGGCGACCGGCGTGGTGAAGATCGGGCGGCACGGACCCGGCCGGGCGTTGCACCCGGAGTCCGCGGAGAGGGCGGTGACCGCGGCGGAGATCGAGGATCTGCGCGCCTTCCTCGCGGCGACCTTTCCGCTTCTGCGGGACGCGCCGATCTCCTTCACGCGAATCTGCCTCTACTGCGACTCCCGGGACGGGCACTTCTGGATCGCGCACGATCCGGATCGGCCCGGGCTCGTGCTGGCGACGGGCGACAGCGGACATGCTTTCAAGTTCGCGCCCGTGCTCGGTCCGCTCGTCGCGGACGTCGTGGAGGGGAAAAGCCATCCACTGCGAGACAGGTTCCGCTGGCGCCCGGGACTGCGTCCGGCACGGTCCGAGGAGGAGGCGCGGTTTCAGGGCTCCTGACGCGGGGCGATGCTGCGTCCCGCGTCGTGCTGGCGTAGACTCCTTCCTTCGATCCTTGGCCTCGAGGGAGAACATGCACTTTCGAAAGCTCTTCCAGCTTCTGGTCGTAGGCGGCGCGGTCCTGGGCGCGAATTCGGGTTGTTCGAGCCCTGCGCTCGCGCAGCAGACGAAGGACAAGAAGAGCGACGCCGGCGAGAGCGCGTCGGGCGCCGCGCAGGGCAGCGACGCCGGAGCGGCGGACGCAGGCAGCGGCGGCGGAGTCCAAGGCTGGTGAACGAAGCGCTTCGGCGCAAGGCCGGAGAGGCCTGGGCGTTCCGTACCCGGGTCGAGCGCGACGCGGCCCGGAGGTTCGCGCGGCTTTCGGGGGTCATCTCCGCGTTCGACCCGGACTCGCCTGTCCCCGACTTGCTCCGACACGCGTCCGCCGACGAGGAGAGGCACGCGGCGCTCTGCGCCGGCCTCACCGTCGCGTACGGGGAACCGGTGCCCGAGACGCCGCCGGAAGCCGCGATCGCGCCCGCAAGCCTCGACCCGCGCGCCGCCGCCCTCTACGAGATGGTCGCGGCGTGCTGCATCACCGAGTCGGAGAGCGTGGCGACCTTGACCACCCTGCTCTCGGAGGAAGTGGAGTCGCGCGTGGAGAGCGTCCTTCGCGAGATCGCCAGGGACGAGGTGGCGCACGGGCGCATGGGCTGGGCGCACCTGGCGCGAGAGGTCGCGCTGCACGACGTCTCGTTTCTCGCGCCACTCATCCCCGCGATGCTCTCGGGAACGGTGGATGACGGCCTGTTCGCCGCCGCCGGGTCGGACTGCGAGGGCCCCGATCTCCTGCGCCACGGGGTCCTGCCGCACTCGACCAAGCGGGAGATCTTCGTCGGCACGCTCGAAGAGGTGGTCTTCCCGGGGCTGGAGAAGTTCGGGATCGATCCCCGCCCCGCCCGATCCTGGCTCACCGCGCGCCAGCGGTCGTGGTAGAGAGCGCAGCCCATGTCCAGCCTGATGCTCGCGCTGCTGCTCGCGGCGCGCCCGTTCACCCCGGAAGAGCTGCTCGCCACCCGCCGCGCCGACGACGTGCAGGTCTCGCCGGATGGGAAGTGGGCGTCGGTCACCGTCCGCCAGAAAAATCTCACCACGAACAAGGACGACAAGGACATCTGGCTCCTGCCGCTGCCCGAAGGGCCCGGGCGCCAGTTCACGCGAAATGCCCGGAGCGAGCACGCCCGCTGGTCGCCGGACGGCAAACAGGTGCTGGTCGTGCGCGAAGGCCAGCTCTGGAAGTACGCGCTGGACGGCGGCGACGCGCAGCAGATCACGACGATGAGCGGCGGCGCCGACGGCGGGATCTACTCTCCCGACGGCCGCTGGATCGCCTTCACCAGCGAGGTCTACCCGCAATGCGGCGGGAACGACGCCTGCAACAAGGAGCGCGCCGGGAAACGCGAGAAGAGCGGCGTGCAGGCACGGATCGTCGATCACCTGTTCGCGCGTCACTGGACGGAATGGAAGGAAGGCAAGCGCACGCACGTGTTCGTGATGCCTTCCACCGGCGGCGCCGCGCGGGACGTCACACCGCTCGACTCCGACTGGCCCAGCTTCCGCCTCGGCTTTGGCGACGACTTCCGTTTCACCCCGGACGGCGAGCTGATCGTCAGCAGCAAGCCGGCGCAGCGCGAGGCCTGGAGCACCAACGGCGATCTCTGGCAGATCGACCGCGCCGGAGGAGCGCCGAAGAACCTCACGCCGGACAACCCTGGCGACGACGCGCAGCCACGGCCCTCGCCCGACGGGCGGCACCTGGCGTGGATCTCGCAGGCGCGCGACGGCTACGAGAGCGATCAATGGAAGCTGAAGATCCAGGATCGCCGGACCGGACGCATCACCGCGTTCGACATCGAGGGCGACGACGTGGGCGGCTTTGCCTGGCGGCGCGACGGCAAGGGACTGGTCGCCGCCGTGGTGCAGAGGGCGCATCACTGGCTCTACGCCGTGTCGCTGGACGGCAAGTTCCGCCGGTTCAGCGAGGCGCCGTCGGGCGGGGACGACTTCGATCTCGCCCCGGACGGCACGGCCATCGTGGCGAACGCAGGGTTGACGCATCCGCCCGAGGTGGTGGCGCTGAAACCGGGCGGCCGGCCCGCCCGCATCTCGCACTTCAACGACGAGCAGTACAGGGACCTGGACCTCGGGACCGCCGAGGAGCTCTGGGTCGACGCGAAGGACGGCGGCAAGGTGCAATCCTGGGTGATCCGTCCGGCGAATGCTCCCGCGAAGCTGCCGCTTCTGGTCCTGATCCACGGCGGCCCGCAGGGGTCGTGGGAGGACTCCTGGACCATGCGCTGGAACGCCGCGGTCTTCGCGGCGCGCGGGTACGTCGTCCTGGAGACCGACTTCCACGGCTCTTCCGGGTACGGGCAGAAGTTCAAGGAGCAGATCTCGGGCGACTGGGGCGGGCTGGCGTACGACGACGTGATGCGCGCGACCGACGCGGCGGAGAAGCTGCCCTACGTCGAGCCGGGACACACCTGCGCCGCGGGCGCCAGCTTCGGCGGCTACATGGTCGACTGGATCGCCGGGCACACCGATCGGTTCGCGTGCCTCGTCTCGCACGACGGCGTCTTCGATCTGGCGAGCGCGTACTTCTCCACCGAGGAGCTGTGGTTCCCGGAGTGGGAGTTCCGCGGCCCGCCCTGGAAGAACCCGGAGATGTACCGGCGATTCTCGCCCAGCAGCTACGTGGAGAACTTCAAGACGCCCACGCTGGTGGTCCAGGGAGAGCTCGACTTCCGCCTGCCCGTCGAGCAGGGGCTGGGGATGTTCACCGCCCTGCAGCGGCGCGGCGTCGAGTCGCGGCTGCTCTACTTCCCCGACGAGGGACACTGGGTCCTCAAGCCGAAGAACAGCCAGCTCTGGTACCACACGGTGCTCGAATGGATCGACGCACACGCCAAGCCGGGAAATAAGCAAGCGGTCCGGCCGTAGGTCCCGGGTTTCGCCGCACCCCCATCCAGCCAGGAGATCGAATGAAGCGACTGCTCCTTTCCATCCTCGTCGCCGCCGCCTGCAGCTCGGGCCCGAAGAGCAAGCCCGCAAACGAGCCCGCCACCGGCGCCACCGCAGCCCAGACCCCGCCGTCGCCCGCTCCGCCGGCGGCGGGCCGGCCCGCGGCGCCCACCGCCCCCGCCGCGGGCGGAAGCGCGGTCGCGCAGGCGAAGCCCGAACCGCAGCCCATCGACGAGAGCGCGATGGACAAGTCGGTCGATCCCTGCACAGATTTCTACCAGTACGCCTGCGGGAGCTGGCTGAAGAAGACGCCCATTCCCGAGGACCGCGCCACCTGGGGACGCGGCTTCAGCGAGATCCTCCAGCGCAATGAGGCGCTGCTGCACGAAATCCTCGAAAAGAACGCCCGCGGCGAAGCCGATTCCGCCGATCCGTACGCCAGGAAGGTCGGCGACTTCTACGCAACCTGCATGGACGAGCACAAGGCGGAGACCGCCTCGCTGCAGGCGCTGCAGGACGAGCTGCGGAAGATCGATGCGATCAAGGATGCTCGCGGCCTGGCGAAGGAGGTCGCCTGGCTGCAGGCGCGCGGCGCCCGCGCGTTCTTCGGCTTCGCGTCGCAGCAGGACTTCAAGGACGCGACGCAGGTGATCGGCGGCGCCGACCAGGGAGGTCTCGGCCTGCCTGATCGCGACTACTACCTGAAGGACGACGCGCGGATGAAGGACCTGCGCACGCTCTACCAGGACCACGTGGCGAAGATGCTCGAGCTGGCCGGAGAGCAGGGGGGCCCGGCGAGGAAGCAGGCCCAGGTGGTGCTGAACCTCGAGACCGCGTTGGCGAAGGACTCGATGGACAAGGTCGATCGCCGCGATCCGAACAAGATCTACCACCGGCTGGATCGGGCAGGCCTGAAGAAGGCCGCCCCGCACTTCCTCTGGGACGCGTACTTCGAGGAGCTGGGCGCGCCCGGCGTGCAGCAGATCAACGTGCTGGTCCCCGACTTCTTCAGCGGGATGGACAAAGTGATCGCCCAGAAGGGCAAGCTGAACGATCTGAAAACGTACCTGCGCTGGAAGACGCTCGAGGCTTCGGGGAACACGCTCGGCAAGGGTTTCGTGGAGGAGCGCTTCCGGCTGACGAAGGCGCTCACCGGCGCCAAAGCCATCCTTCCACGCTGGAAGCGCTGCGTGCAGATGACGGACCGCGCGCTGGGCGAGGCGCTGGGCCGCAGCTTCGTCACCACCACCATCGGCGACGACGGGAAGAGGATCGCCAAGGAAATGGTCGAGGGCATCGAGGGGGCATTCGGCCGGAACCTCGCCCAGGTGGACTGGATGGACGACACGGCGCGCGCGGCCTCCAGGGACAAGCTGAAGAAGATCAACAACAAGGTCGGGTATCCGGAGAAGTGGCGGGACTACTCGACGATGAACATCGGCAAGGAGTCGCTGCTCGCCAACTTCGCCGAGGCTGCGCGGTTCGAGACCAGCCGCGACCTGGCCAAGATCGGCAAGCCGGTCGACCGGAACGAATGGCAGATGAGCCCGCCGACGGTGAACGCCTACTACGATCCTTCGATGAACGAGATGGTGTTCCCGGCGGGCATCATGCAGTCGCCGTTCTTCAACACCGACGCGCCGGAGCCGGCGAACTACGGCGGAATGGGCATGGTGGTGGGTCACGAGCTGACCCATGGCTTCGACGACCAGGGCCGCCAGTTCGACGGCGACGGCAACCTGCACGAGTGGTGGTCCAAGCCGGTGAACGATGCGTTCAAGGAGCGCGCCGAGTGCGTGGCGAAGCAGTACGACGGCTACACGGCCGTGGAGGACGTGAAGCTGAACGGGCACCTCACCTTGGGCGAGAACATCGCCGACATCGGCGGCCTCAAGCTCTCGTTGGCGGCGCTCAAGCAGAAGCGCGGCGACAAGGCGGACCCGAAGACGGAGCAGGACTTCTTCGTCGCCTTTGCCCAGACCTGGTGCACGAACTACCGGCCGGAGGCGGCGCGGCTGCAGGCGCAGACGAACCCGCACTCCACGGCGCAATGGCGGGTGAACGGGCCGGTGTCCGACAACCCCGACTTCGCGAAGGCGTTCTCCTGCAAGGCCGGAGCGGCGATGGCGCCGCAGGACCGCTGCACCGTCTGGTAGGGCGTCGGGCGGCCCGGGGCTTGTCCGGCCCAGGGCCGTCCCGTTTCTTGCGTCGACCCCCCGCCCGTGAATAGGAAAGGAAGCATGGATCCTGTTTCGCTGGCCATGGTGATGAAAGCCCTCGAGCCGGCGCTTGGGATCCTCGCGCTGGCGGTGCTTCCCATCGGCATCGTCTGGCTTCGGAGCACCTACAAGATCCGCATGCGGGAGCTGGACGTGGAGGAGAAGATGACGCCCAGGCACCTCGAGGCGCGGCTCGCTGCCATCGAGGCCCGCCTCGGAGCCATCGAGAACGCGGTGGGTGCGCCGGAACGCAACGTTCTACCGGAAAGCGCCGCGATGCTCGAAGGGCCGGCCACCAGCGCCCTGGAAGCGCCCCCGCCGGTGCGCTCGAGAGAGCGCTGAAGCGTGGAGGGCGAGTGGGAGGTCTCGGAGGCGCAGCTCGAAGGACGGCTGCGCACCTGGGCCATCCCGGTGGCGCTCGCCGGCGCATTTCTCCTCGTCGCGACCGGGCCCGGTCACTTCCTGGTCCGCGTCTTCCTCAGCATGTGGGTGCACGAGATCGGGCACGCGACCGCGGCCTGGCTCTGCGGCTTCCCCGCGTTTCCCGGGCCCTGGCTGACACCGATGGCGCAGTCGCGGTCCGGCGCTTTCGGCTTCCTCGTCTTCGCGGCCATCGCCGCAGCGGCGTACTGGAGCTGGCGCGTCGAGCGCCGCCGCCTCGCCGTCGCGCTGGGTGCGCTGCTCGTGCTCCAGCTCTTCTGCACGCTCGCGCTCTCCGTCGACGGTGCGAAGCAGTTCGTCGTCTTCATGGGCGACGGCGGGTGCCTGGTGCTCGGTTCGCTGCTGATGCTCACCGTGTACGCGCCCGAGGAGAGCGCGCTCAAGCGCGGGTGGCTGCGGTGGGGATTTCTCGGGATCGGCGCCGCTTCCTTCGCCGACGCGTTCGCGCAATGGTGGGCGTCGCGGAAGAACTTCGATCGCATTCCCTTCGGGATGAACGAAGGCGTGGGCCTGAGCGATCCGAGCGTGCTCAGCGAGACGTATCGCTGGTCGACGGACCAGATCGTCGGCCGCTATGTCGCGCTCGGCTGCGTCTGCCTGGCCGTGATCGCGATCTTCTACGCGTTCGGACGATTCCGGCCGCGGACGGAGTAGCGGTCAGAGGCCGGGCCGGACGACGATCAGCCTTCCGCCTTTCGAATCCGGAAGGTACGCCTTGCCCGCCTTGTCGACGAGCACGCTCCTTGCACCCTCGACCGTCTTCGTGGTCGAGACCACGGAGAGCGCGCCATCCGCCGCAGCCTTCGCGATGGTCAGCTTTCCTTCCTGGGCGCTGGCTATGTAGACCAGGCGCGCGGAGGCGAACCAGTCGATGTTGTCGACGCCGGCCCCGGTGGCGAGCCGGGCGAGGATTTTCCCCTCCGAGTTGAACTCGCGCAGGCCTTCCGCCGCGCAGGCGACGAACACGTGCATCTGCTCCGGATCCACCGCGATCCCACGCGGCCCCTTCTCACCGCATTCCGGTCGCCAGCTCGAGGTCACCTTCCGCGAATGCGCGTCGATCACCAGCGTCCGGTCCTTGTCTTCCAGGTTGGTGAAGACCACACCCCGGCGCTCGTCCACTCCGTATCCCTCGGGCTGGCCGTCCAGCTTGATCGCCCCGGCCGCGACCGGGGTTGCGGGATCGCGCAACCCGAGGATCTGCAGCGAGTTGTCGCGGGGGGTGGTGACCCAGACCTCGTGCGTGGCGCCGACGTAGAACACCCCGTCGGGCATGGACGGCAGCACGACGCACCCCCGGCGCGTCAAAGACGCGATCTCGACCGCGCAAACGCTCGAGTCGGCGCGGTTCCCGACGTACACGTATCCGCCGCCCACGCCCGCGGCGGTGATTCCCGCGATCCGTTCCCCCTGCCTGGCGGTCGGCCAGCCGTCGACCGCTTTCACCCCGCCCGTCTTCGTGTCGATCACATCGAGCTTGCCGGTGTTGCTCGCGGGGACGAAGAGAAGGCCGCTCGCCGCATCGAACGCGAGGTAGTCCATCCCCACAGGAGGACCGCCGGGAAGCACGATCGACGATGAACCAGGGGTCTGCGCTCCTGCCGCAGCCATCATGCCGAGGACGAACACCGTGCAGCACATGGCTTGCCTCCTGAAAGGCGCTTCTATCCCGACGAGGACCGCCTGCCAATGCCAGCGCACACTGTGTAACTCTTGCCGTGGACGATTCTCGCCGGCACCCGGGCGGCCTATTGTCGCCCGCGATGGTGGTAGAGGATACAGGCACGGGAAGAAGAAGTAGGGAGTGGCCCTGCTGCAAGTCGCACTGCTAGCCGTTTCCCTCTCGCTCTCGCAGGCGCGGGAGATGGCTGACCAGAGGAATAGCGCGCCGCCGAAAGCCAGGGCGGTAGCAGCGCGTGCGGCGACGGAGGCGGCGGGGCAGCTCCCGAACCCGACGTTCAACGCGACGTACGGTCCGGACGATCCGCGCTTCACCGGCGCGGTCGACGTCCGGTTGCCGATCCTCGGGCAGCGCGGAGCGGCGATCCACTCCGCCGAGGCCGCCGCGCAGATCGCCGAGGCGGAGATCCGGGTGCAGCAGGCGAAATTGCACGCCGCGGTCCGGCGGACGTACTACGCGTTCTGGGCGGCTGGCGCGCAGGCAACGCTCGCCGCGGACGCGGCAAAGCTGGCCGCCGATCTTGCGCACCTGAGCGCCGAGCGGTACCGGATCGGCGCAGCACCCCAGCTCGACGTCGAGCAAGCGGACCTCGTCATGCGCCGTGCCGAACAGGACCGGGAGGACCGCGCGGCGGAAATGCGCGCAGCCGGGAGCGAGTTGAATGCGGCCGTGGGGACCGAGGTGGACGGGGTGGAAGCGCCTGCGGCGGCCACGATCCCTCCGCTGGATGCCCTGCTCGCCAGGGCAGGCGCCCATCCCGAGCTGCAGTCCCTACATGCGCAAGAGACCGCCGCGCTGGCCCGCGCCGAAGAGGAACGGGTGGCCCTCCGCCCGCTCCCTACGCTGTCCCTGACGGCGGAGCGCATTTCCGCCGGATCCTATTGGGGCTTGCGCACCGGCATCGCCTTCGATCTTCCCCTGCTCTCCTGGAACCGCGGCCGGGTCCACGAGCAGGAGGCGAACGCTCGTGCTGCTGCTGCAGACGCGCAGATTGCGTGGCAGCGACTGGCGGGACAAGTCCGCGCCGCGAGGGCGCGCTGGGCGGCCGCATCCGCGCGGACCAGCTTCTATGGGGGAGAGTTCGTCGACTCCGCGGCGCGGATTCTGGAGATGGCGAGGGCCGGATACCGCATCGGGCGGACCTCGCTGATCGCCGTGCTGCAGGCCCAGTCGGACCTGAGCGCTGCGCGCAGCCGCGCGATCGATGCCAGCCTGGAATCGCAGAAGGCGGTCGCGGATCTCGAGGAGGCCGTCGGTGCGGATCTCTAGCGGCGCCCTCGCCCTGGCGCTGATCTGCGGCTGCCACGGCAACGCGGGCAACGAGGCGGAGGTGCACCCGCTCGTCGTCAGGATGCAACCCGTCGCTCGCGGGGACGTGGCGGACATCGTCGAAGTCGCGGGCACCCTCGCGCCTCCGCCCGGTCTCGACGTGAAGCTCGCGCCCGCCGTTGCAGGGCGCCTCGCGGCAGTGCTCGCCGCCGAGGGGGAGCACGTGCACGCCGGGCAACCGCTGGCGCGGCTCGATCCGCTTCCTTTGCGCGACGCAGTCGCGCAGGCAAGGGCCCAGCTCTCGCAGGCGAGCGCGCAGCAGTCGAATGCCGTGATCAAGCACGACCGCGCGCGCGAGGCATTCTCGGCGGGCGTGGCGGCCCGGCAGGAAGTCGATGACGCCCGGATGCAGCTGGACTCGGCCGCCGCGGCGGTGCAGGCGGCGCGGGCCGCGCTCTCCACCGCGCAGAACCAGCTTGCCCGGAGCGAGCTCCGGGCGCCGTTCGACGGCGTGGTGGTCAGCCTGTCGGCGGCCCCGGGCGAGTCGGTGGATCCGTCGAAAGTCGTCATCGAGGTGGCGCGGACGGAGGTGCTGGAGCTTCGTGCGCCCGTCGCCGGCCGCACGGCGATGCGCCTGCGTCCAGTGCAGGCGGCGACGGTCCTGGTCGATTCCGCGCCCGGACAACAGTTCGCGGGATCGGTGATCGCGGTGGCGCCGGCGATCGATCCCGCCAGCGGTGCGGCGTTGGTGCGCATCCGCGTTCCCAATCCGGCCGGAGCGCTGAAAGCAAACGCCCTCGCGCACGCCCGCGTCACGGTCGATGTGCACCAGGGCACGCTGGTGGTCCCACGCGCCGCGATCGTCGGGGGCGGGGACGGCCCTGCCGTCGAGGTCGTGCAGGAAGGAAAGGCAAAGCGCACCGCCGTGCAACTCGGTTACCAGAACGGCGAATCCGTGGAGCTCGTCTCCGGGGTCCGGGAAGGTCAGACGGTGATCGTCCAGGGCGCATATGCCGTGCCCGACGACACGCCCGTCACCGCGGAACCGGCAGCGGACGCCGGGCAGAGCGAGACTTCGCGCATTCCCGCTGCGGAGAAGAAGGAGTGAGCGCCGCCGCGCTCGCGCTCCGCCACGGGCGTGGGATCGTGTTCGTCGCCGTGGCCTGTGCGGCCGCCGGAATCTGGGCGGCGATGCGGCTCCCGAAAGGCGTCTATCCCGAGGTCACCTTTCCCCGCGAGCAGGTCGTCGCATCGCTGTCGGGAGCGCCTGCGGCGACCGTGCTGGCCGGCCTCACCCGACCTCTGGAGTCCGCGCTCGCGTCGGTGCCGGGCGTCGAGACGATCCGCACCCGCACCATCCGCGGCGCGGTCGAGCTGTCGATGTTCTTCTCCCCGGACACCGACATGGCGCAGGCGCACCCGCTCGTGCTCTCGCGCCTGGCCGATGCGCGCCCGGCGCTGCCGCCCGAGACGGAGATCGCCGCGGAGCGGGTGCTGGCCAGCTCCTTTCCCATCCTCTCGCTCAACGTCGAGGGCCCCTATCCTCCCGAGCAATTGTACGAGCTGGCGCAGTACACCATCCGGCCCGCGCTGTCGGGTCTCCCCGGCGTCGGTCTCGTCTCCGTGCAGTCGTCCGACGTGCCCGAGACGGAGGTGCTGCTCGACTCGGCGCGGCTGGAAGCGGCGCACCTCACCGTTCCTCTCGTGGCGGACCGGCTGCGCAACGCCAACCGGGTGCAGACGGTCGCCCGCCTCTCGGAGCAGCACGAGCTCACGCTGGGCGTGGTGACGGGCGAGATGACCACTCCGGCGCAGATCGCGCAGACCGTGGTGGGCGGGACCGCGGCGACCCCTGTGCGGATCGCCGATCTCGGGAGCGTCGTCCGCGGGGTGGTGCCGCGGACGACGCTCATCCGGGCGGACGGCAAGCCCGGCGCCATCGTCAACGTGGCGCGGCGGGCATCGGGCGACATCCTCGCGCTCGATGCCGCCGTCCGCGACAAGCTGGCGTCGGTCTCCGCATCGCTGCCGCCGGGCGTGCAGCTCCGCCCCGTCTATCAGCAAGCCCAGTTCGTTTCCGACGCCGTTCGCGGCGTTCGCGACGCCGTCCTGTTCGGCGCGCTGTTTGCGGTGATCGTGCTGGCGCTCTTCCTGCGCGACCTTCGGGCCACGCTGGTGGTGGCGCTTTCGCTGCCGCTCACGCTCGGCGCCACCCTGCTCGTGCTGCGGCTCTTCGGACGGACGCTGGACCTCATGTCGTTGGGCGGCCTCGCCATCGCGGTCGGCCTGGTGATCGACGACGCGGTGGTGATCGTCGAGGCGGTGCACCGGCACCTCGAGGCCGGCCTCGCGCCCGCGGAGGCCGCGCGACGGGGCACGGAAGAGCTGTTCTGGCCGGTGGTCGGGACCACCGTCACCACGGTGGTGGTCTTCCTCCCGCTCGGGCTCCTCAGCGGCGTCGCCGGACAGTTCTTCGCCGCGCTCTCGTTCGCGCTGGCGACGGCCGTCGCGATCTCGCTGCCGGTGGCGCTCGCGGTGCTGCCCTCGCTGGCCGCGCGCATCCTCCGTCCCACGAAGCGCGCATCGGCAGGCGCAGGTCTCGCGGCGAGGTACGCAGCCCTGTTGCAGCGCAGCCTCGGGCATCCGGTCCCGGTCCTCGCGGCGGCGGGCGTGTTCGTGGTCGCGAGCGTCTTCATCTCCAGCCGTCTGCAGACGGGCTTCCTCCCCGAAGCGGACGAAGGCTCCTACGTGATCGACTACTTCGCCCCCGTCGGCGCCGCCATGAACGAGGCGGATGCGATGGCGGCGAGAATCGAGGAGATCGTCGCCGCGACGCCGTACACGGCGGCATTCTCGCGGCGCCTGGGCACGGAGCTTGGGCCCCCGGTCGCGACGCTGTCCTCCCGCGGGGACGTGGCGGTGCGGCTCAAGACCGGAAAGCGACCCGCGGTCGACCAGATCATGGACGATCAGCGCGCCCGGATCGCCTCCGCGGCTCCGGGCCTGCGCGTCGAGTTCGTCCAGGTGCTCGCCGACATGCTGGGAGACCTGCAAGGCTCGCCCGAGCCGGTGGAAGTGCGGTTCTTCGGGACGGATCCGGCGGTCCTGCGGCAGCTCGCGACCCGGGCCGCCGACAAGCTCCAGGACATCGCGGGGCTGGTCGACCTCTTCGACGGCGACGAAGGCTGCGCCCCGGAGGTGGACCTGCGCATCGATCCGTTGCAGGGCGGCCGCCAGGGCCTCCAGGCGGCGAACGTCGCCGATCAGCTCGCGGCCGCGATGCTCGGGCAGGTCGCGACCCAGCTGCGCAGGCCCGATCACCTCGAGGACGTGCGCGTCCGCCTGGCGGCGGCGCCGGAGACGCGGCAGGCGCTGGAGGGCGCGAACATCCTCGCCAGCGACGGAAGGCCGCTGCCGGTGGCGGCGGTCGCCGAGGTCAGCCAGAGTTGCCCGCCCGCGGCCCTGCTCCGCTTCAACCAGCGGAACATGGTGCACGTCACCGCGCGCCTCTCCGGGACCAGCCTGGGGACGGCGGTCTCCGCGGTCCGCTCGCGCCTGAGCGGGCTCTCGTTGCCGGTCGGGTACTCCTGGGAGATCGGCGGCCTCTACGAGCAGCAGCGGGAGAGCTTCACCTCGTTGGCGGGCGTGCTCGCGGTGGCCGTGCTGGCGGTCGCGGCGGTCCTGCTCTTCCAGCTCCGCTCCTTCGCCTGGACCGCCGCGGTGCTGGCCGCCGCTCCGCTTGCGCTCGCCGGAGGCGCGATCACGCTCTGGGTGACCGGGACCGCGATGAACGTCTCGTCGCTGATGGGCGGCATTCTCCTGGTCGGCCTGGTGGTGAAGAACGGGATCCTGCTGCTGGATCATGCGCTGGCGGCGGAAGAGCGCGGGGAGGACCGGCGCGCTGCGCTGGTAGAGGCGGCGCGCGAACGTCTGCGGCCCATTCTCATGACCACGCTTGCGACTCTCGCGGCGCTGACACCGCTGGTGATCGGGCTGGGCGCCGGGGGCGAGATGCACAAGCCCCTCGCGATCGCGGTGGTGGGGGGACTGGCATTTTCCACGGCGGCCACGCTGTTCGTCGTCCCGTCGCTTGCTGCCCGCGGACGGAAGAGACCGCCGTCGCCTTGACTGCGACGATTCGTCGCTGATAGGGACAATCGGAAACGCCGCGCTGGCATTTCCCTGGGGGGAAAATGAAACCTCGAGCGCGCATCGTCCTGGCCGTCTCCTTCGCCCTGCTCTCCACGGGAACCATCGTCACCTGCGCGACCACCGGCCGCGGTGGGCCCCAGTCCGAGAGCATCGAGAAGCTCAAGAAGTTCGAGACCCGGTTCAACCAGACCATCAACGAGGCAATCCGATCGCCCGACGCCTCGACATTCGCTTCCGAGATCTGCTCCGCCAGCTTCGTCGACCACCACATCCAGAACGTCGCCGACGCCGGAACAGCGGTGTGCGAGTTCTCCACGGCAAAGAAGCAGGAGCTCCGCGCGGCGGTGGACAACTGGATCGACCGCATCTACATCAGGGACAGCGGAGTGGATCCCCTTCCGGACGCGTCGATCGACAACTCGTGGTTCATGATCAGGGTCGACACCAACGTCGCAGGCGGGTCGGATACGTCGAACCCCGGCGACGGCGGGTAAGGCGGGCGTGGCGGTGCTCCGGCGCTTCCTGCGCAATCCGGCTCCGTTCGCCGCGGCCGCCGCGGCAGGACACCTCTTGATGGTCATTGCCGGCGCAGCGCGACTGCCTTTGCCGGCCTCCTCCGCCGCCACGAAGATCCTGGGCGTGTACGCAGCCTGGTCGGGCGCGAGCAACTCGTACGGATTCTTCGCCCCCGGCGTCGCCGCAGAGTGGCGCGCCGCCCTCGACTTGTATGATCCCCGCGCCGGCGTCTGGACCACCCGCACCCGGGTGGCCCCGAACCTCGAGCTGGCCGTGCTCGATTCCACGATCAACAGCTACTTCTCCCGGAAGGAGATCCGGGAGGCGCTGGCCGCCTCGTGGGCCGCCGCGGAGATGCCCGAGGCGCCGGGCGCCGCAGCCGTGGTGGTGAGGGCGGAGGCGTTCCTCTTGCCGACGCTCCCCGAATACCGAAGCGGCCATCGCGGCGAATGGCGGACGCTGGCCGCGTACGCGTTCACCACCGAGGAGCGCGAGGCGCTGGTGGATGCGCAGGATCGCCGTGCTCCGCCGCGCTAAGGCGGCAATCCGCGCGTTCGTGCTGGAGCCGGCATCGGCGCGGCCGCTGGCCGTCATGCGCATCGGGATTGCCGCTGCCCTGATCGGCGAGGCTGCGGTCGTCGCCTCTCATCTCCACGACTATTACGGACCGCTCGGCCTGGTGCAGCCGCCCGTCACCGACGCGCTGGCGCACTGGAGCCTGCCTTCCCTCCCGGCCCTCGCGCGGGCGCTCTCGTTCACCGGCTTGACGGAGTCCGGCGCGGTGCAGGCCGCCTTTGCCGTGTACGTGCTCGCGCTTCATCTCCTGCTCCTTGGCTGCCGGACGCGGGCCGCGGCGGTGGTCAGCTGGCTGCTGTTCCTCGCCTTCAAGAAGGCGGGGAGCGCTGCGGCGTACGGCGGACTCGAGTTCGCGCAGATCGCGCTCTTCTACTGTGTCGTGCTGCCGGTCGGCGACGCACTCTCGATCGATGCCTTCCGCCGGCCGCGGCCGCCCTCGGTGGGCGCGCGAATCGGATTGCGGCTGCTGCAGCTTCATCTCTGCGTGGTCTATCTCTCCTCCGGGATCGAGAAGGCGCGGGGCGATCAGTGGTGGACCGGAGAAGCGATCTGGCGCGCCCTGATGCGGCCGGGGCATGGAGATATCGATTTCTCCTGGCTGGCCGTTCACCCCCTCGTGGCAAAACTCGCCTGCTGGGGCACCGTCACCTGCGAGATCGGCTACAGCCTGTTCGTCTGGCTGAAGCGAACCCGGAAACTCTGGGTGCTCGCCGTCATCGGGATGCACCTCGCGATCGCCGTCTCGCTCGGGCTGGTCTTCTTTTCAGCAGTGATGATCGCGCTGAACGTCGCCGCCTTCCTGGTTCCGGCGGACGCGCGGGAGGCGATCGCCGACGCCCGGCAGCCCGGCGTCAATCGAAGTTCATTCGACTCAGCAATCTCGTGAATCGCGCGTCTGGGCGCAGGGCGTCCCACAGCGGATCCACCTTCAATGACGCGAGCGATGCGTCCCGGACGGCCACGGCCGTGTCGAGCAGGGCAAACGCGCGGTCCTTGTCGCCAAGCCCGGCGTGGATCAACGCCAGATTCGTCGGCGCCACGTACTGGTGCCGCGACCGCTCGTCGAGATCGGCGAGGATGCGAAGCGCTTCCTTGCGATCTCCTGCCCTGGCGTGGACGTATCCCCGGATCCCGAGCCAGCCGCTGTCCGCGTCGGAGGGACCGATGACCTTGTCGGCGATGGCCACCGCTTCCGGGTACCTGCCCATCTGCGTAAAGATCGTAGCCAGGAGGATCGGAACGACTGGCGTGGCCTCGGCAAGGTCCCGCAGTGGGTTGAGCCGCTCGATCGCCAGGTCGTAGTTGCGCTGGAAGTAGGGCGAGACGGCGGAGGTGATCAGGACCGGCGTCGAGTTGGGCTCGAGCTGCAGCGCCCGGCGCAACTCCTCCTCGGATTCGTGAAACTGGCCTTGACTGCGCAGCAACAGGCCGTACCAGTGATGGGCCCTGGCATAGTCCGGCCGCAGCTCGATCGCCCGCCGGTATTCCTTGTCGGCAGTCTTCCAGTCGAACCTGGCCTCCGCGATCAAGGCGAGCGAGGTGTGCGACTCGGCGACCGTGTCGTCCAACTGCAGGGCCCGCTCGGCGTACATCTTCGCCATCGACAGCAGCTCCGCGGGATCGTCTTGTGAGTAATCGCGGAGCAGCATGTACGCGTCGGCCAGGCCCGCATAGGCGAGCGCGTACCCGGAGTCGAGCGCGATCGCGCGGTTGTACAGCGCGATCGCCTTGCGCAGCCCGGGCTCGGTCCGATCGTTCCAGAAGTAACGGGCCCGCATGTAGAGGTCGTGCGCTTCCGTGCTCGTGGTCCCGTGCCGGACCAGCGGCGCCGACCCCAGGGCAAGCGAGGGCCGCAACGCTTCCGCGATCGAGTGCGCCAGCTCGTCCTCGACGGAGAGGACGCTCTTCAGCTCCCGATCGTAGGTCTTGGACCAGAGGTGAAATCCGTTCGTGACGTCGATCAGCTGCGCCACCACTCGCATCGAGTGGCCTTCCCGCCGCACGCTTCCCTCCAACAACGTGCTGACGTTCAGCTGCCGCCCGATGTCCGCGACGCTCGCCTTCTTCCCCTTGAACGCGAACGACGACGTGCTCGAGATCACCCGCAGGCCTTCCACATTCGCGAGCGCGTTGATCAGGTCCTCGGTGATCCCGTCGGAGAAGTACTCGTTGTCCTTGTCGGGACTCAGGTTGACGAACGGGAGGACGGCGATCGATTTGTGTTCGACCGCCGGATGCGCCACCCAGCGCTTCACCAAGGGGAAGGCGAGCGTGATCAGGATCGCGGCGCCGAGGAGGGCGACGAGCCGCAGGTGCCGCGGCGGCTGTGCCGCTACCCCGCTCAGGTCCACCACCAGATCCGCCGCCGACTGGTACCGATCGTTGGGATTCTTCTCCAGGCAGCGCGAGACGATGCGCTGGAGCGTCCGCGGGACCTGCGCCGGCAGATCCGGAGGATGGTCGTTGACGATCTTGTATCCGACCTCCGTGGATGAGCGGCCCTCGAAGGCGCGGCGGCCCGAGAGCATCTCATAGAGGATGCTGCCGACCGCGAACAGGTCGGATCTCGGTTCCGCACGCAGGCCACGCACCTGCTCGGGCGACATGTATGCGACCGTCCCGAGGAAGGCGCCTTCCGCGGTGCTCCCGACGGTCGCGTCCTCGCGCTCGATGAGCTTGGCGATGCCGAAGTCGAGGATCTTCAGCCGCCCTTCGTGCGTGATGAACAGATTCTCTGGCTTCAGATCGCGGTGCACCACTCCCTTTGCGTGGGCGGCGCGGAGACCCTGGACCAGCTGGATCGCGTAATCCACCGCTTTGGCCACCGGCAAGGGCTTGCCGCCCATCCGCTCGCGCAGCGTCCCCCCGCGCAGCAGCTCGGAGACGATGTACGGACCCTCCTCGGATGCCCCGACGTCATGGACCACGAGGACGTTCGGATGCTCGAGGGATCCCGCGGCACGCGCCTCGGTCTCGAAACGCTGGAGCGCCTCCTCCCCGTGCACCCCCGGTGGGAGGAACTTGATGGCGACCTGCCGGTCGAGCTTGAGATCGCGCGCCTCGAAGACGCGGCCCATGCCCCCGCGTCCCACCTCGCGTTCGATCTCGTACCGTCCGCCCAATCCGCGGACCTGGACCAACTCAGGCATGGTGCGACCCGCCCGAGACTGCGCCTTTGGCTTCCTCGCCGTCAATCGCAGCCGCTTGCCCGGCGCGTGGCGATCCGCCGCCGCCGCTCACAGCCAGTGCAGGGCGCGGGCGTTGCGCACCAGGTCCTCGCGAAAGTCCGGGTGCGCGATGTCGATCAAGGCGCGCGCCCGCTGCGGGATGCTGCGGCCATGGAGCCGGGCCACGCCCCACTCCGTGATCACGGTCTGGACGTGGGCGCGCGTGGTCACCACTCCCGCGCCCGGTTGCAGGGTGGCCACGATCCGCGAGCGCTGCCCGCCCTGCGCAGTGGAAGGGAGCGCGATGATCGCCAGCCCCTGCTCCGCCAGCGCGGCGCCGCGGATGAAGTCCATCTGGCCGCCGACGCCGCTGTAGAGCTGCGAGCCGATGGAGTCCGCGCACACCTGCCCCGAGAGATCGATCTCGATGGCGGAGTTGACCGCGACCATCTTGCGAAAGCGCCGGATCACCGCGCTGTCGTTGGTGTAGTCGCAGGGGCGCATCTCCACCATCGGGTTGTCGTGCACGAACTTGTAGAGGCGCTCGGTGCCCATCGTGAAGGCGGCCACGATCTTGCCCCGGTTGACCTCCTTCTGCGCGCCGGTGATCACGCCGCGGTCCACCAGGTCGACGACCGCGTCGGTGAACATCTCGGTGTGGATGCCGAGATCCCGCTTGTCGCGCAGGGCCAGCGCCACCGCGGAGGGAATCGCCCCGATGCCGAGTTGCAGCGTTGAGCCGTCGGTGACCAGGTCCGCGATGTACTCGCCGATCCGCCGCTCGACGTCGCCGAGGGGATCGAAGCTGAGCGTGTACGGCGGAATGTCGGCCTCCACCGCGAGATCGATGTGCGACACGTGCACGAACGCGTCGCCGTGCGTGCGGGGCATGGAGCGGTTGAGCTGCGCGATCACCATCCGCGCCGCGCGGACCGCCGGCTGGGCGATGTCCACCGAGACGCCCAGGGAGCAGAAGCCGTGCGCGTCCGGCGGGCTGACGTTGATCAGCGCCGCATCGAGCGGGATGTCGCCGCGGGTGAAGAGCCGCGGGATGTCGGAGAGGAATACCGGGACGTATTCCGCCCGCCCTTCGCGGATGGCGGCGCGCGCGCTGCCGCCGATGAACATCGCCACGTGCCGGAAGCTTTGCGCGACGTGCGCGGCGAGGTGGGGGCCCGGTCCTTCGGCGTGGAGGTGGTGAATCCGGACATCGCGCAGCTCCGGCGCGCGGGCGACCAAAGCGTTGAGCAGGACGGAGGGAGTGGCGGCGCCGCCGTGGAGGAAGATCGACTGCCCGGAGCGGATGCCCGCCAACGCCTCGGCGGGTGGAACGATGCGCATGCGCGAAGGGCGTAGCATGGTCCGTGCTCGTTCGCACGCGCCGGAGGTTCAGATCACGTACTCCGGCGCACCGTCGGCTTGGGACCGAGCGAGCGGGGCCGGCGCTTGCGCCTGAAAATGCTTGCCGAGCTCGTAGGCGCGCTGGAGGTACGCCCGCCGGGTCGAGTCGTCCACGGATCCGACGGAGTAGAAGTAGACGTGCTCAACCTCCTTGATGCCCGGATAGCGTAGAGCGAACTCGTCGATCAGCTGCTTCATCGCATCGCCCAGCCCCGCCGCGTAGGACTTCTCGTTGAACAGGGTTGTGTT
Source organism: Deltaproteobacteria bacterium (assembly GCA_041499865.1). Lineage (GTDB taxonomy): Bacteria > Myxococcota > Myxococcia > Myxococcales > 40CM-4-68-19 > 40CM-4-68-19. The sequence continues at coordinate 27,114 of JBGQLA010000003.1, forward strand.
GATGATTAGCGCCTTGCTGTGCCGCAGCAGGGGACGCCGGCCCCGGATCTCTCCGTTCCAGCCCTGGGCCGTCATTCCGAATGCGAACCCGAGCGAGAACACGCGCTCGATCCAGCCCTTGAGGATCGCGGGGAACCCGACGAAATACACGGGCGAGATGAACGCCAGACCGTCGGCTCGGGCCACCTTCTCCTGCTGCTCGGCGACGTCGCGCGGCTTGTGCTGCTTGACGAGTCGCACCAGATCGAGAGGAGTTGCATTCCTCAGCCGGGACCGCAGCAGAAACCGACGAATCGGTCCCCCGGCCGAGTCGATGATCTGCCGCTTGAGGTCCATTCGCTCCAGCTGATCGGAGGGGATGGTCTCGTCGATCCAGTTCGGCAAGTCGCGGGGCCGCAGCACCGGATCGAAGCCGATCGCGTACAGGTCGACCAGCTCGCTCGTATGGCCGCCCGCCTGCAGTCCTTGGGTGAACCGCTCGAGCACGGCGCGGCAGAAGGAGTTCGGGCTGGGATGGGCGAAGATGATCAGGACGTGCACCGGAGTTCCTCCCCGGGCCGGCGCGAAAGTCCTGCATCTCGGGGCGAGGATCACGCAGTTTGCGCGAGCTTCCGCTGTGGCCCGGTCTTGGTAGCACGAGGCACGCATCTTCAATGCCAGCCAGATCGCCTCAGCCGAGCCGCCGCGCGTCGAGCGTCTCGCCCTGCTCGGCGAGAGGCTTCCGCCGCGCGCGGTATTTCCGGCACAGCTGACCACCGCGTCTACGTCGCGTTCTCGAACAGCCGGCGAAGTGTCGCGGCGTCCTCCAGGTCCGCCTTCACCGGCCCGCTGCGCGAGACCCGCACCACCTCGTAGTTCGTCGAGAGCGCATCGCAGACCGCCGACCCGATGGTTCCCGTGGCTCCGATCACGACCACCTTCATGCCAGCTCCTCCCAACCGAGAGCTGAGGGGATGCAGAGGAGCCGGCGAAGATGCTCCAGCGCCCTGGCGCACCTGTTTTTCCCTCGGCCTGGCGGAGAGTCCTGCTAGATTCCGCCGCGGTAGCGCGTCCCTGTCTGGTGCGGGGCCCGGTCTTCAAAACCGGTGGCGGGCGATGAGAGTCGTCCTCGGTGGGTTCGATTCCCATGCGCTACCGCCAACACCCTGATCTCATTGATGTTAGCGAGCATTCCCCGACCGTTTCCAAACTGTCTCCAAGAATGGCAGCCGGAAAGGAGGCTCAAAATGGAATTGCGGCGAAGGGCCTGGCCTTGCAACTCCTTGGTCACTTGAGGACTTTTTAGGCGACGATCCGCTGCAGCGACTGCGGCAGCCAGTCCAGGTGAGCGGGAAAGACCCATGCGCTTCTTCCCAACCGACCCTGCAGGCACGCGTGCCGCGGTCCGTACGTCATGAGTGCTGTTCGCTACCAGGAGTGTTCGGTCCGGCGTCGGCATGGCGGAGCGAGATCGTGCCGCGAGTTGGGGAGAGCATGACGGCTCCTCCCCCAGCCGCCCGCACCGAGCAGCAGCCGCCCAAGGCGACCCTTCGGCCTCACGCCTCGCGGATCCCCTGGGGCTGAGCCTCTGCTGCGCGTCTTTCGTGAGGGCTACTCGAGGCCGCCGTTCGTGAGCGCCGAACCTCCCGAGGCGGCGGCGAGCGCGAATACCAGGTCATCGCGATCGTTGTACGGGCCGCTGGCGCAGGGGGTGGCGCTGCCGACGTAGCGGAACTGGGCGCGCACGGCGTAACGGCTCGAGCTGCTCACCGGGAGCGTGAGGGGCACGGTCAGGGTTTGGGCGAGGGCCTTTGTGGGAACCTTGGTCGCGACCAGGCTCCATACCGGGGAGGCGGGCGTGGTGGTGACGAAGACGTCGAGCGCGTCGTAGCTGTAGCCGCCGTAGGCCCACACGTCGACCTCGACCCGGGCTGCGCCGCCGGAAGCGAGCGCCGCGCCGGTGGTGGAGCGTACACGCACGGCGTCGATCGACTCGTCGGAGTGGAACGTGCCGCTGGTACCGTCGGCACAAGCCGCGCCGAGCGTATTGGGGGAGTTGGCCTCGGGACCCATGCCGGCGCGACCGGTCGTGGTCGCCGAGCAGAGGCTGGACGGGGACGCGCAGAGAGGCGCCTTGAGGGCGACGTCGTAGCTGGCCGTGACACTCCCCGCGGAGCAGGCCGGACCGCAGGTGAGAGTGCCTCCGCAGCCGTCGGAAGCGGTGCCGCAGGTGCGTCCGAGCGCGGCACAGCTGGTTGGCGTGCAGGAGACCGGTGCGCACACCACCCGAAATACGACGGTGGTCACGGCGCCGCCCGGCGCGGCGATGACGAAGCGGTCATCGACGTCCTCGCCTGCGCAATTCGTCGGGATCCCGACGAGGCTCAGCGTGTGATCACCAGGTCTCAGGTAGAGATTCACCGTTCCGTTTGTCGCTATGGGCACCGTGACTCCATCTCCTTCGTCGTAGTCCCACTCGTCGTTGAGGACGCCGTAGCCATCGGCAGGGAGGTGAACGCCGGTTGTTATCGCGGTCACTTCGATCTCTGGAGCGCCGCGGTCTCCCGGTTGACCCGGTCCGCCGACCGTGCCGGATCCTGCGAGCTCGTACCGCCGCAGCCGGCCATGCCCATCGCCGCGGAAAGAGCGGCCGCACTCCACCATCCGATGCGTTGCATCTTCTGCCTCCAATCAGTAATCGAGAACGCGATCCGCCTCGCCAGGATGGCGGGACATCACCGCAACGCTCAATCCGCAATTCTTGGACCAGCCCTCATCCGTCCTTTCGCCTGGTAGCGGTCGTCTGCACCGCGATCAGGTTCCATTGGATGACGAGCAAATCCGCGAGGGCGCCCGATGGGAAACGGAGGAATCAAATTGGCGACGATTCGGGCGAGGGCGTGGTCTTTTCGTCCGGCTAGCGGATGAAGTTCAGCGTTTCCGGAAGCGAGCTCGTAATCGGCACCTCGAAGAAGTACGCCGGCTCCGGATGAATGATGACGGTTCCACCGGAGGCGAGGAACGTGCCGATCTGATCCTGCACGGCGCGCGAAATCGATCGAAACAGCGCGTTGGGACTGGTGGGCGAGCCAGCGAACATGTGCGGATTCTTGGGCATCGTGGGATCCTGCGCGGACGCGAAATCGTGGCGGTAATACAGCGTTCGATCCGCCAGGTTTCCGGCACGGATGACCGCCGTGGTCCCCGGGTTCACGGCCTGCTGATCTCCCGTTGCGAACTCATACATCACCGACTTTGGATGAACGCCTGGCAACGGCGCTTCGCGCAGGTAACGCGCCCACACCGCGGGTGAGAGACCTGCCTGCGACGCCATCTCCGAGAGCTCCAGGGCGTGCTGGATCGCCACGGCACCATCGACCGTGTTGATCACGGGTGGCTGGTTCCGCAGCGGCTTGTTCTCGTTGAAATAGGGGCCGGCGACGGCGACGCCGTCGATCTCCATCAACCCGGGTGCGTTGATCAGCGACGGCGTTCGCGCCTGCAGGCTGAGTCCAATCAGCGGCCGGCGGTTCGGTTGCCAGCGCGCGTGCTCGGGAATGACGCCCGGAACTGCGGCGGCGACGCCTACCGGCACGCTCGGATCGAGCGCCATGAAGATCGTACCGATCATCGTTCCTGCAGACGCACCGAGGAACGAGATCCGCGACGGGTCGATGTCGGCGTCGCCGTTGCCGTCCACGTCCATCCCGGCCTCGATCACGCGGACGAGCTGCATGAGATCGATCACCGTTTGTCTGTTCGCATCGCTCAAGGAGATCGTCCATGCGCGAGGGCCAGCAGCTTCGCTGCCTTCCGTGTTCGTGATGACGTTGTCGCCGTTCTGATCGATGCCGCGGCCTGCGTCGGGGATGGTCATCGACGAACCGCCGCTCATGCTCACCGTGAGCGTGCCGAGGAGTCCGAAACCCTGTCCCACGTGGTTGATTCCGATCGTGGCGATGCCGTGTGCCGCAAGCTTGGACGCGAAGTTGCCCGCCGTGAAATGCTGATTGCCCGTCGTGCCGCCGGCGACCAGGGCGATGGGCCAGCCATTTGGTGGTTTGCTGCCGGCAGGCAGCATCAGGGTGAAGTAAATCTTGTTGTAGTCCTGCACGAGCGGGGTCCCGGTGCGCGTTCCCACCGCCGGAATGTACTCGCCCGGATGCACGTTGTAGTCGGGCGAGACGTAATAGCCGTACGCGATTGTTCCAATTGCTCCTGGAACGACCCGGAGCACCCCCAAATCGATGGACGCGGGGGTGAAGCCATCCGGGTTCAGGCGGGTGTGCTGTTTCCAGGAAATCCCGGACACGTTCGCCAGAGTGAAGACCGCAGGCTCGCCCATCGGACCGAGCCTGAAATTCGCCGGCTGCGGAACACCTGCCTTGATCTGGTCGCGGATTCTCTCCATCACCGACGTGATGCTCTGCGTCGTGAACACACTGGCCGAGACGATGTCGTGCTCGGGAATGCCGATCTCGCCGGCAGCCTCGATTGCCTCAAGCAGCGCGTCCCTGTACCGTTCTTCGACCGTGTGGCGGAACCGCCGAAAGTCCGCCTTTACTCTCTTCCCTTCGGTATCCCGCAGCGTCTCGATTGCCTCAAGCTGCGCGTCCCTGTACGGTTCTTCGACCGTATGGCGGAACCGCCGAAACGCGTTGTCCGCCTTTACTCTCTTCCCTTCGGTATCCCGCAGCCGACTGGTCGCGATCAGCGCGTAACGCGTGTGTTGCGCGAGCAACTGATCGGCCTCGACGTGCAGCGTCTGCGTGAAGGTGTCCCACACGATTTGATTGATGCCGATGACCGCGTGGGATCGCGCACGCTTCTCGAGCGTGCTTCCAAGATCGATGAGGAAGACGGCATCGCTGTTCACCGATGCGGCGTCAATCGGGCCGTCGAATGGAATCGACAGCTGCGGCTGCAAACCGAAGCCGTCGAGCGCGTTGACGACGTCGAGATCGTCGCAGTCGGATGGACGAACCGTGCAGTCGGGATAGGGCAGGCTCAGCCTGCGCCCGGTGTTCTGCGACGCATCGGCGACCGTGAAAATGTCGGTCGGAAAGGGAGCCGTGTCGGGACGAGCGAGGTCGAACAGCGCCCGCACGGTGCCGTCCACTGATGAGCTGTCCGTGAGAGCACGCACCTGGAGAGCACAAATCCAGACCAGACAGAAAAGCGGGATCGAGAAGGCGACGACGCGGACGCTGCGTTTCATGGCTTGTCCCTCTGACCGGCTACAACGGTGGTCGACGAAAAACCGGACAAAGGCGTAAGATGGGGTTCTCGCCGCGTGCTGGACCGAGGGCGGTATGGATGTCGAATCGACCTTCACCCTGATCGTGCGTGCCCGCGCCGGAGACTCGGAGGCGCTCGAAGAGCTCTTCGCGCGGCATCGCAAGCCTCTCCAACGCTGGGCCAGCGGCAGGCTCCCGAAATGGGCGCGGACAATCTCCGACACCGAGGACCTTGTCCAGGAAACCCTGCTCAATACTTTTAAGAGGATCGAAGACTTCGAGCCCCGACGGGTCGGCGCGCTTCAGGCCTATCTCCGCCAGGCCGTCCTCAATCACATCCGCGAGGAGCTGCGCCGGAAAGGTCGCCAGCCGGACGCCGCCGAACTGGATGACATCGAGGCCGACAGCGCCGACTCGCCGCTGGAGCAAGCCATTGGTCGTGAGGCGGTCGACCGCTACGAGCACGCGCTGGCGCGCCTGAAGCCGGAAGAGCGCGAAGCCATCATCGCGAGAATCGAGATGGGCTGCACGTACGAGGAGCTGGCCGCGGCGCTGGGCAAGCCGACACCGGACGCGGCGCGAAAGGCGGCCCGACGCGCGCTGGTCCGGCTGGCGGAGGAGATGCGACGTGCCGGGAAATGAAGGGCTGCTCGGCGATCTCGCCGATGCCATTCTCGACGGCAGCCCGATCGACTGGGCATCAGCCGAATCGAGTGCCGGCGACGGAGAACGTCCCCTGCTCCATCCGCTCAGACTCCTGGCGGCGCTCGCCGGCGTTCATCGTCAGGATCCACGCGAATTCGCCGAGAGCCGCACGGAGGATTCGCGCGGCGAAACGATCGGAGTCTACCGCCTGATCGAGCCACTCGGCCGGGGCGGCATGGGCGAGGTTTATCTCGCCGAGCGCGCCGACGGACGATTCGATCAGAAAGTCGCGGTGAAGCTCGTCAAGCGCGGCATGGACTCGGCGGAGATCCTGCGCCGTTTCGCGCGCGAGCGTCGGATCCTGGCCCGACTGGAGCATCCCGGCATCGCGCGCCTTCTCGACGGCGGCGAGACTCGCGACGGGCGGCCCTACTTCGTCATGGAGCGAGTCGAGGGAGAGCCGATCACCGGCTATTGCCGCACTCGACGTCTGCCGCTGGACGATCGCGTGCGGCTCGTCGCGTCCTGTTGCGACGCGGTCGACGCCGCGCACCGCGCCTTCGTCGTGCACCGCGATCTGAAGCCCTCGAACATCCTCGTGACGGCCGACGGGCTCGTGAAGCTGCTGGATTTCGGAATCGCCAAGCTCCTCGCCGAGGAAGAAGGGCAGCTGACGTCCCAGGGGCGGCGGGCGATCACGCCAGCCTACGCCGCGCCGGAACAGATCGTGGGCGGCGGGGTGACCATGGCCACGGATGTCTTCGCTCTGGGCGTCGTGCTGTACGAGCTGTTGACCGGAGCGGTTCCGTTCGACCGACACGCGACAACGCCGCAGGAGCTGGCGCTTCGAGTGGAGCACGAGAGCGCGGAACGCCCGTCGGCCGCGGCGACGCGAACGAATGGCCCGGAGAGCACCGACGGCGCGCGGCCGCGGTGGGTCCGGCGTCTGCGCGGTGACCTCGACACGATCACGATGAAAGCGTTGGCACGCGAGCCCGAACGGCGCTACGCCTCGGCCGCGGCACTTGCCCAGGACTTGCGGCGGTTCCTGACGTCCCGTCCGGTGGACGCCCGTCCCGACTCCCGCGGCTACCGGATGCGCAAGTTCGTGAGGCGTCATCGTCTGGGCGTCGCGACGTCGGCCATCATGGCCGCGTCCGTGCTGGTTGCGCTTGTCGTGTCGCTCGAGAAGACCGCCGCCGCGCGGCGCCAGGCCGAGCGCGCCGCGGCCAGCCAGGCGTTCCTCACCAGTCTCTTCGAGCAGATCGACCCGGACCGCTCCGTCGGCTCGGCGCCGACGGTGCGTGACCTCCTGGAGCGCGGGAGCGAGCGCCTCGATCGCGAGCTGGGACAGCAGCCCGAGCTGCGAGCAGAGATGCAGGCCCTCCTCGGGCAGGTGTTCGACCAGCTCTCCCTGTCCAAACAGGGCGAAGTCCAGTGGCGGCGCGCGCTGGAAACGCGGCAGGCACTCTTCGGTCCCGAGGATGCGCGCACCGCGAAAGTGAAAAAGGGGCTGGCGATTTCGCTCGCGCGCCAGGGGCGTTATGCCGAGGCCGAGCCGCTCTTCCAGCAACTGCTCGTGCACAAACAGGTGGTCGCGAACGATCATGAGATGGGCAGCGTGCTGTTGAACTATGGCAACCAGACGCGCCTGATGGGAGATTACGACGCGTCTCGGGCGCTGCTGGAACGGGCTGTCGCGCTCCTCGAGCGTGAGGGGGATCCCAACAGCCGTTCGCTGACGGCGGGGCTCAACAACCTGGGACTGGTCTACTGGCGGCAAGGGCGACTTCGGGATGCGGCCACCACGCTCGAGCGAGTGCTTGCGATCCGCATGAAAACCCAGGGTCCCCCCACGACCCCAGTCGCGTCCATCCGAGCGAATCTCTCGTACGTGTATCGCGAGCTTGGCGATCTCGACACTGCCGAGCGTTACGCCAACGACGCGCTTGGCACCGCGGAAAAGATCTTGCCGCCGAACCACCCTTTCATCGCGGTGCCCCTGCTGTCGCTCGGCCAGATAGCGGAGAAACGTGGAGATCGCGGCAGGGCGCGGGCGCTCTACGAGCGGTCCATCGCCGCGTACGAACGCTCGACGGGTGAGCCCGGACTCGCGCACTCCCTGCGCTGTCTGGCCGATTTGTTACGGGAGCAGGGAGAGACGAAGGAAGCCCTCGGGCTTTACGAGCGTGAACTCGCCGTGCGGCGCAAGCTGTTCGGCGACCGCAACTCGGAAGTCGCCGAGAGTTGGCGCGACCTGGCCCGCGGTCGGCTTGCGGTGCACGATGCGACTGGGGCGCTCGACGCGGCTCGCACCGGTGTCGACGTGTTCCGCGCCACGGTTCGGGCCGACAGCCCACAGCTCGGGGGCGGACTCTATTTCCTCGGTCATGTGCTCCGGCTGGATGGGCGTCCGCGCGAGGCGCTGCCGTACCTCGAAGAAGCCGACGCAATCTGGCGTAAGAAGCCTCCGAGTCCTCCGGGAGAACTCGCCGAGCTCGAGGCGGAGCTCGCCGCCACGCGCGCCGCGCTGCGCTGAATGCTCGCTATCCAGGACACGTCGTCGTCGGCCATGATCTCGACGTCTTTTTGATGGAGTGTCGCGGAATTGCCGGTCTGAGAGTTACCACTCAACCGGCGGCGAGGGCCCGGGGCCGGAGCGGCTCGCCTTCTCCTTCACGTCAGGGAGACCGTCCGAACGAACGTGCTCGCCACCGACGGTGGATGCGCTATCTGCAGCCGGCGCCGACTGCCAGTGGGGGAGTTCTCGTAAGGGACGAACCCGAGTCGTGGGTCACCGGTCCGAACCGTAGGTCGAGCCTCGCGTTGCGGAGGAGAACAATGAGCTCGGGCGTTGCGATTTGACAAGGGCCGACGCGCTCTTCAAGGCAACCTCCGATTCGATGTTGCCCGCCCACCGAACGCGCTCTCGCTTGGAGCGACAGGTACTTCCACATCGTCTCCAAACTGTCTCCAAAACTGAGGCGTAATTGCGGGTACTCGCGCGCGCGAGCGAGGAGATCGGAGTTCAGGTCAAGCTCCTAATCCTACGGGCGAAACGACGAATTGGCGTGCGTCGTCGCCTGGTTACGCTTGTTCAGTTGATTCAGGTTCGATTCCCATGCGCTACCGCCACAACTTCTCCTCTGAAACTACTGCTTGTCAGCTCCGTCCGCGACCCTTCTCTCCCCGCTCTCGCCCCGGCCAACAGCAGGGACAGCCTCAAGCAGCTGGATGGCCTGGTTCAGGGACGCCGGGGACAAATGCATGTACCGCTGCGTCGTGCTCAGGCTCACGTGGCCGGCCAGCTCTTGGATTGCCTTCGCCGTCGCCCCGCGCATCGCGAGGCGAGAGCAGAAGGTGTGCCGCAGGATGTGCAGCCGGCCCGTCACCTTAAGCCCTGCCCTGCGTTCTCGGCTGCGAGTTTCTCGGGTAAAGCGGGGTCCCGCTCAGCTTCCGGGATCGTGATCTCGAACGGGATCAGCTTGTGTTTTCGGGACATCGTGAAAACGTCTTCACCAACCCGCCGGCCTAGATAAAGAGTCCTGCTTCCGCGTCGGCTCAGTGCTGGACGCGATCTCACTGTCTGGATTGTGGGGGCTTCGGCCACCACGCGCCTGTTGTGAACCTGAAGAAGGAGCGCACGCTGCCGGCGGCACGGTGGGCAAGCGCATCGCCAACGGGCAATCTCGGAGGCGGTCAGATTTGAGACGACAGATTGCTGACCCATGCCGTTCATTCCTCGACCCGCTCCCGAGTCAGGTCAGCCTCACGCGAACCGCCGCTCCGTCAAACGTCGTCGGGTAGGTACTCAAGGGCTGCGTGGCAGGCCCCTGCCTGACCGTACCGTCCGTGGCAAACACAGAGCCATGACAAGGGCAATGCAACAAACCGTCCGCGGGCGTGAACTCAACAAAGGCACAATTGGCATGGGTACAAAGCGGGTTGAGTGCAGCGTACTGACCGGACGCCAACGCAATGACCAGCAAGGCGTTCACTTCGCCCTTGGGCGTGCCCTCCTCAACACCCCCCGGTTGCGCGAGCCTCGGGTACTGGGACAAACTCAGCGTTACCTCTCCGCCCACGGGTGCCGGCAAGACCTCTCCCGGCGCGTGAAGGTCGACGACCAGCTTGCCGCTCTCTGCACTGAAGGTTGCCTTGTAAGTTAGCAAGGGTTGCCGAGCAGGTGGATGCGTCACCTGCCCGGAGAGGTCATACTCGGAGCCATGGCAAGGGCAAACGATGGCGCCATGATCGAATCCCAGCGGACATCCCTCGTGGGTGCACGTGCTCGCGGTGCAAAAGAACGAGTCGTCCCGCGGGTGGAGGATCAGAAGCGGTCCTGCGAGCCCTTCCACGCGCGCCGTGATGGCCCCTCCTTGCTTGGCCAGGTCTGGGTACATGTCCACCGCGACCACCAGCAATCCGTTCATGGGAGCCGGAAAATCCGCGTAGGGAGCTGGCGACGCATTGGGGAGACACCCTGAGAGGCCGTCGTCCAACACTGCCGCGAAACCCACGGCCAACTGCTTGAGAAAAAGACGGCGACGCGGGCACTGCAGAGGCGACGACTCGGCTTCAGGCTCAGTTGTTGGGCGCATTGCACACCAACCAGGTCAGGACCAGCTCGCGCCTTGGCACCGAGAATCCCTCAACGGCCCCGGGCGGCGGCATCCTGCAGGAATAGAGTTGGTTCAAGAAGGCAGTCCGCTGCGAGAAGGCATCCGCATAAGTCAGAAAACGACGGTCCGGCGCACTGCCTGAAGCGCTGTGGCATGTCCCGCACTGACCCTGCATGAGCGGCTGAATGTCGCGACTGAAGCTGGGTACAGCGCTGGGACACGCGGACGGTAAGTCGTTCGGACAGAGCGCCGTCGCGTCCACGGTCGCGGGACTCCAGTCTCCGCAGGCACACGCCCCGAGGACGCCGGCGACGGTTACCATACGCAGAAGCAGATCCGTACGGCGACTCATGGTTCACCCTCCCCGTCAGCTGCAGCCGCGAGGAGGAACGCGACGACGAACACTCCTGACTGGGCGGCTCGCATCAAGGCGGCGGGGGCGCGCCGGACGGGTGCGCGGGCAGAGGGGATGAAGGCGGCGGCCGCACCGCCGGCGGGGTCGTGGCAGTCCACCATGAAGAGGAAGTGTAGCAGAGGGGGGCGACCGTCGACACCGCGGCCGCGCCCCAAGCTCTGCTCCGATCCGTCGGCCTCTCTCAGGGCGGCCAAGATGGACGCTGGGCCGACCGCGCGACTGTCGGAGGCTATTCGGGGTCGTCCGAGCCCACGGCGCGCGCTAGCAGAACCGCGAAGCCATTTTGTCGCCGGAACCCGTCAGGTCCCGTGCCGAAGTACAGCTCGTGCAGCGTGGCCGAGTTCGCGAACGTCAGCTCGCGCTCCTTGATGCGAGACGATCAGCTTTTCCGAAAGCCCGCTCAGTTTCGACGGAGCGAACGGCAGCGGTTTGAGTGAAAGCATCACTTTGCCGTGGCGGTGAGGTCGTCGAACTGGATGATCGAGTCGGCCTTGGTCCACACGCCGAACTTGCCCGCGTCCTTGAACGCGTCGTCGTGCGTGTCGATGACCTTGTTGCCGTCGAGGAAGACTTGGATGTGGTCGCCGACCATCTCCACCGCGAGCTCGTGCCACACGCCCGAGGCCACCTTCCCATTCCAGCCGTCGAACCGGCCCCGGCTCCCCTTGATGACGTGGTACAGGTGGACGTTGTCCTCGAGGGCGTTGGCGCGCGTGATGTAGTAGTTGTCCTTGTCCTTCAGGCGCCAGATGATCCCACATCCCTGATCGCCCTTGCCGGCGATGGCCTTGCACTTCACCGACAGGCGCAAGTCCTTCAACTCTGGTCCAGTGTACGCAATGGGAAAGCGGTAGTCCGTCTCGTCGCCGTCGGTCTGCGCAAGGACGTTCTTGCCGCTCGGTGCGTCAGCTACCGCCTGCACGACCCACTTTCCCGGTTTGCCTTTCCCGGTGAGTGCGAATTGGAATCCCTTCGGCGGCTGCCCCGCCGCATCCGACTCGAAATCGAACTTCGTCATCTGCTTCTCCTGCGCGAAAGCGGCCGACCCGAGCAACGCTGCCATCCAGATCCCGAGCTTCATGTCTCTCCTCCTCGGCGCTTCCGTTTGAAATACTCGTACAGGTCGTCCAGCACGGCGCTGGCCCGTTGCAGCCGCACCTCGTCCTCGGGATGCGCCATGGCGATGCCATTGATCAGGTGCTCGAATCCGGCGTTGTCGGGCCGGCCGTACTTCTCGTCCTTCAGATCGATGTCGTGGATCATCTCGGCGAGGGCCCTCAAGGCCGCGTCGGTGATCTCGAACCGCGCGAGCAGCACCTCGAACGAGCACAGCTCGCCCTGATGCGTGAACTCGCCATCGAACATGTCGAAGCGCAACTCGCTGGCCTGGTGGCGGTACTCCCGCGCCGACACGAACTTGAACTTCGCCTGCGGGTCGATAAACCGCCGGATGAGCCACGCGCTCGCCATCCGATCTACGTGGATGCCAGTTCGCGTGACCCAGGTCGCGCCGCGCGGCTTTCCGACTGCCTCGGCAGGAGCGGACTCCTTGTCGGACGCTCGAACTGCGAGCTTCTGCTCCATTTCCTTGAGCAAACCATCGACGGCTTCGCGGCTGCGCGCGTGGAAGAAATCGATCGCAGCGACGTCCCCCACGCGCTTCTGCAAGCGCGCCAACGCCGCCTTGATCTCGCCACGCTTCGCGTCCGGGACCTCGCCCTTGCGCGGAAAGCTGCGCGCCAACTGCCGAGCCTCGTCGGCGACGGCCCGGTAGTCGGCGTCGCGCGCCGCGCGGAACATCTCCTTGACCTGCTCATCGTTGAGCCCTTCGATGAGCCGAGCTTCGACGAGGGAGGCATCGCCGCCGCCCTCGACGATCTCTCGCAGCACCCAGTTCAGGTCCTCCTGCGCCTGCTCGCTCGATGGAAGCGCGTACACCGAGTTCTTGATGGCGATCGCGCCGAGCTTCTGCAGGCGGCGCCAGATCTTCACCCGGAAGTAGTTCGGCTTGGGCGGGATCTGGTGGATGAGCAACAGCCAACCCGGCTCGGGCGTCTTGTCTTTCGCGGGCACGCGCCGGTTATAGTGCAGGCGTATCGTGTGTCAACTTGACATCGATACAGGTGAATCATAGCCTCCGCCGCGCTTGCGGGGGTGAACATCATGGCTCAGACGCCTTCAGAGCAGGCCGCAGCGCGCCCGGCCACAGGTCCTGCCGCTCGGGACGTTGTCCCGTGCTCGATGCGGGACCTGTTGCTCTACTTCCTGCGCCTCGGGACCTTCGGCTTCGGCGGCCCCATCGCGCTCGCCGGATACATGCAGCGCGACCTCGTCGAAGATCGCCGCTGGGTGTCGAAACAGGACTACCTCGAGGGCCTCGCTCTCTCGCAGCTCTCGCCGGGACCGCTCGCGGCGCAGCTCGCGATGTACCTTGGCTGGGTCAGGGGGGGAATTGCCGGCGCGACCGCGGTGGCGGTGGCCTTCGTCGGCCCTTCGTTCGCGATGGTGCTTTTGATCTCGTGGCTGTACGTGCGCTATGGCGGGCTGCCGTGGATCGAGTCGGTGTTCTACGGCATCGGCGCGGCCGTCATCGCCATCATCGCGCGCAGTGCGTACAAGCTGGCGCGGACCACGGTGGGCAAGGATCCGGTGCTGATCGCGCTGTTCGCGATCAGCGGCTTGGTCACCGCTTTGAGCGAAAAGGAGGTCATCTGGATCTTCCTCGGTTGTGGCGTCGTCGCGCTCCTGGTGAAGGCGTGGCGGCCATCGGCAGCCACCGTCTCGGCGCTTCTCGTGCCCACCTGGCTGATTTCCGGAATGAAAGGTCCGGCGCTGGGAGAACTGTGGCGCATCGCCTGGTACTTCGCCGAGGCGGGCGCGTTCGTGTTTGGAAGCGGCCTCGCCATCGTGCCCTTCCTGCACGGCGGCGTAGTGGACGACTTTCATTGGCTTGGCGAGCGGCAGTTCCTCGACGCGGTCGCGGTCGCGATGATCACGCCGGGCCCCGTCGTGATCACGGTCGCTTTCATTGGCTTTCTCGTCGCCGGGCTGGCGGGCGCTACACTTTCGGCGGCCGGAGTCTTCCTGCCGCCCTACCTGTTCGTCATCGTGCTGGCGCCTTATTTCCGGCGCTGGTCGTCGAACGTGAAGGTCAAGGCGTTCGTGGCCGGCGTGACGTCGGCGGCCGCGGGCGCAATCGCGGGCGCCGCGTACGTCCTCGGCCGGCGCGCGATCATCGATCTGCCGACCGCGGCCATCTGCGTGATCGTACTGGCGCTCCTGATCAAGGCGCGCAAGATTCCCGAACCGTTGATCATCCTCGCCGCGGGGGCGGCCGGACTCGTGCTCCGGCATGAAGTCGCGCGATGAAGTGGGTAACGCGCCACCATGCACGGGTGAACCGCACGCCTGTAGAGGTGCCGGCGAGGATTCTTGCCGCCACCTTCCTGGTGGTCGCGTTCTCTGCGCGGACCGCGCTGGCATTCCCGCCCTACCATTCGACCGATGCCGAGACCGCGGACCCCTGGACGCTCGAGACGCGCCTTGGCCTGGTCCGGCTCGAGCGCGACGTGGGTCACAATGAATACGCGAGCCCCCTGCTCCGCGTGAACCTCGGGCTGCCTCACGGCGTGGAGCTCGTCTCCGAGCTCGAGTGCCGCGCGGTCCTGCGGAGCGTCGGCGACGCCGCGCTGGGCTTCAAGTGGGTGCCGTTCATGGCTTCGCTCAGCGTCGGAATCGAGGCGCTGGCACTGTTGCCAATCTCGAGCGCGGGCGGAGCCGGCGTCGAGACGTCGCTGCTCGCCACCTGGCGGGCGGGCGAGTTGTTGCGGACCCATCTGAACCTGACGGGCTTCTACGATGCTCGCGCGACACCGGCCGAGCGCGGATGGAAGGCAGGGCTGGTCAACGAGCTCCGCCTCGGGCGATTCCGGCCGGGCATCGAGATCTTCGCAGAACAGGTGCGCGGCGAGGCTGTTCAGGTCGTCGCCGGTCCAGGCATCATCGTGAAGCTCGGTCCCATCGACGTCCGCTCGGGCATCCACTTCGGTCTCACTCCCCGGGCGACGGATCTGGCCGTGAGCTTCTGGATTGCCGGCGCGTTTCCCCTTGACTGATCCGGAACGCGGTTCGCGACCAGCACGGTCGGGTCGGTCATCTCCTTGCGCACGCAGTAGGGGTCGGCTTCGCGGTGAAGCTTGCCCGGTGCGGGCGCGTCGCCGGTGAAGCGCACCTCACCCTCGATGACCGCCGCTCCGACCGGCAAAGCGACGACGGCACCGCCCTGCGTGCTCACTGCCGCCGGCGCGG
>JBGQLA010000004.1:0-37311 GCA_041499865.1 Deltaproteobacteria bacterium
CACAACCTCTTCGAGCACCTGGCCTGCTGCGATCTCGCGCTCGTGCAAGGAGGCCTGAGCACCTGCATGGAGCTCGTGGCCACGCGGCGGCCGTTCCTCAGCTTCCCGCTCGCGCGGCACTTCGAGCAATGCGTGCACGTCCGCCGCCGTCTAGCGAATTACGGCGCCGACAATTCGCTCGACTACCACGCGCTCACGCCCGAGGCGCTGGCGGAACAGGCGCTCGCGAAGATGCACGCGCCGGTGCGCTACCGGCCCGTCGAGACCGACGGCGCGGCACGCGCTGCACGGCGCATCGCCGAGGTGCTCGAGAACCGCTGGTGGGCGCAACGATGAAGGCGACCACCTCTCGCTGAACGCCGGCGCCGCCGTCCTGATTCAACCGTTGTTGCAAGTCCCGAGCAAAGGAGAACCAAATGGCTGCAGTATTGTCTGTTGTGTATGGTGTCCTCGTGTACGGAGTGTTCCTCGGAACATTCCTCTACGCCGCCGGTTTCGTCGGCAACATTGCGGTGCCGAAGTCGATCGACACCGGAACGGCGGGACCGTTCGCTCAAGCGCTGATCATCAACATGCTGCTGCTCGGCGCCTTCGCCGTGCAGCACAGCGTGATGGCGCGGCGCGGGTTCAAGCGGTGGTGGACGCGGGTCGTGCCGCACGCGATCGAGCGCAGCACCTTCGTGCTCTTCGCGAGCCTGGCGCTCCTGCTGCTCTACTGGCAGTGGCGCCCGATCCCGTCGCCGATCTGGACGGTCACCGACCCCATGGGCGTGACGGTGCTGAACGCGCTCTTCTGGATCGGTTGGGCGACGGTGCTCGTCGGCACCTTCCTGATCAACCACTTCGAGCTGTTCGGCTTGAGGCAGGTCTTCGCGCGGGCGCTCCATCGTCCCCTGCCGCCGCCGGAGTTCAGGACGCCCGGCTTCTATCGATACGTGCGGCATCCGATCTACCTCGGGTTCCTGGTCGGCTTCTGGGCGACGCCGAAGATGACCGGCGGGCACCTGCTCTTCGCCATCGCCACGACCGGCTACATCCTGGTGGGCATCTACTTCGAGGAACGCGACCTGATCGCCCAGTTCGGCGAGCGGTATCGCCGCTATCGCGCGGAGGTCGGGATGCTGGTGCCGAAGCCCAACCGGGGGACCCCGCAGGACTCCGGCGAGGCGGCGGGGCGAACTCTCTCCTGACGCATGCATTGCGGCCGCGGGCTCCAGGCACTCGACCTGGGCCCCGCGGCGCTCAGCGGCTCGATCTGCCTGCGACGCGATAGCGAAGCCAGCTCGCCCCGCCGGGCAACCTGCGATACGACCTGAGCCGCCGTGGCCGACGAGCCAGGCGCCGATCCGAAGGTGTCCGCGGTGCTCTCGAACAGGCTCGCGCCGTTCTTCCGGCCCGGAAGCGGCGGCCGGCGGTCGACGAGGATGCGGCCGTCGATGGTCGTGCACATGTGGCAGATCACATAGGGCTTCATGGCCCCGCACCATCGCCGGTCTGCGCTTCAGGCGCGGAATGCCTGGATTTATCGGCGGTCAAAGGATTCCGGTATTCCGTGTAGAATGGGAATCCGCCCGTGGATTACTACCAGAGGCTCCGAGTCTCGCGAGATGCGACCCGCGCGCAGATACGCGTTGCGTATCTGCGCCTCGTCGCTTTGCACCACCCGGACCACAACTTTGCCGCTGACGCCGCGACGCTGACAGCGGAGTTGAACGAAGCCTGGTCCTTCCTCGAAGACGAGCAGAAGCGGCGAGCGTACGATGAGAGCCTGCGCGCGGCCGCGTTTCGCCAGGCGTCGCCCCGGCAGCACGACGAGGCGCCGCCCCCGCGGCGCCCTCATGTTCCTCGGATCAAGTGCGAGAAATGCGGGGTGATCGATTCCAGCTTGCGCTCCGCCGCGTTCCTCAGATCCGTGTCGTTCATCAAGAGCTTCTCACGCACCGTAGATGCCGGCGTTCTCTGCCAGCGCTGCCGCACCCGTGCGGCCGTCAAGGCGAACCTGATTACCGGAGTGATGGGCTGGTGGAGCCCTTCGGGGCTCTTCTCCGCGCCGCATGCGCTCTGGGTGAACACGCGCGGAGGCTCACAGGACGGACCGCGGAATGCTGCGCTTTTGCGCACCCTCGGACACCAACTCTTCGCGCGCGGCGACCTCGCCGAGTCAGCTCGCGCATTGCGCGCCAGTCTTGCCTTGGCCGTCGACGAACGGACGTCGCAGCTGCTCGACTCCGTGTCGGCGCACGTGCGAAGCGCGGTCGCCAGCCCGCGGCGGAGGAGCGTCGCCCCTTTCCTTGCTGCGGTCATCGCGCCCGTCTTCTTTTCGGCTTGCGGAGTCTGGGTCGCGCTGCAGCCGGCAGCACAAGCGACTTCGAACGCTCCGGACCTCACGCCTTCGTCCCCGCCCGCTGTGACGACGAGACCCGTGGCGGCGCATGAAGAAGAGATCAGCACTGCGGCCCCGTCCGATCCCTACGTCGCGCGCCTGGCAAGTATCGTCGAGGTCCGGTCGCCCATCGTCGGGACGCACGCGGAAGGCCAGGCGATCGTGCGTGAGCACGCGCTGGACCGGGCTCGATTCGACGCTTCCGAGATCGATCAGATTGCGGACGCGCTCCAGCAGCAGATCGGTCGCGCCCAGCCGGCCGATGCGCGCGTGGTCGCGGCTTACTTCAATGCACGCGTCCTCGCCGTGAGCATTCGCGTGATCAATGCGCTCCGCGCGGGTGAGCCCGTCGGCGATCACGCCTCCGGCGTGCAGCAGCTGATCGGCTCGGCGCCCGTGGCCAGGTGGCTGCAGTCGAGCACGCATGCCGGAGAGGTCGCGGATCTTCAGAAGGAGCTTCGGAGCGTCACGAAAGCGTACGTCGGCGGCCCCCCGCTCTCGACTCTCGAGGAAGAGTTGACGCGGCGGAAACGTGAGCTCTCTGAGGAGGGACCGCGCCTGGAATTCTTTCGCCGCGCGAGCATCGAGGAATACAACGCCCGCGTCGATGGCTACAATCGCCGCGTCCGGGCAGCGAAGGCAACAATGCGCGAATACCGCAGGAGGTTGAGCGGAGTGGCGCGCCTGGAAGTCGCCTTCAATCGCTGCCTGGACGCGAAGATCCTCTTTGCGCGCTTCGGCCGGGTGGAGATCACCAGGACGAGCACCGGATTCGAGGATGCCGAAGAGGCGGACTCTCCTTGACGATCTAGCTCCGGGCCTGGACCAACAGATTCATCACCAGCACCTGCACCGGCTCGTCGTTCTGGTTCAGCGTCGTGGTCCGGCACTTGACGAAGCCCTGACCGGGCCGGCTGCTCGAGCGCCGCACCTCGAGCACCTCCGCCTCCACGCGCAGCTCGTCGCCCGGTCGAACGGGGCGCGGCCACTTCAGCTCGTCGGCGCGCGAGCCGATGATGCCGCCGGCGGGGCGGAAGCCGCTCTCGACGAGAAGCCGCATGGTGAGCGCGGCGGTGTGCCATCCGCTCGCCGCCAGGCCGCCGAAGAAGGAGGCGCCGGCAGCGCCTTCGTCGAGATGAAACGGCTGCGGATCGAACTGGGTGGCGAAGGCCTTGATCGCGGCTGCGTCCACGCGAAGCGCCCTCGAGGCGTATTTCTGCCCGGGAGCGAACTCCTCGAGCCAGATCACGACCGCTGCCCCAGCGCCCGGACCCAGAAGCGCTGCGTGTCGCGCAGCATCGCCGCGCTCAGCTCCTCGTCGTCGACGGCCCGCGCGATGGCCAGCGCCCCGACCATCGACGCCAACAGCGCTCTTGCCTCCGCACCGGGCGCAAGCCGCTCGATGCGCGCAATCGCGTCGCGCACGCCCTCGGTGTAGGCGCGCCGCACTGCAACTGGCTGGCGCGCCATGTCCGAGGCGAGCGCGGGCATCGGGCACCCGGCAGCCGGTGCGTCGCGATGCGCCTTGCTCAGGTAGCGCCGCAGCATCGTCCCGGGTGATCGGGCGGGCTCTTGCGCGAGGCCCGATCCCGCAAATGCCGCCGTGCAGGCTTCCGCGGCCAGCGCCTCCTTGCTCTCGAAATGGCGGTAGAACCCGCCGGCCGTCATCCCCAGCTGCGACATGACGTCGCCGACGGTGACCGATTCGATGCCCCGCTCGCGGAAGAGCCGCGACGCCGCCTCGACGGCGCCGCGGCGGGTGCGGGCAGTGTCCTCACGCGACCGGCGCACGCGAGCCTCCCTGCGGATCGAGGCCGAGCTGCTTGCGGAACGCGCCGTCAAAGACGCTCGCCGGCAAGTACCGGCGCAGCCGCGCCAGCAGACCGGCGCGCTTGCCCACCAGGTAGCGCAGGCGCGGCTTCGTAGCTGCGGCCGCTTCCAGCACTGCCTCCGCCACCAGGGAAGGATCCTCGCCCGCGCTCACCCTCCTGCGGACGTTTTCGCCGGCCCGGCCCCGCGCCAGCTCGTAGTCATCGACCGGATTGGCGGCCAGCGTGCCGTTGGCGCCGATGTTGGTGCGCATGAAGCCCGGCTCGACCAGCACGGCGCGGATGCCGAGCGTGCGGGTCTCGTGATCCAGCGACTCGGCCAGTCCCTCGAGGGCGTGCTTCGACGCCGCGTAGAACCCCATGAACGGCGCGGGCAAGAAGCCCACCACGCTGCTGATGAAGACGATGCGCCCGCTCCCCTGCGCCCGCATCGCTGGCAGCACCGCCTGCGTCATCCGCACCGCGCCGAAGAAGTTCACGTCGAACAACCGCTGTGCCTGCTCGAGCGAGGTCTCTTCGACGGCGCCGATGATCGAGCCGCCGGCGTTGTTGACGAGGAGGTCGATGCGTCCCGCCCTGGCCAGCACATCGCGCACACCTGCATCGATCGACGCGGCGTCCCGGACGTCGAGCAGCACGCGCTCCACCTTCCCGGGCACGGGAGTCGAGCCCGACCTGGCCGTTCCGAAGACGCGGTACCCTCGTTCGATCAACATCCGGGCGGTCGCGCTTCCGATGCCCGACGACACGCCTGTCACCAGCGCCACTGGGTTGCTCATGTGTGCTCCCGAAAATAGATGACGTGTGTCATCTAACCCGGAGAGATGCCTCACCCCTGCCGGGAGATTCGTGCCAGCAAGGTGCCGAACAGTGAAGCGGCGGCCCCGGCAGACCTGGACAGCGCGTGGCGCGTATCCTGCGACCGCTGCTATGTTCCGCCGCCGTTCTGCCCGGTTCGTCGCCAACGGAAGCTCAACGATCGTCCACGCTCATTCCAATGAAGCCGCCCGGAGGAAGTCCATGAAACGCAGCCCCCTGTCCTGCATCCCTGCGCGCTCCGTCTTCATCGCGCTGCTCGCGGTGGCCCTCTCGCCTGCGGCTGCGGCCCTCGCGGCCACCTGCGATCAGCTGAACGGGACGGCGATCCCCCCGTCTGCGATCGGCCTGCCGACGACCGGAGCGACCGTCACCACTGCGACCCTCACCAGCGCCGCGACCGGCGAATACTGCAGGGCATCCGTCGCCATCCACCCCGTCGACCGGAACGCTCCCGACATCCTCGCGCAGGTGAACCTGCCGGCAAGCTGGAACACCAAGGCCGTGATGTTGGGCGGCGGCGGATATGACGGGAGCATTCCCAACGTGACCGTGAACTTCACGAACGGTCCGATCCTGACCCCCGGGCGCGGATTTCTTCTCCAGGGATACGCGACCTTCAGCAGCAACTCCGGTCACGTCGCGAACGGGTTCGGCAGCCAGGATGGTTCCTTCGCCCTCAACGCCGAGGCGCTCCACAACTTCGCGGGCGACGCGCTGAAGAAGACGCGCGACGCGGCGGTCTATCTCATCGCCGCGAGATACGGCGACAAGCCTTCGCGCAGCTACTTCATCGGCGGGTCGTCCGGGGGCCGCGAGGCGCTCTGGGTGGTGCAGAACACGCCGCGCGACTTCGACGGAGCGGTCTCCATGTACCCCGCGTGGAACGCGGCGAGCCTCGACTTGCAGTTCGGCCGGATCACGCGGGCCTTGGCGGAGCCGGGCGCGTACCCGAACTTGAAGAAGCAGCTGGTGTGGATGAACGCCGTGATCGCCGCTTGCGACGGGTTGGACGGCGTCGTGGATGGGCTCGTCAGCAACGTTGGCGATTGCCACTTCAAGCCGGAGACCGTTCGCTGCCCGGGAGGCGCCGATACCGGCGACTCCTGCTTGTCGGACGCGCAGATCGGCGCCATCCGCGTCTATGGAACGCCGCTCTTCATTCCCTATCGGACCGGAAGCGGCGAGTTCTTCTACCCGGGATTCAACGTCTTCGTGGGCGCGGACATGACGGGTAGCCTCGACCTGAACTCACAGCAGCCGACCAGCGCCCTCATGACCTCGGATCAGGCTGCTGCGGCTGCCTGCGCGCCGAGCGCCACGCAGGTCTGTCCCTACAAGGCGATGCCGTACGGCTCCGTGTTTTGGGACCAGTGGGCGAAGTACTTCATCACCGGCGATTCCAATTTCGATTCGCTGACGCTCGATCCCCAGCATCCGGGCCGCTATCGCGAGCGGATCTCGGATCTGCTCGGGCTGCAGGACGTCAACAAGACGGACCTCTCCGCGTTCCGGAAGAGGGGCGGCAAGCTGATGCTCATGCACGGTCTCGCCGACGGTCTGGTCGCGACGGACGCCACCACCGAGTACTACCTCCGCGTCGTCGCCGACATGGGGCCGAAGACCGCGAGGAGCTTCGTGCGCTACTACACGATTCCGGGGCTGGGGCACGTCTTCGGCGGTCCGCGCGCCGCGGGCGGTGGGTTCTTCGCCGCCTGGGATCCGTTGCCGGCGCTGGAGGCCTGGGTCGAGAAGGGCCAGGCGCCGTCGGGACTCATCACCACGGACCAGAATGCCGCGACCAGCGGCCGGACCCGCCCGGTGTGTGAATGGCCCTCGTGGCCGAAATACAAGGGCTCGGGTGACGCGAACAGCGCCTCGAGCTTCACCTGCGCACGAAGCCGGTCCGCGGACGACTCCGACGACTAGAGAGCGCATGTCATGGCTCCGCGCGTCGCCGCGGTAGTGCTTGCGGGCCCTGTTCGGGTTTCGCAAACACTACCGCGGCGTGCTCGTCCAGTTCGGCGTTACCCCTCTGGCGCGCCGTCCTCGCAAGTCGCGGCAATACCCCGTGAATTCGCAAGGGGAGCCCGGACCCGCCGGATTGGGCGACACCGCCGCCGAGTCTCCGGACAGTTGTCGCTGCGAGCACCCCGAAAAAGGGCGACAGGGAGCGGTTCAGCGTGCTGCGCGCATTGGCATGCGAATTGGAATGGCTCGCCGCATGGACATTCAAGTCTTCCCTGCCGTGAAGTGGGCCGCCTGCAAGCTGATGGCGTGGTGCGCCGCCCGCTCGAGCACGCAGCGGCTCTCCCCGCTCGTGGCGCCCATCCTCCGCCGGCACCTGGACGCGCTTCTGCACGATGCACAGGGTGCCGTGATCCTCTCGGCGGTGGCGCTGGTCGCGCTCCTTTACGCCGTCCGCAGCGCGTAGATGGACATCTGCGGCTGCCGGTACGGTCGAAGGCGGTCCGAGGCCTGGGCGGGGGAATAACGGGGTATCCAGTTTCATCCTTGCTGGGGAGCGGGGGACCACCCCGCGAAGTCTCCCGGTGAGGTCAGGTGAAATGAGCGGACCCAAGACAAACGTGCCTCTCCACCTCCTCGTCGTCGTGCTCCTCGGCGCCTGCTCATCGGGACGCGGCGACTTGCCGGCCCCTGCACTGGAAGGCACGTCGGGGGTGCTGACCGCGGCGGCCACCGCGGTCTTCGTCGGCGAGCGGACGTCGCTGACCGCGGTCTTCGCCGGCGACAACGCCAGCATCGACGGGGGCCCGACGACGCCGCATTCTGCCGACGGGTGAGCGAGGCGCTTGCGCTGGGCTTTGTCCTCCACGGCCCGCCGGCGGTGACGTTCGACGGCCAGCAGATCATCGTCGCGCAGGCGCTGATCTGGCCGTCCGCGCAGGGGCGCTGATCCGATGGGCTACTGCGTGGCCGCGGCCTGGACCCAGGCCTGCAGGCACGCCATCTCCTCCGGCGAAAGCGGCGGCGCGCCCAGCGGCATCTGGAACTGGAACGGGGGAGTGTCCGTCACCTTGAGGACCATCACGCTCTGCCCTGGGTTCTTCGAGTCGATCAGGAAGCCGGGTCCGCCGTGGGCCTGCTTGTCCACCAGCCGTTTCGGCAGCCCGGACGATTCCAGGTCGAGATTCCCTTGCTGGCTCTGCGCCGAATGGCAAGCGGAGGTGCTGCAGCTGAGAGGAAAGATGTCGGTGGCGGGATCGCAGCCTCCGTCGGAGGAAGGATTCACCGCTCCCGCATCCGGGGTCGAGAGATTCGCGAAGCGCTCGGGGTGATCGAGCGACCCGGCGCACCCCAGGAGCGCGAGGCAGACCGCGCTAGAGGCGAAAGCCGCACGCCAGATCGACGGTGAACATCTCATCGAGAGCGCCTCCAGCGACGTAGGGATCGTAAGGCTGCGGGTGCAGCGAATAGAAGAATCGCTGGTAGCGCCCCGACAGCGTCAGCCCGACCTTCCCCACGTCCATCGAGGCGCGCACCGACGCTTCGACGCCGCCTCTGCTGGCCCGCGGGAAGTAGGTGAAGAGGAAGTCTTGCCGCACGACCAGCAGGTACGCGGCGCCGGCGCCGAGCGCGACGCGGCCGAGCGACATCCGGCCCTCCAGCCCCGGCCGCCAGTACTGGATGGTACCCGCCGGGAGGAGATAACCGGGAAGACGGGCGCCGCTGAAGTCGTGGCGCAGACTTCCGTAGCCGATGGTGACGGCGCCACGCTCCCGGCCGTCGAAGATCGCGCGCCAGCGCAAGCCCGCCTCCCAGGCGATCTCCTGCGTATCGAATGCCAGCGTCCCGTCTCCGGTCAGCGTGGTCGACTTGATAGAGCGCGAGTACGAGCCGTACGCCCCGACGTCGTCGAGGACGGAGAGGCGGCCGCTGGAAGGGTAGGCCTGGACGGAGAGGCCCCAGACCGCGAGCGCGCCGCTCTGCCAACCGACGAGCGTCGGCGTGAGGCGATCGCGGAAGAAGAGCCGCCGCACCGACGTCCCGACCGAGACGGACGCGTCCAGCGAGGGGAGCGCCGCGGCGAGCAGGCAGAGGAGCGCCGTCACGCGGGCACCTTCACCACCACGCCCGTTCCGTCGAACGTCACCGGGAGCGCAGTCAGCGGCCGCTCGGCGGGGCCCAGCTTGACGCTTCCGTCGACGTCGAAGAGCGAGCCGTGGCACGGGCAGATCAAGAGCTTCTGCGCTCCGCTCACCGCGCAGCCCAGGTGCGGGCAGCGGGCATCGAACGCGAGCATCTGCGATGTGCTGGCCCGCAGCACCACCAGCGGAAACGGCACGCCCGCCGCGTGCCCGGTGACGCTCCCTCCCACTTGCGCCAAAGCGGGAAGCTGCTGCACCGTGAAGCTCACGTTGCCGCCGACGGCCGCCGGAAAGACGCCGGCGCTCCCGCTCAGGTCCACGATCAGCATCTGCGCGTCGGGGCTCAGCTTGGCGGGATAGCTGTCGAGGTCCGCCGCGGCGGGCGGGTGCGTCACCGCACCGTCCACCGAGAAGCGCGAGAGATGGCAGGGGCAGACCACAGAGTCCTCGCTGTCCACCCAGGCAACCTCGCACCCGGCGTGCGGGCAATACGCGCCGTAAGCCCGCAGACCCTGCGACGTCGTGTTGGCCACCAGCACCGACACGCGCCGCCCGAGGAAGTCGGTGGCGTTCACGCGCAAGAGGACGCTGCCGCCGGATCGGGCCAGCTCGGGCATCCGCGCCATCGGCAGGGAGAGGAGCCCCTTCGCCGGCGTGCCGGCCTCGATCGCAACCGGCTCGTCCACGAACTTTCCGCAGGCGGCGAGCGCGCAGGCCGCTCCGCAGCGAAGCAATGCCCGGCGCCCGAGATCGTCGGCCATTCGTGCAGCCTACCCGGCCAGTGCACCCGCGACGACTTTCCCTCCGCGGATGCTGGAATCGAGGACTTCGCCGCTGACTCCGCAGCCGACGCCGAGGGTCTTGCCCATCGCCGAGAGCGTCTCGGAGAAGGGCACGTTCCCGCTCCCGCCCGCGACCGCGCCGCCGGTGGCCGCGTCGATCGAGGTCGCGCGGTAGTCGCCGCCGCCCGGCTCGACGCCGCCGACCACGCCGCCCTTGAACGGCTTGCCGATCAGCACCGCCACGTGGTGGTCGCCGTGGTGGGTGCGGCCGCTCCCGTTCCCCTTCGCCGCGCTCAGCGTGCGGCCGAAGACGTTCATGGTGGCGAAGGTGACGCGGTCCTGCAGTCCGGCGGCGTTGAGCTGGGTCCAGAGATTGCCGATGGTCGCCACCCCCGCGACCGTCTCCGTGCTCTCCTTCGCCAGCGCCGTGTCGGTGTGGTTGTCGCCACCGAAGGGGATGTGGATGCTCACCACCGGGCTGACGTTCATGCGGAAGAGGATCAGCGCCGCGGCGACCTGCGCGTCGGAGCTGTTGTCCTTGATGGCGGCGAGCGAGCTGAGCAGGCTCTCGGAGACGCTGCGCGCCTGCTGCTGCGAGAGCGCGTAGCGGTCGATGAAACCGCGCTGCGCCGAGTTGCCGTTCTGCCGGTACCAGTCGTTGAGCCGATCGAGGTCCGTGTCGCGGATCTTCTGGATCTGCCCGAGCGGCCCGGTGGGCGACGAGAGCAGCGAGGCCAGCGCGGACGGCGAGAGGATGGGCTGCGGCCGCCCGCCCACGGTCAGTCCTTCCGATGCGCTGCGCGGGCCCAGCGCCAGCGGCTGCGACTGCACCGTGCCCAGGCACCCGGCCAGCTGCTCCGAGAGCAGCGAGACCAGCATCTCGTGGTGCGAGACGAACCCCTGCAGCGACATCACGTTCGCCAGGTCGGGGTGCACGACCGTGTAGGTGCCGTGGTGGAAGAAGCAGGTCCGGTCGAGCAGCGCCTGCGGGAGCTGCGTCCAGGGCGTGGCCGCGGTCCAGGCCTGGCCCGAGAGCGTGAGCTGCGCCGGCGCCATGGTCACGCCCGGCGGATGGGCGATGTCGGGGATCTGGTACATGCCCGGGACGTTGGCGTTGAGCGGATCGCCCGCTTCCGACGAGCTGAGCAGGATGTATTGCGCCGCGGCGTTGGACGCGCAGCCCGCCGCCTGCGCCGACGCGCGCCGCGGGTTGGCGAGAACCGAGAGCGGGATCCCGGTGGCGAGCGAGCGCAGGCCGAGCAGGCCGGCGCCGAAGAGCGCTTCGAGCAGCAGCTTGCGGCGCGAGACGTTCATGGTCATTGCCCCATCCCCACCACCGACGGCGAGAGGCAGGCAAGCATGAAGGTGGACTTGAGCGCGTCGGAGGCCGAGAGACCGGCGGCGCGCGTCGCCGCCAGGTGTTCACCGAGGATCGAGAGCGGCGTGGCATCGCGGCCGGCCCCCACGCCCATCAGCGTGTGCACGAAGTCCGCGATGGCGGCGTCCGGCGACGTGCTCGACCAGCGGGTTCCCGCGCCCGCGTCGATCAGCTTGCGCGCGAGGGTGGCGCAGATGTTCTCCATGCCCGTGCGGAAGAAGAGATTCGGATCGTTGGCGAGCACGGGCTCCTCGGCGCCGCGGCTGTAGGCGTCGGAGGGCAGCACGCGGGCGATGAACTGCACCTGCTTCAAGTCCTGCGGCACCACCGTGTTGACGTCGAGCCCGCACACGTCCGGGATGCCGAGCCGGTTGGAGAGCGCACCGCAGAGGTGGTCGCGCCGGGAGACCGGGAAGACCTCGCCGCCCTGCGAGACGGTCCGGGTCGGCGCGAGATAGGTGACGAGCGGCGAGGAGAAGAGCGTCACCTCCAGCGTCTTCCAGTCGTAATAGCTGTTCGCGAACATCGCGGCGACGCGCGCGAACTCCCCGTCGGTCTCGTCACAACGCGCGGAGTTCGCCCAGGTGCACAGCTTCTGCACCCACGCCCCTCCGAAGTCCGGATGAGCTGCGAGCTGGCTGCCGAGATCGAAGATGTCGCTGCCCGGGACGGCGACGCCGCGGAACCCGAAGGAGCCCGGGAGCGATTTCTCCTTCTGGCTGGTCTGCGGATGGAAGTAGTAGCTGTACTGCTGCCGGAAGAACTGCCGCATGGGGTCGAGCGACTGGTGGCAGGCGTAGCAGGCCGAGCCTTGCGGCGCATGCTCCAGATCGACCGACGCCGTCGAGGGCGGCAGCGTCGAGTTCTGCGGGCTGATCCCGTGCCCGAGCGCGACGATCAGCGTCTGGTTGGCGGTGACGCGCGCCTGGTTGCTGTTGTTGGTGTTCCACTCGGCGAGAAAGGAGGGGGTGGTGAAAAAGCCGACCCTCGGCGTACGCAGCAGGAGGTTTCCGCCGGTGCGGAAGTTCGTCAGGTCGAGGACGCTGCTCGTGCCCTGGTCCGGCCCGGCCTGGACGATCTCGACCATGTGCCACTGCTGGCTGTCGGCCACGGTGAGCGGCTGGTACGCGGCGGGGAACTCCGGCGGCTGGCAGGTGTGGTCTTTCCCGTTTCCCGCGGGGACCGTGAACGAGTCGGGTTTGCCCTGCAGGGTGACGAACAGCGCCGCGCTCACCGAGGACTGGCCGTCGCGGCCGTCGTAGACGATCGGGTCCTGCGGGCACGCGCCGTCGTACGCGGCGCCCACCAGCTGGGGCGCGTAGAAGATCATGTAGTTCGGGCTGTTCCGGTCGAAGGTTTCGCTGAGGGGAATCACGCCGGCCTTCGCGGTCAGCGTGAACTTGAAGTTCTGGTTCGCCTGGGCGAACAGGTCGACGCTTCCCCCCGAGTCGCTCACCTCGATGCCGTCGAGATACGCGTACAGCAACATCAGCCGCGTCGTCAGCATGAACCGCCGCGTGGTCATGGTGGAGGTGAACGGCGCCCCTTCCTGCACCAGCTGCAGCGCGGTGCGGGCGAAGCTCTCGCGCAGGTTGGCGAGCAGCCGCGCATCGAGGATGCCCTGCGCGTCGGCGAGCTGATCGTTGAAGTCGGCCGACACGGCCTGGCTCTGCTGGAAGGCGTTGGAGAAGAAGCCGAGCATCTTGGCGGTGTGCTGTGGAGTCGCGATCCACTTCTCGATCAGCCCGCGCAGCGCCTTCGGGTCGGCCTGCACGGCCGCGATCTCGGCGTCGGTCGGCGGCAGCCCGGTGAGCAGGCCTTTCACCTTGGTGAGCGAGGCGGCCACCGAGACGGGTTCGATCTGGCCCTCCGTCACCGGTCCCGGCAAGGACACGTCCAGCTTGCCCGTGCAGGACGCGACGCTGGCGGCGGCGAGCACCGCCACGAAGCATCGCATCGGGCTGTCTGGCCAGCCGCTCATGCCCCCTCCGGAA
Source organism: Deltaproteobacteria bacterium (assembly GCA_041499865.1). Classification (GTDB taxonomy): domain Bacteria; phylum Myxococcota; class Myxococcia; order Myxococcales; family 40CM-4-68-19; genus 40CM-4-68-19. Next base: position 13,292 of record JBGQLA010000004.1, read on the forward strand.
ATGTCGAGACACTCGGCAGGCTAACCAACCCCGCCCCGGGCAGCTACGGCGACACGGCGGGCGGAAGTGCCGTCCTCGTCGCCGCTGTGGTCGAGGGTGGGAGCTTGCGATCCACCGTGGGCGAAGCTCGCCTTTCGAAAGTTTTCGAAACCGCTTCGGGGATGCGAGAACGATCGAGGAGGTTCCATGCACCTGCTCGCCTTGCTCCTGATCGCCGCCGCAGCGCCGTCGTCCTCTCCTGACGGCGGGTATCCCACCACGCGCGGCACCGCCGGCGTGTCGTTCCTGCTGCCCGGCGGCGGGGACCCCCGGATCGGTGGCACCTACTTCCTCTTCAACGACGTGGCGGCACGCGTCGACGTCGGCCTGCTTGCGCCGTTGACCCCGGGCGGAGCCGGTCAGAACACGCTCTTCAGCCTCGGCGCCGGGCTGCGCTTCTACCCGTTCAAGCGCAATCACGTCGGCGTGTTTCTCCAGCCCTCCGGCGTCCTCGGCCGCGAGAATTCGCCGGCGGTGGCTGCCGAGGCCGCGTTCTTTCTCCGCCTTGGCGCGGGCGTCGGCGTCGAGTACTTCTTCACCAGCCATTTCTCCGCCGGCGCGGTGCTCGAGCTGTCGCTGAAGTTCGCGAATCTCGGCGGCCCCGGCGGCACGCCCGTGTACACGACGTTGAGCACCGCCACGTCGGGGTTGTCGGCGAACATCTACTTTTGACGGCGCACGCTCAGAAGGTCAGGACGGTGAAGCCCGTCAACGACGCCGCCAGGGTGGTGTAGCCGACGATCTGGTGGGCGAGGGCGAAGTCGCGCTGCGCGGATTGCCCCTCTTTCGAGGCGGTGACGATGCCGAGCACGATCTGCGTCGCCATCCCGGCCGCTGCGATGGTCATGGCGATCCTGTGCAGGGTGGCCGTGTCGAGGCGCGCTTGCCTCTCGATGGGCGCAGGCGCGAACAGCGCCAGTGAAGCGGTGCCGGCGAAGATGACGGTGCTGGCGACGGCCACCCAGCGGTGCCATTGGTGGTACGTCCCGACGTCGCCCCCTCCGCCATACTTGTCGTGGTAGTCGAGCTGACCGAGCACCGCCGTGGCGGTGAGGCTGCCCACGGTGAGGAAGCCGCCGATCTGGTGGAAGCGCAGCATCGTGCGGCGCTTCGCGAGCTTTCGCTCCAGCTCGCGCTGGCGCTGGAGCGCTTTGGCGTCCGGGGTGGCTTCCTTCGGGAGCAGATCGAAATCGTCGCGTGGAGGCCTCGAGGGCTTCGGCGCGCTCTCCCGCTGCGCGAGCAGCAGCTGCGGCCGCCGCGGCGCCTCTCCGAGGGTCGGCGAGATGAACGCAGCGAGCACGAAGAAGACGGCCATTCAGTTCCTCTCCCCGCGAAAGGCGCTCATCACCCTTCGTACAACAGGAGCGGGAGAGGAGCACGATTTTCATCGGCGGTCCGCGCGCAGGAGGATCGCCCCCTGCTCATTCCCGCGCTGCGTTTTGCGCAGAGAAGGCGCGCCGGTTCATTCCTCGCTGGTGCCGGACAGCTCGGCCGCCACCTCCGCCAGGCGCGCCTCGATGGCTTCGATGACCGCGCGCACCCTCGTGGTGCGCTGGACGTCGGCGTGCACCACCAGCCAAAGCTCGTCGGACTCCACCGGCGTCGCGGACGGGATGCGCTCCAGGCTGCGATCCGCGCGCGCGAGAAAGCAGGGCAGGGGGCCGATGCCGAGCCCGAGGCGGACCGCGCGCAGGAGCATCTGGGTGCTGTTGGTGCGCAGGACGATGCGCGCGTCGCCGACGGGCTCGCCTCCGCGCGGGCCGAACGGCCAATGGGGCACGGTCGAGCTGTAGGCGACGATGTCGTGGCCGGAGAATCCGCTGCCCCGCGCCGGGTGACCACGCGCCGCCAGGTACTTCTTCGATGCATAGACGGCGAACGCCACCGTGCCGGCGTGACGGGCCACCAGGTCGCCGCGCTCGGGACGGATGTAGCGCAGCGCCACGTCCGCCTCGCGCCGCGCGATGTCGAGCTGGCCGCTGCCGGTGAGCAGCTCCACCCGGATCTGCGGATGACGTTCATGCAGGAGTCGCACCGCGGGCAGGATCACCACCTCGCCCAGCATCTCGGTGGTGGCGACGCGGACCACGCCCGAGAGCTTGCGGTCCGCGCCCAGCGCCCGCTGTTCGCCGCGCAGCACCGCCTGCTCCATCTCCGCGCCCGCCGCGCGCATGGCCTCGCCGGCGGCCGTGAGCGCGAGCCCGTCCGGAGTGCGCGCGAACAGCTTCGCCCCCAGCTCGCGCTCGAGCGCCGAGAGGCGTCTTCCCACGGTGGTGTTGTCGACTCCCAGCTTGCGCGCGGCGGCAGCCAGCGTACCGGTGCGCGCCACCTCCAGGAAGAACCGCAGATCGCCCCAGTCCGGCATCGAGCTGCATTCTTGCACGGATGAAGCGCGAAAATGCAGGGCATCTTTCCGAGGGACCGATGCATCCATGCAGGTAGTCTGGAGGTCCCGATGGTTTCGGAGCAATCCTCGGCGCGATGGACCCTGGTCGCCAGCAGCTTCGGCCTTTCCATGGCGCTTCTCGACGTGACGGTAGTGAACGTGGCGGTCTCCGCGATCCAGGCGGGCCTGGGGACCGGGGTGCGCGGGCTCTCCTGGGTGATCGACGGCTACACGCTGGCGTTCGCGAGCCTGCTGTTGCTCGCGGGCGGTCTGGGCGATCGGCTGGGCGCGAAGCGCATGTTCATCGCCGGCCTGGCCATCTTCACCCTCGCATCCGCGCTGTGCGGCGTGGCGCCCGGGCTCGGCACGCTGGTGCTCGCGCGGATCCTGCAAGGAGCGGGTGCTGCCCTCTTCATGCCTTCGTCGCTGGCCATCCTGCGACAGGCGTATCCCCGGGTGCAGGACCGGGCGCGCGCGATCGGCATCTGGAGCGCGCTCACGGCGGTAGCTGCCGCTTCGGGACCGGTGGTGGGCGGCCTGCTCGTCGGCGCATTCGGCTGGCGGAGCATCTTCCTCCTCAACCTGCCGGTCGGCATCGTGGCGGTGGCAATGGCGTTCCGCTTCGTCCGGCCGTCCCCGCGAGCGGTCGTCGGCGCAGGGCTCGACCTGCTCGCGCAGTTGACGGCGGTAGCATCGCTCGCGCTCTTCACCTGGGCGCTCATCGAGAGACCCGTGCGCGGCTGGGGATCGCCTGTGATCCTGCTGGCGATCGCGGCGTCCGTGGCCGGATTGCGCGCGTTCGTCTTCCTCGAGCGGAAGAGCGCCCATCCCATCCTGCCGCTGCGGCTCTTCGCCGACCGCACCTTCTCCTCGACCGCGTCCGCCGCGCTGCTGTACGCCGGCGCGTTCTTCGGGAGCGTGCTGGTGTTGTCGCTCGACTTCCAGCAGGTGCGCGGCGAGTCGCCGGCGAGCGCGGGCCTGCACCTCACGGCCATCACCGTGTCGTTCGGTATCACGAGCGTGCTGGCCGGCCGGCTGGCAGCGCGCTACGGCACGCGCGGTCCCATCCTCTCGGGGCTGGCGGTACTCTCCGCCGGCGCGCTGTGGGCCGCCGGGCTTCCCGCCGCCGCTCCGTATCTGCTCATCGCTCCGGCGCTGGTGCTGATGGGCGTCGGCGCGGGGCTCGTCGCTCCCTCGATGAATGCGGCCATCCTCGCCAGCGTTCCGCCCTCGCTCTCTGGAATCGGCGCGGGCGTGCTGAACGCGAGCCGCCAGATCGGCACTGCGCTCGGCGTGGCGCTCTTCGCCTCGCTCTTTCACGACGAGGGAAAGGAGGCTGCGGTGCGCCTGTCGCTGTTCTGGGCCGGCGCGGTGTACCTGCTTGCGTTCGTCCTGGCCGCGCGCGCGACCAAGCCGGTGCGGGTGAGCGTACCGGGCGCCGCCATCGCGGAAATCGCCGCGAATCACTGATACGCCGCAGGGATGATTTTCGACACTGGTGACATCCATGGATCCATCGGCGCAAGCGCAGGCAATTCCGCCTGCGTTGTCGCTGCGACCACGGCCGCAACGGGCCGCGAAGGAGCAGCCGCATGACGGGAATGAACACGGGCTTTGCCGCGATCAAGGCACGCCAGCAAGAAGCCTGGTCCACGGGCAACTACGCGGTGGTGGGAACGACCCTGCAGATGGTCGGGGAAAACCTCTGCGAGGCCCTCGATCTCCGCGCGGGGTCGCGCGTCCTCGACGTCGCCGCTGGCAACGGCAACGCGACGCTTGCCGCGGCGCGTCGCTTCGCCGATGTCACCTCCACCGACTATGTCCCGTCGCTCCTTGAATCGGGCCGAAAGCGCGCCGAAGCCGAGGGACTGCCGGTTCATTTCCAGGAGGCGGACGCCGAAAACCTGCCGTTTCGTGACGGCTCGTTCGACGTCGTCCTCTCCACGTTCGGCGTGATGTTTACGCCGGATCAGGAAAAGGCCGCTTCCGAGCTCGCGCGCGTCTGCAAGCCGGGCGGCAAGATCGGGCTCGCGAACTGGACGCCGGAGGGCTTCGTCGGGCAGCTGTTCAAAACGATCGGCAAGTACGTGCCGCCGGCGCCCGGCGTGAAGTCCCCCTCGCTCTGGGGCACGCTGGCGCGGCTCGAGGAGCTTTTCGGCGAGACCGCGACGGTCCGGGCGACGAGCCGCCAGTTCCCCTTCCGCTACCGCTCGCCCCAGCACTTCATCGATGTCTTCCGGACCTACTACGGGCCGATGAACAAGGCCTTCGCGGCGCTCGACGCGCACCCCGATCGACAGGCGGCCTTCAAGCGGGACCTGTTCGAGCTGATGGAGGGCGGCAATCGCGGCGGGGATGGAGCGCTCGTCCTGCCGAGCGAATACCTCGAGGTCGTGATCGAGAAGCAGGCGGGTCGAGGAGGCGGAAGGTGACCCCCGCGGCGCGCAGGCTCGGCGCGAGCTATTGCGAGAGCGCGACGCTGGCGGACGGGACCCCGGTCTCGCTGCGGCCGATCCGTCCCGCGGATGCGCCGCTCTTGCAGGCGGGCCTTCTCGAGCTCTCGGAGCGAACGCGGTACCTGCGTTTCCACTCCCCGCGGAAGGAGTTCAGCCCCGAGGAGCTGCGGTATCTGACCGACGTCGATGGCGAGAAGCACTTCGCGCTCGCGGCGTTCACGGTGCGGACGCCGCGGATGGTCGCCGTCGCGCGCTTCGTTCGCAGCAGCGCCGCTGCCGCCGCGGCGGAGATCGCGCTGGTGGTCGCCGACGCCCTGCAAGGCAAGGGACTCGGCCAGCTGCTGCTCTCGCGGTTGCGCGAGGCCGCGCTGGAGCGGGACGTCACCCGGTTCACGGGCACGATGCTCGAGGAGAACCGCCCGATGCGCGACCTGCTGCGCAAGCTGGGCGGGCGCATCCGCTTGGCCTCGCGCGGAGAGTGCGACATCGAGCTGGCGCTGACGTGAGTTGCTGCGCCGCTCGCGCACGGCCGGCATCCGAAAGGCACGCAAGAAACGAATCCGCCCAGCCGCGGGAAAGCGGTGGGCGGATCTCGTTTTTTCGTCCCCGGATCTTCTCAACGGACAGCGGCGAGCAGGGCCTGCAGATCCTCCGGGACTTCCATCGGCGTGAAGATGCCGACGTCGGAGCCGCCGGATCCGCGTAATCCGCGCCGCGCCCGGGCGTCTGCCATGCCCGAGCCACCCCTGGCTCCCGAAGCCCGAGATGCCTCGCATGAGCCGGTCGCTGCTTCCTTCCGCCGCTCTCGCCGCCCTCTCCCTGGTGAGCAACGTCCGCCCCCGATTCATGGAGGACCGCCCGGAGCTGGCCGACGCGGCTCTCGCAGCGCGCGCTCCGATCCTGGCGAATCGTCGACGCGCCGTGGTCTGCTGTCAGAATTTTCGCTGCGACTTCGTCTTCGCATGCCGAACGCGTGTTAGAACGCGCCTCGCATGAAAACGGCCATCGCGGCTTTGCTCAACGGCCGCGCCCGCAAGGTCACCCCCGCTGTCGTGCGCGCGCTCGGGCACGCCTTGCCGGGGTCGACCATCCTGGTGAGCGATGATTTCGACCAGGCGCGCCGCCACGTCCGCGAGCTGATCAAGGAGCGTCCCGAGGTCATCCTCTCCGGTGGCGGCGACGGCGCGGCGATGCGCCTCCTCAACTTCTGGCGCGAGGAGGGCGGCGGCGAGTTCCCCACGCTCGGCATCCTCCGCCTCGGCACCGGAAACGGGTGGGCGCGTACGCTCGGCGCACCGGAGTTCTTTCCGCACGTGCGCAAGCTGGCGCGGCTGCGCGAGGCGACGCTGCCGGTGCTGGAGTTCCCGCTGGTGGAAGTGGAGAACCACCTCTGCCATTTCGCCGGCGTCGGCTGGGACGCGCGCATCCTCAACGACTACCAGCGCAACCTCGACAAGCGCAGCTCGCAGCTCGTCGGCAGCCGGATGGCGTCCTGGCTGCACAAGGGCGTGCGCGGATATCTCTACTCCGTCGCCCGCATCACCGTTCCGGAGGAGTGGGTGCGGCTCCACAAGGAAGGCCACGCGCGGGTCGTGCTGGAGAACCTCGGGCCGGAGGTGTTCGGCCTCGTGGACGGCAAGCCGGTGCCGCTGCCGGACGCGACCCGGCTCCACGAAGGACCGATCAGCGTGGGCGCGGCGTCGACGATTCCCGAATGGGGCTACGGCTTGCGCGCTTTCCCGCACGCGCGCCTCCAGCCCGGCTTCATCAATGTGCGGATCTACGACGGCCACGTGCTCGACGCGGTGAGGAACGCGGCGAAGATCTGGCGCGGCGTCGACGTGCCGGGGATGCACGACTGGTTCGCCATGGCGGTGCGGATGCGCTTCTCGCGGCCGATGCCGTTCCAGATCGGCGGCGACGCGATGGGGGAACGCGCGGAGATCGTGCTCCGCAAGGCGCGCGAAACCGTCCGCGTGGTCGACTGGCGCAGCGCCCTTTCCCGGACCTAGAACGATTCCCCTGCCGGAGCGAACGCTTCGCGCGCCGGTCAGCCTCGAACCAGACTCTCCGCTGCGCGCGGCTGGCAAATCGCGCCGAGCGTCAAGGCGACCTCCTCCTCGAGCAGCTCGTTGACGTCGCCCGCGGCCCGGCGGGCGAGATCCTTGATCGAGATCACGCCGACCAGCTTGCCGTTTTCGATCACGGGCAGCCGGTGCACCTGGAACTCGCTCATGATCTGCTCGGCTTCGTCCACCTCGGCATCGGGGCCGCAGCTCGCGATCCGGGTAGACATCGCGCTCTTCACCTGGATGTCCCAGAGCGGCTTGCCCTGGAAGTACGCCGCGAGGAACCCGTCCCGGTCGGTGATCACGCCGACGACGGCGCCGTCGTCCTCCGAGACTACGGGGATGAAGCCGATGTCATGCTCCCACATCAGCTTTGCAGCGTCGCCCAACAAGGCAGTGTCCTTGCAGGTGATGACCTTGGAGACCATCACTTCGCGGACCTTCATGGAGCACCTCCTTCTCAGCCATGGACCTCTGCAAGAGCGAGATCAAGCGGCCTGGGCGGCGTCGGCAGGTTCCGCCCGGACCGTCACGACCGGGCACGGAGCGTGGCGCACGACGAACTCCGCGACGCTGCCGAGCACCAGGCGGGAGAGCCCTCCCCGGCCGTGCGTGCCCATCGCGATCAGGTCGACGTTCCTGCGGCGCGCAACGTCCACGATCACGTGGCCAGACGCGGGCGCAAGAATGACTTCAGTGGTCGCGGCGATCTTGCACTCGCGCACCGCACGGCTGAGCGCCTCCCCGATCTCCTTCAGGTCCCGCTCGGAGAGAACGGCGAGCAACATCTCTGGCGCCGTGACCGGCAGGGGATCGACCACGTGAATGACGTGCACCGGAAGGTCGCCGAGGCTTTGCTGCAGGTCGGCCGCCCAAGCCAGCGCTTTTGCGGATGCGGGGCTGAAGTCGTAAGGAACGAGAATCTGCGGTTTCATGGTGAATCTTGATGCGAACCGCGTGCCGCGGACGAGGCGCGTGCGACGATGCGCAAGCTGGGCGCGGTGCCAGCCGGCCCGGCATTGGCGCCATCTGGGGCGGCTCCCGTGTTCGTCGACACGCACGCAATGCGCGTAATGCATCGCAGCACGCAAGGTGGGCGCGCCGTCGTGGGCACCGCCTACCGGCCGAGCGCACGGGAGCGGCGCCCCGATCGGGCTGGCGAAATTCGACCCCCAACTCCGCCAATCCGGCGAACGGCCTCGGCGCGGGCTCCAGAGTTCGCCGTTCGCGTTTCCGGCGAAGATCCTCCCTCCCGGGCGCACGTTCCCGACCGCGAAACGTAAACGGATTCGCTGCGAAAGGCGCGTCCAGGTCAGCGGCCGCTCAACCGTGAGTGGGCCGCACCATGGCGGGGGCTCTTGCGCGCGAGCACGATGGCGGCCAGCGAGATCGCCACTCCGGCGCAGGCGAGCAGGATCCACGCTTCCGGCCGGATCAGCCATGCTCTGAGCCTTGGAAGCACCGCCGGATCGTCGGCCGCGAGCGCGCGCCCGAAGGCGGCTTCCAGTTCCTTTCGGGAAGACTCCGCGCCGGCAAGCGTCGCTGCCCACGCGCCCTTGGGCGAGAACACGAAGGTCTGGTTGGGATGATCGAAGCCTTCGCTGCTCTTCATGAAATGGAAGTCCAGCGCGTCCAGGAGCTCCCGGGTTGCGGCGGCGTCGCCGGAACGCACCAGGCGCCATGCGGCCGGCAGCGCGAAGCGCTCGCGGAAGTCTCGCAGATCCTGCGCGGTGTCCTCGGCGTCGAACGAGAACACGATCACGCGAAAGGGCGCCTTCGCCTCCGCCAGCGCCTTCTTCAGCAGCAGCGACGTCAGCGGGCAGGTCCCGCTGCAGCGGGTGAAGACCGGCAACAGGAGCGCCGGCGCGCCCGCGGTCACTTCGCGCAGCTCAACGCGCCGATCCTGGTCGTCCGAGACGGTGAAGCTGTGAAGCAGGGCGCCGGACCTCTCCGGCGGGAGCAGCTCGGCCGACGCGGCTCCGCCGAGCACGAGCCATGCGACGAGGAGGCCCTTGTTTCTCAAGGGGCGCTAACCCGCGGCGAGCGGGTACCTGGCGTTGAGCACCTGCACGAGCGGCGGGATGTACGAGATGAGGATGGCGATGATCCCGGCGACGACCCAGGGGCGGAAGTTCTTCACCACGCCCGCGTCCTCGTCGTGGACCGCGGCGGAGTCCGGGAGCGCGAACGAGTCGGCCGCGGGCACTGACGCGGGCGCGAGGAGGCTGCGGACGAGGACGTAGAAGAAGAGCAGCACGGCCAGTCCCATCAGGCAGCCGCCCACCGCGCCGATGTGCTCGCCGATCACCCAGTCCGGCCGGTACGCGTCCGAGCTGGAGTCGAGAAAGGACATCCCGAGATTGGTCCGTCGCGGCACGCCATGGAGCCCGCCGTAGAAGAGGCCCGCCGAGAACGTGAAGGTGCCGATCGTCCAGAGGTACGGAACGGCGACGGCCATGCGCGGCGCCGCGACCTTCTTTCCCAGTACCCCGGCGCACAGGTAGAGGCTCATTCCCAGGATGGCGAGAAAGGTCGGTCCGGCGACGGTGAGGTGGAAGTGCGCCGGAATCCACGACGTATTGTGGACCAGGCTGGCCATCCCGTAGGACGCGTTGATGATGCCGGTAATCCCGCCCAGGACGAAGATCACCAGGCCCATGAAGAGATAAGGAAAGAGCCAGCGCTGCGGATCGAAGTGCGGGAGCTTGCCCCACCAGGCGAACAGGCCTTTTCCGCCGTTCTGCCGCGCGCCGTACTCGAGCGAGGCGGCGAGCGTGAACGCGGTGACCAGGCTGGGAACGGCGACCAGGAACGTCAGCGCCGCGTGCAGCGCCTTGTAGCCGGAGGAGACGGCCGGCTCGGTGAACTGGTGGTGCAGCCCGAGCGGCGAGGAGAGCACGATGAAAGACATGAACACGAACCGGCCGTAGAAGTCGCTGTAGAGCTTCCCGCCCGCCAGCCGCGGCATGATCGTGTAGTACATGACGTAGGCTGGCAGCAGCCAGAAGTAGACGAGCGGGTGGCCGAAGAACCAGAACAACAGGCGCGAGAGGACGACGTTCACTCCCGGCGTCCAGCCCAGCGACCAGGGAATGAGCTGGACGATCACCTCATACGCGACCGGCAGCGTGCAGATCTGCCAGATGATGAAGGTGGCGAAGATCCCCACCGCCGCGAGCGGCGTCTTCTGCGCAGGATGGCTCTTGCGCCAGCGCAGGTATCCCGGGATCCAGGCCCAGAACGAGACCCAGGATCCGACGACGAGGAAGACCACGCCGAAGTAGAAGAGCGGGTGCGCCTTCATCGGCGCGTAGAACGTGTAGAGCACGTTGGCCTGACCGGTGAAGATCGGATACGCGGCGACGAGCGTCCCGCCCACCATCAGGACGAAACCGACCCATGCGCCCGCCATCGACACGCCGTGATCGAGGTACTGGCTGATCACGGCGTGACCGAATGCGACGGCGAAGAAGGTGGTGAGGACGATGGCGTTGATCACGCCGTGCGCGGTGAGGCCCTGGTAGTAGCCGATGCCGAGGAAGCTGACGTCCTGGATGATGCCCGCGCGGTAGAGCACTTGCAGGACGCCGTGGTAGACGCCGAACAGCGTCAAGAGCAGCGGCAGCAGCAGCTCGATGACGATGATCGCGCGCAGGTTCCTCCGGATCATGGCGTGACCTCGATCACCCCGACCATGTCCTGGTGCCCGAGGCCGCAGTACTCGTGGCAGATGACCTGGTACTTCCCGGCCTTCTTGAACTGCGCCTGCGCGTAGCTGACGGCGTTGGGGATCGCCATGAGGTTGACGTCGGTGCCGTCGACGTAGAACCCGTGCACGATGTCCTGGCTGGTCAGGTAGAAGTCGACCACCGAGCCTTTGGGCACCTTCAGCGGGCTGGGCTTGAAGGAAAACATCTTCGAGACGACGTGCGCCTCGTAACGGCCAGGCGCGACCTGGATGAGCTCGCCGTTGGCGAAGGGCTTCACGTTGGTGACGCAGCCCGGCACCGTGATTCCCAGGCGCACGGCGGCGTAGGCGATGAGGGCGAGCATCGCGGCGCAGAAGAGCAGCGCAGCCACCACCACCCGCTTCTCGACGTTGGGAATGCCGCGCGCGATCGCCATTCGTCAGTGACGGTGGATCATCAGGGCGTAGAACAGCAGCCAGATCGCGGAGAAAAACACGAGCATCGCCGAGAAGAAGGCGATCGCTCCCCTGGGAAAGAACTCCCGCTCCTTCTCGGGCTGCTCGATCATCGAGGCATTGTCATAGAACAGGCGGGTCCGAAGGCGCAACCTGGCGGGAGTGTGGTACACAGGCGAGCCCCGGGGGGGATTCATCATGAAGTTCATCCGTTTTTGTGTGCCCCTGCTCGCGCTCGCTTGCACCGGAGTGGAGCAGCCTGTCGGACATATCCTGGTAATCGCGCAATCGCAGACGGCGACCGCCCAGATCACGCGCGTCACCGTCAGCACGACGCTGGCGCCCGGGACAAGCGAGCTGAAGGCGGACGCGGGGAATCCCGGCAGGTTCACCGGGACCATCGTGGTGCCCGTCGGCGCGCAGACCGTCACCGCGGAAGCCTTCAACGGGACCACGCATGTCGGGAGCGGAAGCGCGCCGGTCACGGTGACGAAGGGTGGGCAACTCCAGGCGCAGATCACCATTCTCGACGCGACGGGACCCGCTCCAGGACCGGACCACTCGCCGGTGGTGACCTCGCTGGTGACGCCCGCGTCCGCGGAGGTCGGCGACAACGTCCCGCTGACTGCGACCGCCGTGGACGCCGACGGGGATGCGGTGAGCTTCTCCTGGGATGCGTCGCTGCCCGGCTGTGGGACCTTCGCACCTCCCACGGCGTCGCCGACCGTCTTCACTGCCTTGTTGGTCGGCACCTGCAGCGTCACCGTCACTGCGACCGCCAACGGGAAGACCGCCAGCAAGAGCGCATCGATCCGGATCGACCCGGCGACGGGGTCCATCGGCATCACGGTCGATTACGTCCCCCAGCCAGTGATCCGGTCGATCTCGTTCTCCACCAGCGCGGGGACGATTGCGACGATCAGGCGCGACGCGAGCGACGCGACGATCCGGGCGGATTTCCACAAGGGCACGCCCTATACCGTCACGATTTCGTTCGATCCCTGGCCGACCGGCACGGTTGCGCTGGTCGATTCGTGCGGAGGCACGATCCAGCCCGAGCCGCTGAACTTCGTGGCGAACGCGACGACCGCGACCGCAACCTGGACGCCGACGGTGAGCGCCGGGGTCTGCCTCGTCACCGCGACCGTCACGCGGGAGACGCTGTCCGACAGCCTGTTCGTCGTGGTCCTTCCGGTGCCCTGAGTCGTGCGAAGGGCCTGCATCGCGCTCTGCCTGTACGCCTGCAGCACGCCGCCGGCATCGGATGCCGGGTTCGTGCGGGTGACCGTGGCCGCCCAGACCTCGGGCGCGCAGATCACTAGCGTGTCGGTGAACGTCATGCCCGCGAACACGACGAAGGATCTGACCCGCGATGCCACCGGCGCCTTCGAGGGAACCGTCGACGTACCCGCGGGCGTCGCGCAGACCGTGACGGCCAGCGCGTGGGCAGGCACGGCGCTGGCTGGAACCGGAAGCAAGTCCGTCACGGTCGCGAAGGGGCAGACCGCACAGATCCTGATCGTCGCGCTCGACGTGACCGGGCCCGCGCAGCGGCCCGATCACTCGCCCGTGATCACCTCGCTGGCGGCGTCGGCCGTCGCCGTCGCGCCCGGCGAGCAGGCATTGCTTTCGGCGACGGCGGTGGATGTCGACGGCGATGGTCTGGCTTTCGCCTGGAGCGCTACCCCCCTGGGCTGCGGGACGTTCGCGGCGCCGGGTTCCGCGTCGACGACCTGGACCGCAGGCGGGATCGGGACCTGCACGATCACGCTCAGGGCAAGCGCGCTCGGTCTGAGCGACACCAGGACCATGAGCATTCTGGTCCGGGCGCTGGCTGGAACGCCGACGCTGGTGCAGCACGTCTCGTCGTCGTCGAACGAGCAGAACGGGCTCCCCGGGAACGATTTCAGATTCACGCTGCCGAACCCGGTGCTGGCGGGCAATTGCCTGATCCTGGGCGTGACCTTTGGGGCGAACCCGTTCTCGGCCACGAGCGCGATCACCGCCATTCGCGACTCTTCGGGGGATGCTTGGGCGACGCTTCCCGCCGTCGCGACGACCGACGGTGGGACGGCGAAGTCGGCCATCTTCGTCCTTCCGAACGCCAGGGCCGGGATTCACACCATCACCGTGACCCTCAACGCGCGGGTGACTCTCTTCCAGTACACGGTCTCCGAGTTCTACGGCGTCGCAACCGTCAATCCGGTGGCCGGAAGCGCAGGTCAAGCCGCCCCCGTCTCCGGCGGCGGAGTGTCCACCGGGAGCTTCACGCCGGCCAACAATGACGCGAACGGCGGGAACCTCATCTGGGCATATTTCGCCGACGACTTTACGCCCTTCGCGACGGTGCCGACCACGTATGCAGCAACCGGCGGTTTCACCCTGCTGGACGGCTCGATCGGGACGAACACCAGCCAGCTTCCACACGGCTCCATGTACTTCGTGCAGACCACGGCTGCTTCGATCAACCCGTCGATGACCTTGACCGGCGGCCGCACCGATACTTGGAACGGCGTCGCGGTGGCTCTCAAAGCTGCTGGGGCAGGGACTGCACCTTCCACGGGGATCCGGATCCGCAGCCTGATCCACGAGACGGCGGCGCAGCCTCCCTCGACATGGACGATGCAATTTCCCTCCGCGGGGAACCTTCTCGTCATTCGCGTGAACGGCGACCCGAGCCTGTCCACGATCACCGACAGCCTTGGAAACCCTTACAAGAGAGCCGTCGGCGGAGCCGGCAGCGTCGAGCCGCAGATCTGGTACGCCGTCAACGCGACGCCGGGGCTTGCCCTGAAGGTGACGCTCCATTTCGGCGCGACACCGGGGAACAGGACGGTATTGCTTTACGACGTGATCGGCGCAGCGACCTCTTCTCCAGTGGACGCGAGCGCGGACAACGGCGACCTGCAGGCGCCCGCGACGCCCCTGGGCTTCGACCTGGACAACTCTCCGACGATCACGCCCGGTTCCGTGAACGGGCTGACCATCGCCGGCATCGGACTGGGCATCGGACCGGTGAGCGACTTCAGTGCCAGAGCGCCGGCCGGCGCGATCATGGACTTCGTCTACTACACGGACGACGAAGACTCGGATCGCATGGATTCCGGCGACGGCGCGGCGCACTTGTTCAATCCAGACCTGTCCACGGAAAACTGGAGCTGGCACATCCCGAACGTCGGCAGCAACGGGTCGTGCGGCAGCGTCAGCGCTTGCTCCAGTTACGGCGGCTCCGCGGTCCATTTCAAGTCTGCGACGCCAGGTCCCTGACCCGGCCGCACCGAGCAACGCCGCCGCAGCGGAAAATCGGAGCTGGATTTTTCCCGTGCGTGCCTGTCACGCACCCGCGGGCTGCGGGGGCCCGTGGACCACACCGTGCGCGGATCGCGCCGCGCGCGCGTGCCGATCGAAAGGTCGGCAAACGAAGGAAAGGGACCTACCCTGGCTCGCGCACTCCGCGCGGCCCGCGCGCAGGCGCCGCCGCCGCAGGGCGCGGAGATCCAATATTCCGACAAGGCCGAATTGCAGCAGCGGCACTTAATTCCCGCAGAGGCGCGCAGCGCAAAATACGCACTTGCATTCAGAAAGCTCTGCCATTTCCATGATTCCTGAACGATCCTAAATCCGCCTGGGAGCCGTGGTCGGGCGGTACTGCGGCAAAGCGTGACGAGGGCAGTCCGTCCCGTTGTTCCCGGAGGGAAGCTCATGGCTCTGACGCGACCGGTCGTCCCGAAAACGATCCTCTGCGCCGTCGCGCTGCTCGCGGCCTCCTGCGCGCAGTACACCTCCGCGCAGTCTGCCCTGATCAGCGTCCTTGCCCAGCCCCACACCGCCAAGGTCGCCGTCGGCAAGAAGGTCTCCTTCAGCGCAGTCGTCAACGGCGCCGCGCCCGACCAGTCCGCCGCGGTGGTGTGGTCGGTGCAGGAGCCCGCGGGTGGAACGGTGGACGTCGCGGGCGTCTACACCGCGCCGGCTTCCGCAGGAACGTTTCACGTCGTGGCGACGAGCTTCGCCAAACCTTCGAGCAGTGACGTTGCCACCGTGGTCGTCGAGAACATTTCTTCGATCAGCGTCGCGGTGACGCCCGGCACCGCGACGGTCCTGACCGGCGGCACGCTCCAGTTCGCGGCGACGGTGAGCGGGGCGGCTTCCGGCGATTCGACGGCGGTCACCTGGTCGGTGCAGGAAGCAGGCGGCGGTACCGTGACCTCTGCGGGCGCCTATACGGCCCCGACGACGGCAGGCACGTATCACGTGGTCGCCACCAGCGTCGCCGATCCGACCCAGAGCGATGTCGCCGCCGTGCAGGTGACCGCGACGCCCGTCATCGCGGTGGCCGTCTCGCCGAAGACGGCCGCCACGACGACCGGCCGCACCTTGAACTTCTCCGCGACGGTGACCGGAACGGTGACGGGACAGTCGACGGCCGTCACCTGGTCGGTGCAGGAGAGCGGCGGCGGAACGGTGGACACGACGGGCCATTACACGGCGCCCGCGTCGGCGGGGACCTTCCACGTGGTCGCGACCAGCGCGGCGGACACCACGAAGAAGGACACCGCGACCGTGACGGTGACCACGATCGCGGTGGCGGTCGCGCCGAAGACAGCGGCGACCACGACGGGCGGCGCTTTGACGTTCTCCGCGACGGTGACCGGCACGGTGACGGGACAGTCGACGGCGGTCACCTGGTCGGTGCAGGAGGCGAACGGCGGAACGGTGGACACCGCGGGCCACTACACCGCGCCGGCCACGGCCGGGACCTACCACGTGGTCGCGATCAGCGCGGCGGACACCACGAAGAAGGACACCGCGACCGTGACCGTGACTGCGATCGCGGTGGCGGTTTCGCCGAAGACGGCCGCCACGACGGCGGGCGGCGGGCTGACGTTCTCCGCGACGGTGACGGGCACGGCCACGGGGCAGTCCACCGCGGTGACCTGGTCGGTGCAGGAGGCGGGCGGCGGAACGGTGGACACCGCCGGCCACTACACCGCACCCGGAGCGGCCGGGACCTATCACGTGGTCGCGACGAGCGTGGCCGATGCTTCGAAGAACGACAGCGCCACCATCACTGTGACGCCGCCGGGGATCTCGGTGACGATCTCACCCAAGGTCGCGTTCGTGGCGACGGCCGGGAGCGTGACCTTCGCTGCGACCGTCAACGGAGCCACCACCGGGCAGTCCACGGCAGTGACCTGGTCGGTGCAGGAGGCGGGTGGCGGAAGCGTGGACTCGTCGGGCCAGTACACGGCGCCGGCGGCGGCGGGGACGTACCACGTGGTCGCGACCAGCGTAGCGGATCCGTCGAGGAGCGACACGGCGACGGTGACCGCGAACGCCACCACGCTGATCGCTGCCGACCGCGTGACGGTGTGGAACCCCGGGCTCAACTCCGTGGGCGGCATCCCCAACCGCACGACGATCTGCAAGACGCTGTCGCCCAAGGGCGGCACCCTGGACGATACCGCGGCCATCCAGTCCGCCCTCGATACCTGCCCCGCGAACCAGGTGGTGCAGCTGACTGCCGGCAATTACAGGATCAGCGACCCGGGCCTCAACTTCAGGACCTCGAACATCACGCTGCGCGGCTCCGGTCCGGGCGTGACCGTCCTCACCCAGCGCCCGACCGCGCAGTACGGCGTGATCGCGATGGGGACGCAGTGGTACCAGTGGATGAGCCCCAAGGCCTTCACCACCGACGCGGTGAAGGAGACGAACAGCGTCACGCTGGCGAACACCACCGGCCTCACCGTGGGCCAGCTGGTCCACGTGAATGAGACGTACGACTCGTCGCTGATCTACTTCAACCCGAGCCAGCAGAACGGCGACTACCAGGGCTGGGGCGAGGGGCGACAGGGCCCGCAGGCCTCTTCACGCCCGGTCGGCCAGGCGATGGAGATCGCCTCGATCAGCGGCAACACCGTCACCTTCACCACCGGCTTCCATCAGAGCTACCGCGTCAACCACTCGGCGCACCTGACCCAGATCTCGGATGGCGCCAAGGTCGTTGCGACGACGAAGTGGTCCGGCATCGAGGACCTGACGGTGGAGAACGGAAGCGGCGGCGACGGCGGCGGCAACATCCGGATGTTCGCGTCCTCGCACTGCTGGGCCAAGCACATCGAGAGCCGGAACCAGAACGCCGGCGCCGCTTTCGCCTTCGACGGAGCGTTCCAGTGCGAGGTGCGCGATTCGTACCTGCACAGCGCGCAGGATCCAAATCCCGGCGGCGCCGGCTACAGCATCGTCTTCGACAGCTACACGGCGGACTCGCTGGCGGAGAACAACATCTCCTGGAACTTCAACAAGGTCTCCGCCTTCCGCAGCTCGGGCGGCGGCAACGTCTTCGGCTACAACTACTGCGAGGACATGTACGGCCAGGGCTACCCGACCATCGTCGAGGTGGGCATCAACGCCTCGCACATGGCCGGCTCACACCACGAGCTGTTCGAGGGCAACCAGGGCCCGAACTTCGACAGCGACTCGTACTGGGGCAGCCAGATGTACATCACCGCCTTCCGCAACCACCTCACCATGATGCGCAGGAGCGTGAGCGGCGTCGCGGCGCTCGGCAACGGCGTGCTGGCGAATCTGGTGGACTCGAACAACAAGCGCGGGATCGGGCTCACCGTCTACCAGAAGTGGTACAGCTTCGTCGGCAACGTCATCGGCGTCCCGAACGGGTATCTGCAGAGCCCGGCGATCGGGTTCGCATACCCGAGCACGTTCGGCCCCGGCCCGCAGGGCAGCGTCTTCCGCTACGAGTGGCTGGGCGGCCCGTTTGGTACCGACACGAGCCCTACGTACGCGCCGATCTGGCAGATCGGATACGACGGCTCCAACTGGTTCACCACCCAGGAGAGCACGTCGCAAGCGACGGTCCAGCGCGATGGCAACTACGACTACTTCACCAAGCAGGTCCACTGGCACGGCGTCGGCGGCACGGGACAGAACAACGGTCTCACCGCCCCGGCCGGGGCCACGCTGCCCAGCTCGCTCTACCTTTCGAGCAAGCCGGCGTTTTTCGGTTCGAACCCCTGGCCCTGGGTCGATGGCAGCAGCGCGACCGCGCCCTTGCCCGGCGTGCTGCCGGCGCGCATGCGGTTCGACGCAGGCACGCCGAACTCGCCCTGACCGCGCTGACGGGCGCGGAGGACTGAACGCCTCCGCGTCCGTGCGCCAAGGCATCACGCACCGCGTCCGTTCCCCACGCTCGCGCTGGCAAACGGACGCGGAAGCCCACTCCCTGGCGGTCCCGCGACTCGACCTCGATGGTCCCGCCGTGGGCACGTGCGATCTCGTTGACGATGAACTGCCCGAGGCCGAGTCCGGTCGATCGTCGCCGAACTGTGGCGCACGAGCCGCATCGCGGCGCAGCTCGGGATCAGCGAGAAGACGGTGGAGCCATCCGCAACGGGATTGCCATGCGCTGATCGTCCCTCAGCGCGCGCGCACCACCAGCTTCTTCAGCTCGGTCAGCCAGAGCACGGAGGAAGAGACGGCGGCGCAGATCAGCCAGTCGCGCCCGTCCAGCGGCACGGTGGAGAACGCGCGCCGCAGGAAGGGCAGGTAGATCACCGCCGCCTGCAGCGCCACGGAGCCGGCCGCCGCCAGCCACAGCCAGCGGTTGCGGAAGAGATGGTGGAAGGCGCTGCGATTCCGGAAGCGCGCGTTGAAGGTGTTGAACAGCTGGAAGAGGACCAGGGTGGTGAACGCCATCGTCTGCGCATACCGGAGCCCCCGCGGGCCGGAGCCGGAGGGAGCGATCAGGCCGCCGGGGAGCGACCAGTCCATCACCAGCAGCGTGCCGACGGCCATGATCAGGCCGACGAAGACGATGTCGATCCAGGTCGATCCGTCGATCACCCGGCGCCGCGGGTCGCGCGGCGGCTTGAGCATGACGTCGTGATCGGGCGGTTCCACCCCGAGCGCCAGCGCCGGGGCCGAGTCGGTGAGCAGGTTGATCCAGAGGATCTGCGTCGCCAGCAGCGGCACCACCAGCACCGACCCCTCCTCGGGGACGAGGCCGATGGTCCCGGCGAATACCACGCCGAGGAACATCACCAGCACCTCGCCGATGTTCGAGGAGAGCAGGTACTGCAGGAAGCGCTGGATGTTGGCGAAGATCGAGCGCCCCTCCTCGACCGCCGCGACGATGGAGGAGAAGTTGTCGTCCATCAGGATCATGTCGGCGGCGCCCTTCGCCACGTCGGTCCCGGCGATGCCCATGGCCACGCCGATGTCCGCGGCCTTCAGCGCCGGGGCGTCGTTCACCCCATCGCCGGTCATGGCCACGATTTCGCCGTTGGCGTTCAGCGCCCGGACGATGCGCAGCTTGTGCTCGGGAGCGACGCGCGCGTAGACGGACACCTTTCGCACTTCCTTTTGCAGCTCTTCGTCGGACATCTTCTGCAGCTGCGCTCCGCTGATCGCTCGCGCGCCCTTTTCGCTGATCCCCAGCTCGGCGGCGATCGCCGCCGCGGTCACCGGATGATCGCCGGTGATCATGATCGGCCGGATGCCGGCAGCCTTGGCCTCCGCCACCGACGCGCGAGCCTCCGGCCGCGGCGGATCGATCATCCCCACCACGCCGAGGAACACCAGCGCCTGCTCGACCTCCTCGCTCAGCTCCCTGCCTTTGGCGTCGGACCCGAGCGTGCGATACGCGACCCCGATGGTCCGCAGCGCCGCCGAGCCCAACTCGTCGATGGCGCGGGAGATCTCCGCGCGGCGCGCCGGGGTGAGCGCCCGCGTCCCTTCGCCGATCCGCTCCTCCGTGCAGCGCGCCAGCAGGACGTCCGGCGCGCCTTTGACGAAGACCATCGTGCGGGCCTGGTCCTCGGTGTCGGTGTGCGCGGTGCTCATCAGCTTGCGCTCGGAAGAGAACGGCACCTCGCCGATGCGGGGGTAGCGCCGCCGCAGCTTCTTCGGCGCCTGACCCACCTTGCGCGCCGCGACCACCAGGGCCCCCTCGGTGGGATCGCCCTGGATCGTCCAGCGGCCATCCTTCTCCAGGAGCGTCGCATTGTTCGCGAGGTCACCGGCGGAGAGCGCCTTTTCCACTTCCTCCAGCAGCCGCCGGTCCTTGACGGGCCCGCCGCCCTGCTGCACCTCGCCGACCGGCTCATACCCCGCGCCGGTCAGGTCCACCCTTCCGCTGGCGGTGACGACGGCGCGGACCGTCATCTCGTTCTTCGTCAGCGTCCCGGTCTTGTCGGAGCAGATGGTGGTAGTCGAGCCCAGCGTCTCGACGGACGAGAGCCTGCGCACGATCACGTTCCGTTTCGCCATCCGCTGCGTGCCCAGCGAGAGCACGATGGTGGTGATCGCGGTCAGGCCTTCGGGCACGGCCGCCACCGCCAGCGACACCGCGAGCAGCAGCACGTCGACGAGGTCCGTCAGCGATTTCACGTGCTCGACGAAAAAGATGGTCGCGCTGATCACCACCGCGATGGCGATCACGGCGATGCCGAGCAGCTTGCCCGTCCGGTCGAGCTCCTTCTGCAGGGGAGTTCCGGTCTCTTCCGTCGCCTGCAGCGACCGGGCGATCTTCCCGATCTCCGTCGCCTGTCCGGTGGCGGTGACGATCGCGCGGCCACGGCCGGAGGAGATGGCGGTCCCGCTGAAGACCATGTTGCTCCGGTCCGCGATTCCGGCCTCGTCCGAAAGCGGCTGGCTGTCCTTGGAGACCGGGGTGCTCTCGCCCGTCAGCGCCGACTCCGCGGCGCGCATCGCGATCGAGTCCAGCACCCGGGCGTCCGCCGCGACGGTGTCGCCCTCCTCGAGCGCGAGGACGTCGCCGGGCACCAGCTCGGCGGTCGGCACCGCCCGCTGCTCACCGTCGCGGAGCACGCGCGCGTTCGGCGCGGACATGGCTTCGAGCGCCGCGATGGCGTGCTCGGCGCGGTTCTCCTGCACGAACCCGAGCACGCCGTTGAGGATCACGATGGCGACGATGGTGAGCGCCTCATACGCGATCGGCGCGTCGCGCTCGATCCACCAGGCGACGAACGAGATCACCGTGGCGACGAGCAGCAGGATGGTGAGCGTGTCCTTGAACTGCGCAAGGAACCGGCGCCAGGCGGGCACGGGCGGGGCCGCCGGCAGCTCGTTCCTCCCATGCCGCTGCAGGCGCTTGGGGATCTCGCTGGCGGGCAGGCCGCGCTTCGCGTCGCTGCCCAACGCGGCGACGACCTCCGCGGGTGGGCGGCGATACGCTGGCAGCGGAGTTGCTTCAGCCTTCGCGGGCATTCCCGGTTTGCGGTACCTTGAGGCTTCGCGCGATGCAAGAACGGATCCCGATTCCCAAAGCGGCCCGGCCGCTCACCCGGTTCGCCTGGCTCTCGATTGCGGCGGCGCTCGTCACCATCACGCTCAAGACCGGCGCGTGGGTGCTGACCGGCTCGGTGGGCCTGCTCTCCGATGCGCTGGAGTCGCTCGTCAACCTGGTCGCCGCAGTCGTGACCCTCTGGATGCTGGCCCTCTCCGCGCGGTCCCCCGACGAGAAACACGCGTTCGGATACACCAAGGCGGAGTACTTCGCGAGCTGGGCCGAGGGGTTGCTGATCCTGGTCGCGGCGGCGATGATCAGCTGGACCGCCGTCCCCCGTCTGATCGCGCCGCGCGCGCTCGAGCAGGCGCCGCTTGGGCTGCTCGTCTCGGCGGTCGCCTCGCTGGTGAACTTCGGCACCTCCCGAGCGCTGCAGCGCGCCAGCAAGAGGTATCACTCGATCGCGCTGGAGGCGGACGCGCGTCACCTGATGACGGACGTCTGGACTTCGGCGGGCGTGCTGATCGGGGTCGTGATCGTGGCGCTCACGGGCTGGCAGCGCCTCGATCCGATCGTAGCTTTGCTGGTGGCGGCGAACATCGTCTACACCGGCGTGCAACTCGTCCGCCGGTCGTTCCTCGGCCTGATCGACGCGGCGCTGCCGCCGGAGGAGCTGCAGTCCCTGCGCGCCGTCCTCGACCGGCACGCCGGGAACGCGCTGACGTTCCACGCCATCTGGACGCGTCAGGCGGGTTCCCGGCGCTTCATCCAGCTGCACATGCTGGTGCCCGGCAGCTGGACCGTGCGGCGCGCGCACGACCTGGCGGAGCAGATCGAGGGCGAGATCCGGGCAGCGCTGCACAACGCGTCGGTCCTGGTGCACATCGAGCCGCTGGAGGATCCGGCATCGTACGAGGACATGGATCTCGATCGGCCCCGGTGACTGGCCTCGCCAGCCAGGTCTCGCCTGGCCGGTCAGGCGCGGCCGAGCACCAGGGAGACGTTGGTCGCGCCGAATCCGAGAGAGTTCGAGAGCGCGATCCGGAGGTGCGCGGGAGTGGGGCGCAGCACCGGAGGATGGTCCGTCAATTCCCCGTCCAGCGGCTCGGCGTTCACGCACGGGGCAATCCACCCTTCGCGAAGCATCATCAGAGTGAAGATGGCCTCGATCGCGCCGGCGGCGGAGATGGTGTGGCCGGTGTACCCCTTGGTGGAAGAGTACGGCACGCGTCGTTCTCCGAAGATGCGGCGGAGCGCCCGCACCTCGCTCAGGTCCCCGAGTTGCGTCGAGGTGCCGTGCGTGTTGACGTAGTCGACCTCTTCGGGCCGCAGGCCGGCGTGGCGGAGCGCGCGCTGCATCGCGAGAAAAGCTCCTTGCTCGGAAGGAAAGACCATCTCGCCGGTCCCGTCCGAGGACATGCCGTAGCCGCGGACGACCCCTACGACCTCCGCGCCGCGAGCGGCAGCGTGCTCCGCGGCTTCGAGCACCAGGATCCCTGCCCCTTCCCCGAAGATGAAGCCGGCGCGATCCGCTGCGTAAGGCCGCGACGCGCGTTCCGGGTGGTCGTTGTCCTCGCTGTTGAAGGCGCGCATCGCGTCGAAGCCGGCGTGGAAATGCGGATCCGCTACCTCGGCCGCGCCGGCGATCGCCGCCTCGACATGGCCATGCTCGATGAGCTCGGATGCGAGCAGGATGTTGTACGCGCCGCCGGCGCAGGCAGCGCTGGCAGAGAACGACGGGCCCGTGGTGCGCAGCAGGGCAGCAAGGTTGGCGGAGACGGTGGAAGACATCAGCCGCGGGATGACGGTGGGCGATACCTTCCGCATGCCGCCCGGACAGGCGAGCTTCTCCTGGATCTCCGAATGCGTGGCGACGTCGCCGGTCCCGCTGCCGGCGACGATCGCGATGTCGCGCCGATCGAGACGCGATTGCGCGAGCGCCGCGAGGGCGGCCT
Source organism: Deltaproteobacteria bacterium (assembly GCA_041499865.1). Lineage (GTDB taxonomy): Bacteria > Myxococcota > Myxococcia > Myxococcales > 40CM-4-68-19 > 40CM-4-68-19. The sequence goes on from JBGQLA010000004.1 coordinate 36,608, forward strand.
TGCAGGCCATCAGCGCCCCGCGGCCCATGAAGCGCGCCTGCTGTCTGGCGACAGCCAGATCCCCTTCGTACCGCCCGAAGATCTGACAGCGTGCGCCTGCCTCGACGGCGGGTTGGTGCCGGACGAACGGCAGCGAGCGGCCTTCCCGGAGCATGGATGCGATCTCCGCCGGGTCATCTCCGAGATGGCAGCAGAGTCCGACTCCAGTCACCACCACCGCACGTCCGGAGCGCATGCCGATCCTCCGAGGGGTGGATTCCGAAGCTGCGGATGCGGTTCCGGAGGTGGAAGACGGTCCCCGCGGGGAGCATCCTGCCGGCGGTCCGAGCGGTTCAGCGGCAGGGCCCTAGCGCGGCAACTCGACGGTGAAGGTCGATCCCAGACCGGGCGCGCTGGTCAGCCGGATTGTTCCGCCGTGCGCTTCGACCGCTCGCCTCGCGATCCAGAGTCCCAGGCCGAACCCGCCGAAGCGGCGGCGCGACACGGCGCGCTCGAACTGCCCGAAGATCCTCGAGTGGTCTTCGGGTTCGATCCCGATTCCGTGGTCGCGGATCTCGAGCACGACGCGCTCACCGCGCTCGCCCGACCAGACCTCCACCGGTTTGCCCGCGCCGTATTTGGCGGCATTGCTGAGCAGGTTGTCGATCACCTGATCGAGGCGGAGGGGATCCCAGCGTCCGGTCAGCCTCCCTTCCAGCCGGAGC
>JBGQLA010000005.1:0-36073 GCA_041499865.1 Deltaproteobacteria bacterium
CTCGGGCTGGCGCGACGCCATGGGAAGCGGCGCGACGTTGGAGGGAATCGGGCCGGTCTGGGAGGGAGCGGTGTTCTGTAGCATGTGCGTGTCAGTCCTCTGGTTGAGGGTTCTAGCACTTCCCAACAAGCAGGCGTCCCGATTTATTTGAACGCGGCCGCGGCGAGAACCAACAAAACGAGCGCCTCTCCGGTGATGAACCCTGAAGCGAGTGGGGTGCTGTAGACCTGTTCCGTCCTCGCGCTCACCTTCTGCCACACGAACTGCACGACCCCCCCGATCATCATCGGGAAGATCGCGAAGCCCGGAATCAGCATCCCCAGCCCGATCGCGGTGGGGGAGGGCACCCAGCGGGCGATCCGCGGGCGCGATTCGAGCAGCGTCAGCGCGACGCCAATCACCAGCGCGATCACCAGCGCCTGGAGCGCGCTCGAGGGAAGCGCGCCGAAGCCATTGGAGAGCAGCTCGGCGAACCCGGCCCACTTCACGCTGATCGGAGACGACAGCCCGCCCTCTCCTCCCACGCCGTACTTCGCGCGCACCAGCGGATACGCCACCGCCACCGCGAGAGCGCCGACCGGCACGCCGATGAGCTGGAGGATGGTCAGGTTCCGGTTGGTGGAGCCGACGATCTTGCCCGCGCGGTAGTCCTGCATCAGGTGTTCGCCATTCGCGGCCACCGCTCCGCTCATGCCCGAGCCGATCATGTTGATGGGCACGTGCCCGGGCGCGAGCACCGCGAACACCGCCTGCATCACGTTGGCCATCGCGCTGATCGGCGCCCAGTTCGTCTCTCCGAGCACCCGGATGCCCACCAGCATCAGGATCAGGGAGAGGAACACGGAGACGAACGAGAGCCAGAGCGGGAACCCGAGGGAGATCTTCTGCACGGCGGCGAGCACCGCGGTGCAGGAGATGGCGCCCCACAAAACCCATTTGATGGGAAAGTCGCCGCCGGCGTCGACGTCCTTGGCGCCGAGGCCCTGGAACGTCTTTGCGATCACCTTCCACTTCAGGGCGAGCGCGGCGAGCCCGCCGGCGACCATCAGCCCGGTCGCGGGCCACATGATCCAGCGCTGGAGGATGGCGTTGAAGGTCAGCGACGGCACCAGCCCGGCGCGGAAGAGCGGCTCCGGCGCCACCACCCAGGCGAGGACCATCCCCAGCCCCATGGAGAGCGTGACCCGCAGGCCGATCAGCATCCCCGCCCCGAGCGAGAGTACGCCGATCTCGGTCCCCAGGCGCAGCGCCGCCGCGTGGGGAGAGAGGAAGGTGAAGTTCAGCGTCTCCGGGATCCAGCCCAGCGACTGCCGGGCGAGGGTTGCGGCGGCGGAGATGAACCCCCCGATGCCCAGCGCGGCCACCCGGGGCTTCGCCTGTCTGGGCCCCTCGTCGAGCACGAGCAGCGTCTCGCCCGCGGCGGTGCCGTCGGCGAAGGTGAGGTTTTCCTGATCGATGTAGTGCTTGCGCAGCGGCACCGCGAGCAGCACTCCCAACAGCCCCGAGGGCGCGAGCCAGGCGAAGATCTGCAGCCCTGAAAGGTGAAGGTTGAGCAGCCCGCGCGCGTTCAGCATGTCGATGGCGGCGAGCACCACCGCCATGAAGCCGACGCCCGAGCCCGCCGCGGTGCCCGCGGTCTGCACCAGGTTGCATTCCCAGCGCGTGCCCCGCGTGCCGGTGACCAGGCCCATCAGGGAGATGGCGATGAAGCCGAGGAAGGCGCTGACCACCGAGAGGTTCGGGCCGTAGCCGATCTTCAGCACCACCACCGGCTCCGCCGCGCCCATCAGCGCCGCCACCACCACCGCCACGCAGACCGCGCGCGTCGTCAGCTCGAGATGCGCCCCGGGGACAGCCTGCACGTGGTGTCCCCCTGCCGCCTGCGCCTGCACGGGCCGCGCCCCACCGACGCGGAGGCCGGGAGAAGGTGCGTCGGGGGCTCCGGCGTTTTCTTCGGCCACCGTCACTCGCCGAGGATCGCGGCCAGCACGAGATCCAGCTCCTGCAGGCTGCCGTAGCGGATCTCCAGCGTGCCGCTGCCGCCCTTGTCCTTCAGCTCCACCTTCGCCCCGAGCTTGCGCTGGAGCTTCTCCACCAGGTGGCGCACCTGCGTGCCGCCGTGCCCGTCGCGCTTCTCCCTGGGCAGGCGCTTCGACTTCAGCCGCTGCACCAGCGCCTCCGCGGCGCGGACGGAGAGGTTCTCCGCGATCACCCGCGCGGCCGCCTTGCGCAGATCGCCTTCGTCCGCGACGGCGAGCAGGGCGCGCGCGTGCCCCATGCTGAGCTGCCCGGCCACGATGGCCTGCTTGATCGCCTCCGGCAGGCGGAGCAGGCGCAGCGCGTTCGCCACCGTCGAGCGGTCCTTGCCGACGCGCGCCGCCAGCTCCTCCTGGGTGAGCCCGTGCTCCTCGATCAGGCGCTTGTACGCCTCGGCCTCCTCGACGGGGTTGAGGTCCTCGCGCTGGATGTTCTCGATCAGCGCGATCTCGAAGGCTTCCTTTTCCGTGACCTCGCGGACCATCACCGGCAGCTCGCGCAAGCCGGCCTTCTGCGCCGCGCGCCAGCGGCGCTCGCCGGCGACGAGCACGTACCCTTCCGACGCGCGCCGGACGATCAGCGGCAGCAGCACGCCCTTGCTGCGGATCGACTCGGCCAGCTCCTCGATGTGCGCGTCGTCGAAATGGCGGCGCGGCTGCGCCCGGTTCGGGCGGATCTCCTCGATGCCGAGGTTCATCACGCCCTTGCGCTCGGAGGGAGAACCGCCGGGGATCAGCGCCCCGAGTCCCCGGCCGAGCGCCGGCCGCTTCAGCTGCGCCTTCGACGGTTCCATTTATGATTTCTCCTGAGTTTACGCGTGTTTCTGTTCGACGGCCGCGGCGCGGTGACGGTGGAGCATCTCCGTCGCGAGCTGCAGGTAGCTCTGCGCCCCCTTGGACTCGATGTCGTAGAGGATGGCCGGCCGCCCGTGGCTCGGCGCCTCGCTCAGCCGCACGGTGCGGGGAATGACGGTGGTGTAGACCTGCCCGGGCAGGTTCGCCTGCACGTCGCTCATCACCTGCCGCGCCAGGTTGTTGCGCGCGTCGAACATGGTGAGCACCACCCCCTCGACCGCCAGCTCCGGCTTGAGGGAGGCCTTCACCAGATCGATGGTGCGGAGCAGCGACCCCAGCCCTTCCAGCGCGTAGTACTCGCACTGCAGCGGGACCAGCACGCGGTCGGCCGCGACCAGCGCGTTGACGGTGAGCAGCCCGAGCGAAGGCGGGCAGTCGATCAGCACGTAGTCGTACGCGTCGCGCAGCGGATCGAGGGCGTCGCGCAGCCGCGACTCGCGCGCGTCGACGGAGACGAGCTCCAGCTCCGCGCCGACCAGGTCCGCGCTGGAGGGAAGGATGAAGAGGTTGGGCACTTCCGTGGGGAGCACGGCCGAGCGGGCGTCGGCCTCCCCGAGCAGCGCGTGGTAGACGGTAGGGCGCCCGCCGGGATCGCGCGCCACCCCCACCCCGCTGCTGGCGTTTCCCTGCGGGTCGAGGTCGACGAGGAGGACTTTCCTCTCCTGCGCCGCCAGCGAGGCGCAGAGGTTCACGGCCGTGGTGGTCTTCCCCACCCCGCCCTTCTGGTTCACGACCGCGAGGACTAGCCCCATGCGCCTCCCCTTCGTGGTGAGGCGCGAGTACCACGCGGGTCCGACATCAATCAAGGAGCCGGGCGCCGGCTTCGAATGCGTTTTGCGCGTACGTTTCAGGGGTTCCGCGACCGGGAAAGCGCCCCCATCTTGCGGCCCAACGAAGGAGACGACGGATGAAGATCGCTTGCGTTCTGGGCCAGGGCTTCGAGGATTCCGAGTTCCGCATTCCCTACGACCGGCTCAAGGAGGAGGGATACCAGGTCGACATCATCGGCGTGAAGGCGGGCGAGGAGCTCAAGGGCTACAAGGGGAAGGAGAAGGTCAAGGTCGAGAAGTCGATCGACCAGGTGAAGCCCGACGAGTACGACGCCCTGCTCATCCCGGGCGGCCAGTCGCCCGATCGCCTGCGCGCCGACAAGCGCGTGGTCGACTTCGTCCAAGGCTTCGAACAGGCAGGGAAGCTGATCGCGGCCGTCTGTCACGGTCCGCAGCTCCTGATCGCCGCCCATCTGGTGAAGGGCCGCACCCTGACCGCCTGGCAGACGATCCAGGACGACCTGCAGCAGATCGGCGCGAACGTGAAGGACGAGCCGGTGGTGAAGGACCGGAACTGGATCACCAGCCGCAAGCCGGACGATCTGGAGGCGTTCTCGGCGGCGATCGTCGAGGAGCTCGAGGGCGGGTCCGACGCGCGCAAGGCGCGGGCGTCCGAGCCCGCGGCCCGGGTGTAGCGCCTCTTCCTGCGGCAGCGCAACGGAGCTCCAGTACAGTCCTGGGGACACCCTTGCGGGTGTCCCCGACGTTGACCGTTGTTCCACGTGGAACATCCCTAGAGGTGCTTGTAGATGGCGAGGCGGCGCTGGGCCCCGGAGTACGGGAGCGCGTAGCGCAGCTCCTGGATCAGCGCCAGCTCCTCGAGCTTGTCCGGGATGGCGTCGGAGGGGCCCAGCATGCAGATCGCCACCCCGCCCGGGAGCACGTAGTGCCGGGCGAGGCGGAGCCATTCCTCGGGAGCCGCGAAGGCGCGGGCCACGGCGGCGTGGACGCGCGGCAGCTCCTCGCGCGAAGGATTGCCTTCCAGCCGGACCGCGTAGGCCTTCGCCTTGGGCAGGCGCAGCTCCGCGAGCGTGTTCTTGAGGAACGCGACCTTCTTCTGGACCGAGTCGACCAGCGCCACCTCCAGCTCGGGGCGTGCGATGGCCAGCGGGATCCCGGGGAAGCCCGCCCCCGTCCCCGCGTCGAGGAGGCTCCCGGAGGGGAGCACCGGGACCACCGCCAGCGAGTCCAGCACGTGCTTCTCCACCACCTCGTCGGGTTCGGTGATGGCGGTGAGGTTGATCGACTTGTTCCACTTCAGCATCAGGTCGACGTGCCGCCCGAGCTGCCTCAGCTGATCGGGCGCGAGCCGGACACCCATCTGCGCTGCACCTTCCTCGATCTTCTTCAGCCGCGCAGCGTCCACGCTCACTCCTCGTCGTCCCGGCCGAAGTGGCCGAAGTCCAGGACCAGGCGCCGCCGCGCGCCTCCGGTGCGTCCCACGATCTCCACCCGCACGAAGGCGGCGCCCTGGTGGGCGAGGCAGGCGTCCAGCAGGGCCTGGAGATCGGAGAAGGCCACCTCCTCCTCGCGGACCGCCCCTTTGCCCAGGGCGTGGACCACGAACAGGGTGCCCTCGACGTCCGCCATGGTCCTCAGTCGCCGCGGCGCCCGTGCCGGCGGATCGTCTGCTCCACCTCTTTGGCGTGGGCGGCGAGGTACTCCTCGACCTGCGCATCGGTCACGCCCAGGTCGCGGAGGATCCCTTCGTAGAGCGCGCTGGTGGCGCTCACCCCGTTGCGCTTGCGCAGCACGGCCTTGACCACCGCCGCGCCGAAGAGCGGGTTCTTCCTCGCCGTCTTCTTCGCTGCGTCCGCCATGGCTCAGGCGCGCAGCTTGGCACGGTCCGACGCGCTGCCTCCACCGCCTGCGCGGTCGTCCTTCTTCTTGCCCACTTCCAGCGTCTGCCCGCCCGCCTTCGGCGGATGGAGGTGCAGCTTGCGGCGCAGGTACATCTGCTGGCCGATGGAGAGGACGTTGTTGGTGAAGATGTAGAGGGTGAGACCGGAGGGGAGTGTGAGCATCAGCAGCGAGAAGAAGCCGCTCATCACGTAGCCCATCGTCTTCTGGCTCGGGTTCGACATCGGCGTGGGGGTGAGGATCTGGGTGAGGATCATGGTGATCCCCATCGCCACCGGCAGGATGTAGTAGGGGTCCTTCGCCGTCAGGTCGTTGATCCAGCCGTGGATGAAGGGGGCGTTGTACAGCTCCACGGAGACGCCGAGCGTGGTGTAGAGCGCGAACCAGATGGGCATCTGGATCAGCATCGGCAGGCAGGAGCCCATCGGGTTCACCCCGTGCTCCTTGAACAGCTTCATCTGCTCCACGTTCTGCCGCTGCGGGTCGCCCGCGAACTTCTTCTTCATCTCCTCGATCTGCGGCTGGATCCGCTGCATCTCCTGCATCGACTTCATGCTCTTGTGCTGCAGCGGGAACGTCAGCGCCTTCATCGCCAGGGTGAGGAGGATGATCGCGACGCCCCAGTTGTGCGGAGGCACCACGCGGTAGAAGAACTTCATGATCCCGAGGAGCAGCTCGGCGATCACCGACCAGAACCCCCACTCGATGGAGAGCTTGAGCGGCTTGCCCACCGCCAGGAGCGCGCTGTCGCTCTTGGGCCCCGCGTACCCCTGGAAGGCGAGCTGGAGGGAGCCGTTCGCGCTGGTCTGGACGGGCACGATCAGCGAGGCGGTCAGCGAGCCGGACTTCTCGCCCTGCGCCTCCAGGCGGCAGGAGGCGGGAACGCCGGCCGGCGGCAGGACCGCGCTGAGGAAGTACTGCTCGTCGATGCCCGCGAACTGGGCGGCTGGGGCCTCGAATACCGGGTGCTTCGCGCCGATGGCGACGCGCTCCACCTTGTCGCTCCCCGCGGCGCAGATGGTCCGGGCCGGCACGTTGCTGTGCGGGCTGAAGAACCCTCCCTGCGGCTCCTCCGCATGCGTTCCGGAGAGGATCGCCAGCTGCCCGTTGAGCGGCTGGGCGCTCTTCATCTCGACCGCCAGCGCGATCCCGTAGTTCGAAGGGTTCACCGAGAACGTCTTGGTGATCGTCACCCCGCCCTCCTCTGCCCGGAACGTGGCGCTGGTGGCGTCCGACTTCACCAGCTGGTAGCTGGCGGAGGCAGGCACGAGGGCGCTGCCGTCGGCTCCCTTAAGGACGGTGGTGAACGGGAGCGGCTCGCCGGCGTGGGAGGGAACGAGGTCGACCTGGGACGCGTCCTTGCCGCCCTTGTGCAGCGTCCACTTGTCGCCGAGCAGCTGGATGGACTGGATCGCCGCGCCTTCGCTGGTCACCAACACGCGGGCGAGCGGGGTCTCCAGCGTCACCGTGCGCAGCGGGTGCTTCTTCGCCTCTGTTCCACGTGGAACATCGCCGGTCTTTGCCGCCGCGGCGGTCCCGGTCCCGAGCGGCGACGGCGCAGGCGCGGCGACCGGCCCCGGCGACTGCACGGCCGGCTCCGGCTTCTGCTGGACCGCCGGCTTCTTCGTGCCGATCACGTTCGGGAAGAAGAGGTACAGCCCGAACATGCAGGCGAGCCAGATGGCGACGGCGACGAGCAGGTTCTGGTTCTGGTTCTTCATGCGACTCTCTTTCGCGTGCGCGCGGGCACGGGATCCGGTCCGCCCGGCGCCCACGGGTGGCAGCGGAGGAGGCGCTTCAGGGCAAGCCACGGTCCGAGGACGGGTCCGTGGATCCGCACCGCGTCCTGGGCGTACTGCGAGCAGCTCGGGTAATAACGACAAGCCGGCGGAAGCACTGGAGAAATCAGCTTGCGGTAGACCGCGAGCAGGGCCAGCAGCGGCAGCGAGAGCAGCCGGTTCATCGCCGCACCATCCGCTCCGCCGCGCGCCGCAGCCAGGTCCGGAACTCGTCGACCGAGGCAGTGGCGGCGGAGGAGCGCGCCACGATCACCAGGTCGACCGCGGGCAGCCGCCCGATCTCGAGCCGGACCGCCTCGCGCAGGCGCCGCTTGATCCGGTTGCGCGTCACGGCTCCTCCTACCTTCGACGACACGGTGAGTCCAACGCGCGCCACGGCACCGGGAATTCCCGGACGCGTCGGGGCGGCCTCGCGCGGGCGGAAGCTCGCGGCGAGCGGCCCCTCGGCGAAGCCCTTCCCGCCTTCCCGGATGGCGACGTACTCGGTGCGCCGCAGCAGGCGCGCGCTCTTGGGAAATGCGAAGGCCGGCACCGGCCCTCCCGCCGCTATTTCTTCGGCGCGCTGACGACGAGCCGCTTGCGGCCCTTCGCCCGGCGGCGCTTGAGGACGTTGCGGCCCGCCTTGGTGGAGTTGCGCTTGCGAAAGCCGTGTTCGCGGTTGCGGCGGACCTTGCTGGGCTGGTACGTGCGCTTCACGACGACTGCCTCCTCAGACTGGAGCGAAAAGCGCGGCAAGAAAGCACGCGCCATCGGCCAAGTCAAGGAACGAGCGACTGGGCGTCGATCCGGCGTCGATCCGGACACTTTGGAGATCCCGCTTGATCCGCTTTCCCACCGTTTGCTAGGGTCCGCCCCGCCCATTTCAGTTTGTCGTCAGGCGGACATCCGGAGAACCAACCACGGCCCAGCGAGCGCGCCGCGTGCTCGAAGGGAATGCTTTTTCCTGAGACATTTCACGGGGGACAACCGATGCCTGGCTCCTTGTCCACAGCTGTGAACAACACTGTGGACGGCTCTTTGGCGGCGCTCCCCGTACAGTCCGAGCGAGCGGCAGTCGACCTGTGGACACGGGCAATCCACCGCCTGAAAGGCCGCCTTTCGCGCCACACCTTCCAGACCTACTTCGAGCCGATCAAGCCGGTCAGCCTGGAGGGAGACGAGCTGACGCTCGCCCACTCCAGCCGGTTCATGATCGACTGGGTCCGCGACAACCTGCTCGACGTCCTCCTGCAGGACCTCGAGGCCCAGTTCGGGCGCAAGTGCGGCGTCCGCTTCGTGGTGCGGGAGCGCCCTTCGGGAGACGAGGTGGCGGATGCTCCCGCGGCGGAGCCCGAGAGCAGGCCGCCGATCACCACTCCTCCCCCCACGGAGCCCCCGCCCTCCCGGCAGCTCCAGATCAACCCGAAGTACACCTTCGACTCCTTCGTCGTCGGTCCCTCGAACCAGTTCGCGGTCGCCGCCTGCACCGCAGTCGCGAACGCGCCGGGCAAGGCGTACAACCCGCTCTTCCTCTACGGCGGCGTGGGCCTGGGCAAGACGCACCTGGTGCACGCGGTGGGAAACCACGCGCTGCGGCAGAATCCGAACTGCCACGTCGTCTATCTCTCGTCGGAGTCGTTCACCAACGACCTGATCCACGCCCTCGAGCAGCACCGCATGCCGGAGTTCCGCGCCCGCTACCGCGAGAAGTGCGACATCCTCCTGCTCGACGACATCCAGTTCCTCAGCAACAAGAAGCAGACGATGGAGGAGTTCTTCCACACCTTCAACGCGCTGCACGAGGGCGGCAAGCAGATCTTCGTCACCTCCGACAAGCTGCCCACCGAGATCGAGGGCTTCGAGGAGCGGCTGCGAAGCCGGTTCCAGTGGGGACTGATCGCGGACATCCAGCCTCCGGAAGTGGAGACCCGGGTGGCGATCCTCAAGAAGAAGGCAGCGACCGACCAAATCGCCCTGCCCGACGACGTCGCCCTCTTCCTCGGCACGCACATCCGCAGCAACGTCCGCGAGTTGGAGGGGTCGCTGATCCGCCTGTCCGCGTTCGCCAGCCTCACCGGCGCCGCCCTCACCGTCGAGCTGGCCCAGGACGTCCTGAAGAACTTCCTGGTGGTCCGCGGCGACAAGCCGGACGTGGAGACCATCATCAAGGTGGTCGCCGAGGCGATGCAGGTGAAGCCCCAGGACATCAAGGGCGACCGCCGGCAGCAGAACGTCGCCCGGGCCCGCCAGGTGGCGATGTACCTCACCCGGCGCATCACCAGCCTCTCCTATCCGGTGATCGGGGAGAAGTTCGGCGGCAAGGATCACTCGACGGTGATCAACGCGGAGCAGCGGATCGACCAGCTGATGAACGAGGAGCCGGATCTCTCGCGGACCGTGCAATCCCTCTTCCGCAAGCTGAACTCGTAGGCTGTGAAGAACCCGACTCCCACGGTGTTGACCGACCCGGGGGTTGCCGCTACACAGCCCGCGCACAGGACTTCGAAGCCGTTGTCCGCAACCCGAAGATCAACGATCCTGCGGACCAAGCCCCGTTTCGCACAGAATCACAGGCTCTAAGAGGACTACGAGATCCTCTTCTCCTGATCAGAAAGGTAAGCAACAGATGGAGCTCCAGATCGGGACGGACGAGTTCTCGCGTGCGCTCTACCGCGCGCAGGGGATCGTGGAGAAGAAGAGCACCATGCCGATTCTCGCCTCGGTGTTGCTGGAGGCGACCGAGGACGGGCGCCTGCGCGTCTCCGCCTTCGACCTGGAGATCGGCGTCACCGGCACCCATCCCTGCGAGGTGCGCAAGGGCGGGTCGGTCGCGCTCAAGCACAAGGAGCTCTACGACATCGTTCGCGCGCTGCCGGAGAAGACGCTGGTGCTCAAGCGCGAGGCGAACAACCGGGTGCGGCTCACCTCCGGAGCGGCGGAGTTCAACATCGTCGGGCAGCCCGCGGAGGACTACCCTCCCTTCCCTCGCGCCGAGAAGGTGAGCTTCGTCTCCGTCGATCCCGCGGCGCTGCTGGAGATGATCGAGAAGACCCAGTTCGCCATCTCCGCCGACGAGACCCGCCACAACCTGAACGGCGTCTACTTCGAGACCGGAGAAGGCGTCGTCCGCATGGTGGCCACCGACGGGCACCGGCTCAGCCTGATCCAGCGGCCGCTGGAGGGGCAGTTCAACCTCAAGCGCGGGGTGATCGTGCCGCGCAAGGGCCTCCTCGAGCTTCGCCGGCTTCTCTCCGAGGAGCAGACCGGCGCCTGCGAGCTCGGGTTCACCGAGACCTCCGGCGTGTTCCGCCGCGGCGACGTCACCATGGTGATGCGCCTGATCGACGGCACGTTCCCCGACTACATGCAGGTGATCCCCAAGGAGGCCGATCGCACGATCACCGTCGATCGCCCGCGCCTGCTCGACACCCTCAAGCGGATGAGCCTGCTCTCCAGCGATCGCAGCACGAACGCCGTCCGGTTCGAGCTCCAGGAAGGATCGCTCCGGGTCACTTCGCAGAACCCGGACCTGGGCGACGCGAAGGAAGAGATCCCGGTCGCCTACAAGGGGCTGCCGCTGCAGATCGGGTTCAACGCGCGCTACCTGATGGACGTCCTCCAGGTGGTGGACACCGAGCAGATGAACGTCGAGCTCTGCGACGAGCTGTCGCCGGGCGTGCTCAAGCCGACGGGCGATGCGGGGCCCGGGGCGCGGTACACGGCGGTGATCATGCCGATGCGGATCTGATGCACGGACTGCTCGCAGCGCTCCTGCTCCTGGGGGCGGCCCACTCCCGGCCCGCGAAGAAGCCGCCGCCGCGCGATCCGCGGACGGTGGGCCTGGGAAAGAGCTGCCACAAGAACGCCGACTGCAAGCACCGCTCGCAGCGCTGCATCAACCAGGCGGACATGAAGGGCAAGCCGCTGGGGACCGGCTTCTGCGTCCTGCCCTGCGCCTCGTTCGAGGCGGGCACGCAGAAGGTGATGCCGGGCGCACCCGTCGACGTGACCAGGAAAGCGAAGAAGCCTCCCCCGCGCTGTCCGGCGAAATTCGAATGCAGGAGCGCCGGCGCGGACGTGCCGATCGACATGTGCGTGAAGCAGTAGGGTGCTTCTCCTCGACGTCCAGGTCCGCGAGTTCCGCAATCTGCTCGAGCAGGAAGTGGCGCTCGGGCGGCACACCACCGTCCTCTTCGGCCCCAACGGCCAAGGGAAGACCAACTTCCTCGAGGCCTGCTATCTCCTCTGCACGCTGCGGCCGCTGCGCGCGCAGAAGCTTCGCGAGCTGGTCCGCATCGGCAGCGAGCAGCCGGCGCTGGTGCGCGGCCGATTCGAGCTGACCTCCGGCGTCCGTGAGGTCGAGGTGGAGATCGGCGGCGAGGGACGGGCGGCGCGCGTCGACGGCAAGCCGGTGCGCGATCCCGACGAGCTGTTCGGAGGCCTCGCCACCGTCGCCTTCACTCCCGACGACCTGGCGGTGGTGAAGGGGGGTCCGGAAGGGCGGCGGCGGCTGCTCGACCGCGCCGTGCAGAACCGCCATCCGGCGCACCTGGCCGATTCGCGCGAGTACGGGCGCGCACTGCGCGCGCGCAACGAGCTGCTGCGCCAGGACGCGGCGCCGGCGCTGCTGGAGAGCTTCGACGAACCTCTGGCCCGGCTCGGCGCGCGGGTGCGGTCGCGGCGCGAGCAGGTCCTCGAGGAGATCCGGCCGCACGCGCAGGTGGCCTTCGCGGAGGTGGCCCGCAGCGAGGCGCCGCTGGCGCTCACCTACCTCGCGGCAGGGCGCGAATCGGACGATCTCGAGGAAGGCGGTCCTTCGCTGGAGGCGCGCCTGCTCGCGGCGCTCCGGCGCCGGCTGCCGCGCGACCGCGCGCGCGGGTACACGAGCGTCGGCCCGCAGGCGGACGACCTGGAACTCTCGCTGGGCGCGCAGGCGGCTCGCGCGTACGCGAGCCAGGGGCAGTCGCGGGCGGTGGTGCTCGCGTTCAAGATCGGCGAGATCGAGACGCTCCGCCGCGCGCAGGGCAGGGCGCCCCTGCTGCTCCTGGACGACGTCTCCAGCGAGCTCGATCCCGCGCGGAACGCGTTTCTCATGGCCTATCTGGCGGGGCTGGACGGGCAGGTGGTGCTCACCACCACCGACCCCAGGCTGGTGGCGAAGAGCGCCGCCAAAGAGGCGGTTTTCCAGCGGGTGGAGAAAGGTCGGCTCACTCCGGAAAATCCCGTTTTTCCAGAGTGATACGGGCGCCTTTTCGCCTTGCTTCCGAGCGTTTTCGCGTGATACTTCCGGTCACTTCCCAGGGGTGTGATTTTGGAGACTGCGCAGGACAAGCGGGTGCCGCAGGCGGCGCCCGTCGCGGGCGAATACTCGGCCGACAGCATCAAGGTCCTGGAGGGTCTGGAGGCCGTCCGCAAGCGCCCGCACATGTACATCCGCGGGGTCGGCGCGGAAGGACTGCACCACCTCGTGTACGAGGTGGTGGACAACTCCGTCGACGAGGCGCTGGCCGGCTACGCGAAGACGGTGGAGCTGACCATCCACGCCAACGGATCGCTCTCCGTCCAGGACGACGGGCGCGGCATTCCCGTCGGACCGCACCCCACCGAGTCGATGGACACGCTCGACGTGGTGATGACCAAGCTGCACGCGGGGGGAAAGTTCGACAGCAACTCGTACAAGGTGTCCGGCGGCCTCCACGGCGTCGGCGTCTCCTGCGTGAACGCCCTCAGCGAGTGGATGGAGGTCGAGGTCTATCGCAACGGGCAGATCTACAAGCAGCGCTACCACACCGGGATTCCCGGCGGCGAAGTGAAGACCATCGGCAAGACCTCGCTGCGCGGCACCAAGGTCACGTTCAAGCCGGACGCGAGCGTGCTCGAGGCGACGGACTTCAACTTCGACGTGCTCTCCAACCGGATGCGCGAGCTCGCCTTCCTCAATCCCGGGCTGCGCATCCTCATGCGCGACGAGCGTTCCGACAAGAGCCACGACTTCAAGTACGAAGGCGGGATCGTCGCCTACGTCGAGCTCCTGAACAAGAACAAGACGGTGCTCTTCAACGAGCCCATCTCGGTGCGCGGCGGCGACGCGGACGGCGCCGAGGTGAACGTGGCGCTGCAGTGGAACGACGGCTTCGACGAGAAGGTGTTCTCGTTCGCCAACAACATCAACACCGTCGACGGCGGGCCGCACCTGATCGGCTTCAAGAGCGCGCTCACCCGGACGGTGGTGAAGTACGGCGAGGAGAGCGGGTCCTGGAAGGAGATCAAGGAGTCACCCTCCGGCGAGGACATCCGCGAGGGGCTGACGGCGGTGGTGTCGGTGAAGATCCCCGGCGCGCAGTTCGAGGGCAACCTCAAGGGCAAGCTGGTCAACACCGAGGCGAAGGGGATCGTCGAGGATCTGGTCGGGCGCAAGCTCACCGAGTTCTGGGAGCGGAACCCGCCCATCGCCAAGCGGGTGATGGCGAAGGTGGCGGATGCGGCGCGGGCGCGGATCGCCGCGCGCAAGGCGCGCGAGACGGTGCGGCGGAAGGGGGCGCTGGACTCGGCGTCGCTGCCGGGGAAGCTCGCGGACTGCCAGGAGCGCGATCCGGAGAAGTGCGAGCTCTACATCGTGGAGGGCGACTCCGCAGGCGGGTCCGCCAAGCAGGGGCGCGACCGGCGCACCCAGGCGATCCTTCCCTTGCGGGGGAAGATCCTCAACGTGGAGAAAGCGCGCTTCGACAAGATGCTCTCCTCGCAGGAGATCGTCACCATGATCACTGCGATCGGCACCGGCATCCACGAGGAGTTCGACATCGCGAAGCTGCGCTACCACAAGATCATTCTGATGACCGACGCCGACGTGGACGGCAGCCACATCCGCACCCTGCTCCTGACCTTCTTCTACCGGCAGATGCACGACGTGGTGGCGCGGCAGACCGCGGACGGGCTGAAGAAGCACCACCTGTACATCGCGCAGCCGCCGCTCTATCGCGTCGCCAAGGGAAAGAAGGAGCTCTACCTGAAGGACGACGCGTCGCTCGACGCGTATCTGCTCACCCTCGGCACCGAGGGCGCGAGCGTGCGCGGCCACGGTGGGGGCGAGATCTCCGGCGAGCAGCTCAAGGCGCTCCTGGACAAGGTGCTGCAGTACCGGCGGCTCCTGGGGAAGATGGACAAGCGGCGCGACGGGAGGGTGGTGGACGCGGTGCTGTCGTCGACCGAGATCGACGCGCAGGCGCTCCGCGCGCCCCAGTTGCTGAAGACGCAGTCCCTGGCGCTGCAGGCGGCGCTGGCGAAGGCACATCCGGGCGAGACGCTTTTGCTCGAGGTGGCCGAGGATCCCGAGCACGGGTGCCAGAAGATCGTGGTGCGGCTGGGACACAACGGCGCGATGCGCGAGACCGCGGTGGACCACGTGCTGCTCAGCGGTCCGGACTTCGCCGAGTTGCAGCGGCTCCGGCGGGAGTTCGCGCAGCTGGGGAAGGCGCCGTACGAGCTGGCCACGAAGGACGGCGCGGCCGGGCAGACGGCGCAGAACCCCATCGACCTGGTGGAGATGGTGAAGCGCGTGGCGTCGAAGGGGCTGGAGATCCAGCGCTACAAGGGCCTGGGCGAGATGAACCCCGAGCAGCTCTGGACCACGACCATGGACCCGGCGAAGCGCACGCTCTTGGAAGTGCACGCCGACGACATGGCGGAAGCGGAGCTGATGTTCACCACCCTGATGGGCGATGCGGTGGAGCCGCGGCGCGAGTTCATCGAGAAGCACGCGCTCGACGCGACGAACCTCGATATCTAGGCCGGTTCCGGCCGGGCGAGCTCGGAGGCGAGCGCTCCAACTTGTCCCGGGACAAGTTGAAGACCAGACGCTTGGCGCGGCCCCGCAACGGAAGATTTCATCTTCCCCGGTACGCGGGCAGGTGCGGGTCGCCGCCCGGCAGCGAGTGCGTGCCGCCCCGGGCGATCGCGACAGCCAGGGTGCCGGCGGGCAGGGTCAGGACGCCATCGAGGCCCAGAGCCGTGAGCCAGGCCGATTGCCGGTCTTTCGAGACCGCGACGTAGACCGTGCCCGGCTGGTCTTCGGGAAGCGGCTCCACTTGGGGCCCGTCCGCGCCGGAGAGGATCCGCGCATGCAGCGGGATCGCACGGCCCAGCCGGCGAAAGCCCGGCGGAGTGACCTGAGCCAACGCCGAGCTGAACTGGCCGGCGTCCGGCGCGTAGAGCCCCGCGTAGCTGCGGTCCAGCTCGTCCGCGGCAGCGCGCAGCGCATCGAGCAGCGCCGGCGCCGGATCGCGCGGCGGGCGGGGGTTGCCGGACGCAGAGCGGACCGCGAAGCAGATCCCCACGGCGAGCAGGAACGCGAGGTGGAGCGGCAGGCGAGGCTTGCGGCCGAGCGCGATGCCTGAGGCGAGGCCGAACGTGAAGAGCGCCAGCAGGACGGCGCCGGCGAGGAGCAGCCCGCCGTACGGGATGTCCCAGGCGAGGGCCGGGGAGAAGATGCCCTGGGAGCGGACCCAGAGCAGGCCCGGGCGCGCGACCAGGGCCTCGCCGAGCGCCGCGACGGCGGCGTACGCCGCGAGGTACGTCACCCGGCGGATCACCGCGGCATCATAGTGCGGTAAGCGATCCGGCGATGCTGGTTGCGATCGCCCTCGGCGCGACGCTCTCCGCGCCCGCACTCTTCGCGGAGCCGGAGCTGGCGGCGGCGCTGGGCCGCATGAAGCCGGCGCCGGGCGCCTGGGTGGAATACCTCATCCGTTCCGGCGGCGAGGGAGAGGCGCGCGTCCGCGTCACCGCGGTGGCTGCCGCGCCGGAAGACGGCTGCTGGCTCGAGATGGCAACCGCGAACGGGAGCGGCATCGCCGGCGCCGCGCGCCTCCTGGTGCGTGGCGATGGACAGATCGAACGCATGTCCGTGCTGCTGGCCGGGCAGCAGGCCGTGGAGATTCCCGTCGATCGCCTCGGACCCTCCCTGCCCTCTCGACGCCCCGCTGCCGCAGTGCAGCGGCTCGGCACGGCACAGGTGCGCGTGGCGGCAGGCACGTTCGCGACCGAGGTGTCGCGCGTCTCGGGGACGACGGTGTGGCGCGCCGACGGCGTGCCGCTCTGGGGACTGGTGAAGGCGCGCTCGCGAGAGCGCTCCGTCGAGCTGCTCGCCTGGGGCGCCTCCGGCGGCCGCTCCGTCTTTCCCCCAGGCTGGGATCAGGGGAAAGGAAGCGAGAGCGCGAAGTAGGCCCCGCGGACCTGCGCGTCGAGCGCGTTCAGCACGCGGGGATGCGTCTTCATCAGCCAGATCCCGCCTGCCGCGAGCGCCCCGGCGCAGGTGGCGAGCAGAAGGCTCGACTCGACCAGCGCCTGTCCCTGCTCTCCGCGCCGCCAGAGACCAGGGGTCATCGCGGATCCCCCTCGATGCGGGTGACGAACACCGCGGAGCCTGCGCCGGCGGAAAGCTTCTGCAGCGCGACCGAGATATTTTCTCCCGGCCTGCGGAACAGGAGCAGCCCTTCCCCGGCGCCTGCGCTCTCGGCGTATCCGTCGCGCCCGAGCGTCTGGCGGTAGAAGCGGCCGACTTCGCTCACCGACAGCGCGCTCGAGAACTGCGCGCTCTCCGCGCGAGCTTCTCCGTCGCGGCTGCGAAACCCGAGGAACGCGCGGTGCTCCGGCGGGAAGGGAAGCGAAGCGCCGGACGCGCTCCGGAGCAACTGGGCGGGGCGGCGAGGATCTACCGTGCCGGTGAGCACCAGCGTCTGCCCGTCGGGCTGCGCCAAGGCGCTGACGAAGCGTTGCAGCCCGTCCGCGGGATCGAAGACGGAGACGTGGGCCGGCGCATCCGCTCCGGAGAGGACGGGGAGCAGGCCGCG
Source organism: Deltaproteobacteria bacterium (assembly GCA_041499865.1). Taxonomy (GTDB): domain Bacteria; phylum Myxococcota; class Myxococcia; order Myxococcales; family 40CM-4-68-19; genus 40CM-4-68-19. The sequence goes on from JBGQLA010000005.1 coordinate 17,208, forward strand.
GGCGCGAATGGCGTCCGCATAGAACATCACCACCCGGGACGGCCGATCGCGCGTGTAGAAGATCGACAGCCGCATCGGCTGCCCGGAAACCTCGAGCGCATCGCCGACGGGGATCTCGCCGTCCGCCCGGCGGTTGTCGCGGACCAAGGCCGCGCCGTCGTTGCCGGTAAATGCGCCTCCGGCGGACGCTCCGAGCCCGAGCGTCACCGCCGTGACTGAGAGCGCAAGCGCCAGCCGGAGCGCGATCACCGGCAACTCCCGAAATGGTTCGCCGCTTGCGCCGCGCTGGACCCGCCGAAGAAATGGCCGCGGCAACGGTAGCTCTTCACATACGCGTTCTCTCCGGCGAGCTTCGCCTCGACGGCGTCGAGGTCGCGGGAATCCAGTTCGCGGTCCATGCCTCCGTACCGCCTCCAGTACGCGGACCGGACGCGGTACGGCAGGGTGAAGCGGACGCGGTCCACGGCGAGGCCGATGCTGCGGTCGCCGTCGAGCGCGAAGGGCCCGTCGCCCGTGGAGGTGACGTCTCCGGCGCGCTGGGTCGGACAGGGGACCTCGCGGCCGGCGATCCCGCAGGAGTGCGGGACCCAGCTCTCCGAAGCTCTTTCCGGTGGCAGAATGGTGATGGGACCGCGGCTGGTGCTGACGTCGTCCATCCGGTCCACGGAGAAGATGTCCGGAAGGCTTCCGCCGGCGACGGCCGTTCCGACGCCAGAGCGCAGCACGCGACCCGCGAAATCCGTCAGCCCGCGGAGCCCCGGGATCCGGTCCACGCCGGCGAAGGCGATCCGCCGCACCTGCGCGCTGACCTGCTTCTCCACTTCGGGATAGGTCCGGAAAGGAGAAGTGTCCACCCCGTCTCCCGCACCGGGCGGAGCGTACGGCGCCGGCCTGGGCCACGCCTTCCAGGCATCGAACACCAGCCGCAGCGGCCGCTGCGAAGGAAGCGGCGCCTGGAGGACGAGGTTGCGCCAGGAGCCCGGCGCCCCGAAGTCGTTGCCGCCGCGGAGCCCGGGCAGATCGCCGCCAGGCAGCAGCCGCCTCCCGGCGCCCTGCCCTGCCGTGAGCGACACGCGGGCCAGCGCGACGCCGTGCGTGTTGAAGCCCATCCCGCGCAGCGCGGCATCGACGCCGCGTGGAAGCGTTCCGGAAAGGGCGCCGACGAACGCGTCCCATGGCCCGCCGCCCGTCGCGACGGTCGAAGAGCCGCCCAGGCTGCCTTCGGCGCTGGTCATGTCCACCTCGGCGCGCCAGCGCAGATCGCGCGCGCGCGGCTGGAGGAGCAGCGCCGTGTGCCCGAGGCGCACGTCGTCCGGCGAAGCGAGATCCTCGAACCTGCGCTCCACCTCCGCCGCGATCTGCCGCGGCGGCTTGAACACGGTGCTCTCCCACAAGGCGTAGCGCGCCGCCTCCGCGGCCTTGAGCTTGAGGATCAGCACGTCAGTCAGCCCCGCCGACCAGAGCACAACCAGGACCAGGCAAGGCAGGATGATGGCCGCCTCGACCAGCGCGCTCCCTCCCTGCTCGCGATGCAGCCGGGCCATGGTCAATGGAGCAGGAGTTGACGGAGGAGCGGCGCGGCGCCGAGGCCGATCTTCGCCGCCGCGTTGGACTCGAGCACCGGCATCAGCCGCGCGCCCCAGAGAGGATTGAAGAAGTTGGGCATCTCCCTCCAGTCGCCCGGGCGGTGGTAGCAGGCCTGCGCCGCCGCGAACGCGTTGAGGCCCCGGTGGAGCGGTTCGAGATCCCCGGGCAGCGCCAGCGCCAGGTTCCTGTCGGTGCGGAAGTCCACCGCGCCGCTCCCGCCGCCGTGGCCGTTCCAGGAGAACCGGCGCCGGAACGGCGCTCCGGCGTCCGCGTCCGACCCTTCCAGCGCAAGCCCCACCAGCACGTCGGGCTGCGCGAAGTTCCCCAGCGCCGCCGTGGGCCCCGGCGATGGCTTTCCCTTCGCCTGCGGCGCAAAGTAGACGTACGGCGACATCCAGAACGGGCGCTGCGCGGGCGCCGGCGCGTACTTGTTCAGGGCATTGCCCATCTGGTCGCGCACGCGCCCGACGCCGGGAAGGATGGCCTTGAGCCATCCCGGGACCGAGAAGAGCAGGTAGTACTGGTGCTCCCGGCGCGTGAACGGCGTGTAGAGCTGATCCATCTCCACCAGCGAGAGGAGGTTCAGCCGCTTCGTCAGCCCGAACGCCTTCGCCACCAACTGCAGCCGCTGCCCGCTCCAGATCTGCGGAAACGCGGCTTGCCGGCCGCCCGCGCCCGGAGCGTAGGCGCCCATCTCCGTCCTCGCGATGCTCCCGAGCTTCAAGGAAGCGACGCCGACGGAGAAGCCCCATCTGAAGTGGCGCGCCATCGGGGACAGCGACGGGCTTGCGTATCGATCGCCGTACGCCACCCAGGGCTGCCGCGCGGAGTTCGCCACCTCGAGCATGTGCAACCGCGCCTGCTGGACCGCCTCGCTCCTGGAATTGGTGAGCACCTCCACCGTTTCCGCCGCGTTCTGCGGCATCGTCAGGTGTCCGCGCGTCTGCGCGAACACCGCCTGGTTCGCCAGCGCGAGGACCTGCGGCCAGATGGGCCGGTAGGGACGCGTGGCGGAATCGCCGGAGTGCGCTTCCGGCGGGACGGCGGCGAGGCGGAGCCACATCGAGTGCCAGGCGCCCTCCTGAAGACCGTAGAGCAGCATGTTCGCCGCCGAGAGCAGCGGGGCGAGAGCGGCGATCCCCACGTCGATGATCCGCACCAGCGCGCCGAGCCCGGTCTCGACGGCCGCCGCGACGGCGCCGATGAAGGGGACGCCGTCGAGAATTTCCAGCAGCGGCTTCAACCCCGCCCAGAGGAAATGGAGCCAGGTCAGGTAGCTGGTCGCCGCCATCACCGAGGCGTAGTGCACCACCATGGCGCGGTTCGCGTACGCGGTGAAGTTCATCACCCGCGCTTCCAGCGCGGCCTGGGAGTAGGCGGCGGAGTCCGCCGCCGCCTGGAGCTGCACCTTGTCGTAGACGGCGCGGCCCAGGTTCACGGTGCCGAGCACGCAAAGCATCAGCACCAGGCCGAAGATGGCGGCGAGAACCAGCGCCTGCCCCTCTTCGGAGCGCCGCAGCGCGTGCAGCCGCGCGATCACTTGCGCGCCCACTTCAGATACGGGTTCGACTGCATCCGCATCGTGTAGAAGGCCTGCAGCGGAAGGCAGTAGCGGCCGGCCCGCGCCGCGGCGAGCAGGCCCGGCAGGGCGCTGCCGTCGCGTTGCGCCGCCATCCACGCCGCCTGGATGACCTTGTTCGCCAGCGGGACCTTCAGCTCGTAGAGGTAGCGGAGCTGCAGGGACAGCAGCGTGGCCTCGGTCGCGCCGGGACGCACGTCGTCGAAGTCGAGCTCCTTGCCGTTGAGGTGCTGCCCGTACTTCGCGAAGTCCGCCGCGATCGGATTGTGCACCTCGATGCGCAGCTGCTGCAGCCCGAGCGGCGCGAGCACCGCCTCCTCTGCCTCGAACCGGACCAGCGTCTTCGCGATTGCGCCCACGCTGTCGGTCGCCCCGAAAGCAGGCAGGACCGCCAGCGCCGCCGCCTCGCGCATCTTCGCCGGGTCGCCGTTCATCACGATGCCCGCCCGCGCCGCGGCGAACGCCGCGTGCTCGGCGAGCAGCCGGGCTTGCTGCAGCTGCGTCAGCTGCACCGCCCCGAGCAGCAGCAGCACCATCGAAGGCAGCACCAGGGCCGCCTCCACCATCGCCTGCCCGCTCTCGCCTCGAAGCATCGTGCGGCATGGTTAGATCGCGCCGCACCCGGTTCCCATCGGTCAACTGGCGCCGGAAGTGTTGTCCGCCTTCCCCTCACCGCGCTACAACCTCGCCCACTGGGGCGTCGTCTAAAGGCAGGACGCGGGACTTTGAATCCCGCTATGGTGGTTCGACTCCACCCGCCCCAACTCCCCAAGGCTCGGTCCCGAAGTGGCCCCCAAGGAGGAACGACGATGAGGAACGCGCTTCTGTTGGCAGTTGCGCTCGCGACCGCGTGCGCGGCCGGAAAGTCGGCCGGAACTTCCAGCTCCACTCCAACCGCCGAGGCAGAGGCTCCTGCCGCGCAGCGCGCGCTGCCCGAAGCCGTCGCGCTGGACGGCCAGGGCGCGCACCGGCGCACGGTGACGGGCGCCTCGCCCGAGGCGCAGCGGTGGTTCGATCAGGGCCTGAACATCGTCTACGCCTTCAACCACGACGAGGCGATCCGCAGCTTCGCCAGGGCAGCAGCGGTGTCCCCCGGTTGCGCGATGGCGTGGTGGGGCGTCGCCTACGCGAACGGCCCGCACATCAACAACCCGCAGCTCGATCCCGAGCACGCGCAGGCCGCGGGGTCGGCGCTCCAGCGCGCCCAGGCCGCTTCCGCGGGAGCGAGCCCGGTCGAGCAGGGGTTGATCGCCGCGTTGACGAAGCGATACGCGAACCCGCCTCCCGCCGACCGCGGTCCACTCGACGCCGCGTACGCCGAGGCGATGCGGGAGCTGTACGCAAGGTTCCCGCAGGACGCGGACGTCGCGGCGCTCTCGGCCGAGGCGCAGATGGACGTGCACCCCTGGGACTACTGGAACGCCGACGGCACGCCGCGGCCGTGGACGCAGGAGATCCTGCGCACCCTCGAGACCGGCCTGGCCGCCGATGCGCGCCACCCGATGCTCAACCATCTTTACATCCACGCCGTGGAGGCCTCTCCGGACGCGGCGCGAGCAACCCGCGCGGCGGACGTCCTCGGCGGGCTGCAGCCCGGCCTCGGGCACATGGTGCACATGCCTTCGCACATCTACGTGCGCACGGGGCGCTGGGCGGACGCCATCGACTCCAACCGGCGAGCCATCGCCGCCGACGCCGCCTACCGCAAGAAGGTGCCGCGCCAGGGCTTCTACGCCGTCTACATGGCGCACAATCAGCACATGCTCGCCTACGCGGCGATGATGTCCGGACAGAGCGCGCTGGCGCTCCAGGCGGCGAACGATCTGGTGGCCGGGATCCCGGCGGAGTTCCGCGCGGCGATGGCGCCGCTGGTCGATCTCTACTACCCGATGCCGCTGGAAGTGCTGATGCGGTTCGGCCGCTGGGAGGAGATCCTCGCCGCCCCGGACTTCGCGCCCGATCTGCCCGGCGCGCGCGCCCTCCGCCGCGCGGCCCGCGCCGTGGCGCACGCGGCTCGCGGCGAGGTCCGCCAGGCGAAGGACGAGCAGGCGCTGTTCGCGCAGGCGCGCACCAAGGTCGCCCCGGAAGCGACCTACGGGAACAACCGCGTCTCCGCAGTCCTCGACGTGGCGGAGCAGATGATCGAAGGCGAAGTGCTCTTCCGCGACGGCAAGGGCGAGCAGGGGCTGGCCGCGCTGCGCAAGGCGGTCACGCTGGAGGACGCGCTCCGCTACGACGAGCCGCCGGAGTGGATCAACCCGGTGCGACACGCGCTCGGCGCCGCGCTGGCGCAGTCCGGCCGCTTCGCCGAGGCGGAGGCCGTCTTCCGCGAGGACCTGCGGCGGACGCCGGGCAACGGGTGGTCGCTCTACGGGCTTTCGCGCGCCCTCGAGCTACAGAAGAACGAGGCGGAGGCGAGGCGGCTCCACCAGGAGTTCCGCGCCGTGTGGAAGGAAGCGGACGTGCAGATCAAGTCCGCCTGCTTCTGCCAGCAGGGCCTCTAGGTTCGCGGATCGCGGCGACCCGCCTTCCGCTCGCCGTGCCGCAGGCGCGCTTGGCCGCGCCGTTTCCACGGGACGCCGCTTCCCGCGCAGGCGGGGCCGGATCGACGAAGATGGCGCCTCTTCTTGGAGGCCGGCGTCAGCGGCTGATCTGGCTGCGCGCGTCCAGCATGTGCACCGCGAACGTGCCGAGCCAGTGCTCGCCCTCGTAGCTGCCGCTGGCGATGAAGGGCAACGACGCCTGCGCGTGGGTATCGCCCAACCTGGACAGCGCCGGCCGGCCGAGCGCGCCGGAGAGCGCGTAGAGGCACCGGGCGCGGGAGAGGTTGAGCCCGTCGAGGTGGACGATCTTCGGGTCGGTGCGATCGGAGACGATCGCCGGAGTCATCTTCAGCGCGGGGAGGAACGCCTTCATCCACCCCCGGAACTCGTCCGGTTGGAGAATGCGCGCCATCAGCGCCGCCTCTTCCAGCGAAGGCGAAAGGAAGTCCTCGCCGCCCGGCTCCCACTTGAGCGGCGCCTGCGTGTCCTTGCCGAAGTACGTGCGGGCGCGCTCGGCGATCAGGCTCCCCAGCTTCTCGGCATGCGCGACCTGCGCGTAGTCCAGCGCCAGCGAGAGCCCGAAGGCCGTATTCGGGTGCACGCCGGTCCGGATCGGGTACGTCTGCCGCGGAAGGAAGTCGAGGTAAGCGCGGGTCACCCGATCCGCGAGCGGCTGCAGCGCCTCCGCCCAGCGCCGGGCTTCCGGCGACTCCCAGGAGCGCAGCTCCGCCTGCAGCTTCAGGAGCCATCCCCAGCCGTACGTCCGCTCGAAGCTCTTGCGGTTCGGCTGATCGAAGTACGCCACCTCGACCGCCACCGGCGCCGCCGCGAGGTGCTCGTCGAGCGCACCGCGGATCGACGCCGCCTCGGGCATTTGGGGAAACTGGCGGAGGAGCCGCACCAGCATCCAGTGGCCGTGCACCGAGGAGTGCCAGTCGTAGCAGCCGTAGAACGAGGGATGCAGGGTGCGCGGAGGCTGCACCTCCTGCGCTCCGCTCATCACGTGATCGAGCTTGTTCGGGTACTCCTGGCGCACGCACCGGAGCGCGAGCTGCGCGAAGTGGGAGGCGGCGCCCGCGTCCAGGGAGAGCGCCACGGCGAGGATGTGGACCATGCGCCGGAGTCTACCCCGCGCACAGCGTCCAGCGGGTCTACGCCGCGCCGGGAAGAAGCTCCTGCACGTGGCGCGCGATCACCCGCTCCTCGTCGGCGGGAAAGACGTGGACCGCGAACGTGCCGAGATGGCCCAGCCCGGCGCAGATGCGCTCGCGGATGGGAACCGCGTGCTCGCCGATGCCGCCGGTGAACACCAGCGCGTCCAGGCCAAAGAGCGCCGTTGCGAGCGCGCCGACCGCCTTGCGCGCCTGGTAGCAGAACATCTCCACCGCCAGCTGCGCGCGCGGGTCGGGGGAAGCCAGAAGCGCCTTCATGTCGGAGGTGGTTCCGGAGACGCCGAGCAGCCCGGACTGGCGGTCGACCATCGTCGCGATCTCCTCCCGCGACATCTTCTCCAGCAGGAAGAGGATCACGCCAGGATCCAGGTCGCCCGTCCGCGTGCCCATCATGATCCCGCCCGCGGGCGTGAGCCCCATGGTGGTGTCGATCGAGACCCCGTCCTTCACCGCGCACATGGAGGCGCCGTTGCCGAGGTGGGCGATCACCGTCCGCGGGGGCAAGCGCAACCCCGCGACGACGCCCTCGTACGAGAGGCCGTGGAAGCCGTACCGGCGCACGCCGGTCGCGGACACGCTCGCCGGCAGGGGAAACCGCCTCGCTACCTCCGGCAGCGTGCGATGAAAGGAAGTATCGAAGCAGGCGATCTGCGGGACGCCGGGCGCGCGCTGCGCGACGGCCTCGATGACGCCGATCGCCGCCGGCAAGTGGAGGGGCGCGAACGGCGCGGCGTCCCGGAGCTTCGCCAGCACCTGCGCGTCGATGCGGACCGGCTCGAGCAGGTCCGGTCCGCCGTGCACCAGCCGGTGACCGACGGCGTCGGGGCGCGGCAGCTTCGTCAGCGTCGCGTGCACCGCTTCGCCGTGCGTCGCGTGTCCGCCAGGGACGCCGATCCGCTCGACCGAACCGCCGCCTACGCGCCGCTCGCCTTCGAACATGGCGAACTTCAGCGACGACGAGCCGCAGTTCAGCGCGAGGATCACGGCGTCCAGGTCCAGTCGCGGATCTCCGGCATGTCCTCGAAGTGCTCCTTCACGTACGCGGTGTGCCGGCGGAGCACCAGCTCGCACTCGTCGATCAGCCAGTTCGCGTTCTCGGGGATCCGCCGGGCGCGCTGCAGCGCCGCGATGACGATGTGGTACCGGCTGATCCTGTTCAGCACCACCATGTCGAACGGCGTGGTGGTGGTCCCCTCTTCGTTGTACCCGCGCACGTGGAACCGGCTCGCGTTCTGCCGGCCGTGGAGGATCCCGTGGAGCGCGTTCGCGTAACCGTGCCAGGCGAACACCACGTCGACGTCGCGGGTGAAGAGCTGGACGAACTGATCGGGGGGCATGCCGTGCGGGTGTTCCTGCGGGTCGGCGATGGCGAAGAGGTCGACCACGTTGACCACCCGCACGCGCAGGCCGGGCGCCCGCTGCCGCAGCCAGTGCGCCGCGGCCACCGTCTCCAGCGTCGGGATGTCCCCGGCGCAGCCCAGGACGATGTCCGGATCGTCGCCGGAGTTCGAGGCCCAGTCCCAGATGCCCGCGCCGCGCGCGCAGTGCGCCCGCGCCTGATCCAGGGTCAGCCACTGCAGCTGGGGCTGCTTGTCGATCACGATCAGGTTCACGTAGCTGCGGCTGCGCAGGCAGTGGTCCGCCACCGACAGCAGGCAGTTCGCGTCGGGCGGCAGGTACACGCGCGCCACCGCGCCCCGCTTGGAGATGATGGTGTCGATGAAGCCCGGCCCCTGGTGCGAGAAGCCGTTGTGATCGTTGCGCCAGGCGGTGGAGGTGAGCAGCACGTTCAGCGAGGCGACGGGAGCGCGCCAGAGCAGATCGCGGCACATCTCCAGCCACTTCGCGTGCTGGGTGGTCATGGAGGCGACCACCATGGCGAACGCCTCGTACGTGCAGAACAGGCCGTGGCGCCCGGTGAGGAGATATCCCTCCAGCCAGCCTTCGCAGTTGTGCTCGGAGAGCACCTCCATCACCCGGCCGTCGGGAGCGAGATGGTCGTCGTTGGCGACGCGGTCCTCGATCCAGCAGCGCGCGGTGGCGTCCAGCACGGCGCCCAGCCGGTTCGAGGTCAGCTCGTCGGGACAGAAGATGCGGAAGTTCCGCTCGTCGGCGTTACGGACGAAGACCTCGCGAAGCATCTCCCCGAACTGCCGGACGGACTCGTGGCGCTGCACCGCCGGCGCTTTCACCTCCACCGCGAACCGCGTGTAGTCGGGGAGATCGAGCGGCACCAGGATCCGCCCGCCGTTCGCGTGCGGGCTCGCGCTCATCCGCTTCTGCCCGCGCGGGATCAGCGCGGACAGGGACTCGTTCGGAGCGCCGGACGAGTCGAACAGCTCCTCGGGCCGGTAGGACTTCATCCACTCCTCGAGGAGGCGCAGGTGCTCGGGGTTCTCGCGCACCTGCGCGATCGGGACCTGGTGCGCGCGGAACGTGCCCTCCACCTGGACGCCGTCCACGGACTTCGGCCCGGTCCATCCCTTGAGCGTGCGCAGCACGATCGCCGGCCAACGCGGCCGGAGCGGGCCGCCGCGGCGCGCGCGGAGCTGGGCCTCGCGGATCCGGTCGTAGCAGACGTCCAGCGTCTCCGCGATCGCGGCGTGCACGCGCGGCGGGTCGTCTCCCTCGACGAAGAACGGCTCATAGCCGTGGCCGCGCAGCAAGGAGGCGATCTCCTCGTCGGTCTTGCGACCCAGCACCGTGGGGCTGGCGATCTTGTATCCGTTGAGGTGCAGCACCGGCAGGACCGCGCCGTCGCGCGCAGGGTTGAGGAAGCTGATCCCCTTCCACGATCCTTCGAGCGGCCCGGTCTCCGCCTCCCCGTCTCCGACCACGGCCAGCACCAGCAGATCGGGGTTGTCGAACGCGGCGCCGAAGGCATGCGTGAGCACGTAGCCGAGCTCGCCGCCCTCGTGGATCGAGCCCGGGACCGGCGGGCTGACGTGGCTGGGCACGCCGTACGGCGTGGAGAACTGGCGGAACAGCCGCTTCATCCCCTCCCCGTCGCGGGTGACGTCCGGATAGATCTCGCTCCAGGTCCCCTCCAGCCAGACGTTCGCGATCACCGCGGGGCCGCCGTGGCCGGGCCCGGCGAGGAAGATCGCGTCGACGTCCCGCTTGCGGATCAGCCGGTTCAGGTGCGCGTAGAGCAGCGACAACCCCGGAGAGGTCCCCCAGTGGCCGAGCAGGCGCGGCTTGATGTGCTCCGGCCGGAGCGGCTCGCGCAAGAGCGGGTTGGATTGCAAGTAAATCTGACCCACCGTCAGGTAATTGGCCGCGCGCCACCAGGAATCGAGCAGCGTCAGCTCTTCCGCGGACAGGGTGTGAGGCATGCGCTCCTCCAGCCGCTCGCGACTCTACGCTCCGGCGGACGAAATGGCCGGGCGAAGGTGTGCCTCTTTGGTGTAGATCGCACGCCCAATGGGTCTCGCCATCGGCATCGTCGGACTGCCCAACGTGGGCAAGAGCACGCTCTTCAACGCGCTCTCGGGCGCCTCGGTGCTGGCGGCGAACTATCCGTTCGCCACCAAGGACCCGAACGTCGGGGTGGTGCCGCTGCCCGACGACCGGTTGGAGAAGCTCGCCGCCCTCTACAAGCCGAAGAAGACCACGCACGCGGCGCTGGAGTTCCTCGACATCGCCGGCCTCGTGAGGGGCGCCTCGAAAGGGGAGGGGCTGGGCAACCAGTTCCTCGCCAACATCCGGGAAGTGGATGCGATCGCGCACGTGCTCCGCTGCTTCGACGATCCCGACGTGGTGCACGTGGACGGCACCGTCGATCCGATCCGCGACAAGGAAGTGGTGGACACCGAGCTGCAGCTCAAGGACCTCGAGTCGCTGGAGAAGAAGCGCGAGCGCAAGCTCAAGGACGCGAAGGCGCCGGGGAAGCCCGGCGAAGAGGCGAAGGCGGACCTCGCGGTGTACGACAAGCTGAAGGCTGCGCTCGAGGCGGGCCGGCCGGCGCGCAGCGTTCCCTTGAACGACGAGGAGAGGCCGCGCGCCCGGGAATTGTTCCTGCTCACCGCCAAGCCGGTGCTCTACGTCGCCAACGTCGACGAGGCGCAGCTGGGCAGGCTCGACTCCGATCCGTTGGTCGCCAAGGTGCGCAGGCTGGCGGAGAGCGAGGGCGCGCGAATGGTGGCGATCTGCAGCAAGGTGGAGGCGGAGATCCAGCAGCTCCCGCAAGCGGAGCGCAGCGAGTTCCTCGCCACCGTGGGGCTCTCCGAGCCCGGCCTGAACAAGCTGGTGCGCGAAGGTTTCATCCTGCTCGGCCTGCAGAGCTACTTCACCGGCGGCGAAGACGAGTGCCGCGCCTGGGTGATCCGCAAAGGCGCCCGCGCGCCCCAGGCCGCGGGCGTGATCCACACCGACTTCGAGCGCGGCTTCATCAAGGCGGAGGTGATCCGCTGGGACGACCTGCTCCGCTACGGCTCGGAAGCGGCGGCGAAGAGCCGGGGCGCGATGCGGGTCGAGGGAAAGGACTACGTCGTCCAGGACGGCGACGTGATGCATTTCATGTTTAACGTGTAGGGGAACTTCGAGACGCAGGGCTGCTCTGCCGGTGGCGGGAAGCTCTTCGATCCGGCGCCTGCCGCGCCTCCACGAGGGGGGCGACTCGCGTCTCCCCCCTCGACCCCCCACGCGTACGCGCGCTATCCGCGCGTTGAGACCACTAGAACGAGGCTGGCACGGTGAGCTTCTGGACGACGTTGCCGCTCTTGTCGATGACCTGGAGGTCCACGCTGCGGCGGCCTCGGGGGCCCGAGACGCGGCCGGTGGCGGTGAGCTGGGGATCGCTCGCCACCTGGAACTGCGGGAGCGATTCGAGGGCGGCGCGCAGCTCGGTGGCGAGCAGGCTGGCCAGCTCGGGCTGCGTGCCAGGGCCCGGCTGGACCGCCTCCACGCCGATCTTCAGCGGCAGGGAGGTCAGCGTGTCGCCGTCCTCGATGACGCCGCCCGCCTCGCGCTTGATCCGGCCGCTGCAGCCGTTGCGGGAATACGCGCTGAGCAGGAAATAGCCCTTGCGCGTGTCCTGCTCGGTGACGTCGTCGAGCCCGGAGATCTCGAAGAACTCGCCCTTGAAGGGCTCGCCGGACTCGAAGGTGCACGACGCGGTCCCGTTGGGCAGCGCGTTGACGACTTTCCCGGCCAGCTTGGGAAAGCGGAGCGCCAGCGAGCGCGCCACCGCGCGCGCGGCGTCCTTCACCTGCGCGGCGTCGAAGTCTCCCACCACGTCGCTGGAAGCCTGCGCCGGCGCCCCGGGCCCGAGCAGCTTGTCCTCGAGCCTGCGCGCGAGCTGCTTCGCGCCGGCCTCGATCTGCTCGTCGGAGCCCACCTTCAGCGTCTCCGAGAACGCCACCTGGGCGCTGGAGGAATCCAGCGCCCGCAGCGAGAGCGCATAGCCGCGGCCCTTCGCCGCCACCGTGCCGAGCACGATCCACCGGGCGCCGACCAGCTGGGCGACCTTGATCTGCACCTCGTCGCTGATCACGCCCGACTGCGCGAGCATCTGCTCCTTCATCACCTTCGCCATCTGCTGGCGCTCGACCACCCGGAGCCGGCCTCCCGCGACCAACTGGTCGGTGAGCGCATCGTTCATCTCCGAGGCCAGGTCCGCGTCGGCGTTCCCCCGCGCCGTCACCTCCGCGATGGCGACCGTCGGCGGAGCGCCCTGGCCCTGCGCGAGCGCCGCAGCGGCCGGTGCGAGAAGCGCGGCGAACGTGAGGAAGTTGCGCATGCGGATGACCCCCGGGAAGGCGTTTCTTTTTGCTACCGTGGACGCGCCCGCGACCGCAAGCGGCCACCCTCCGGGATCGCGACCGGGAAATTTGACCCTGGTGCGCGGCGGATGCTAGCGATCAGAGCGCGCAACTCGCGCAAGTACCTTGGGGAAATCGACCATGAAGAACCTGGTTCTTGGCGCCGTCGGAGCAGGTCTGCTCTGCGCGTGTGGCACGGTCGCGGTGCGCGTCCCGGTGATGAAGCCCGCCGAGATCAACATGGCGCCGTACCAGAACGTCGCCGTGGGCGACATGACTGGCACGGGCAACCGGCCGATGAGCGATTCGCTGGAAGAGGCGCTGGTCAACACCAACCGCTTCACGGTGGTCGACCGCCAGCACATGGCCAGCGTGATGCGCGAGCTGCACCTTTCTTCGACCGACCTGGCCGACCCCAACGCCGCCGCGCGGCTCGGCAAGGTGGTCACCGCGGGCGCCCTGATCTTCGGCGACGTGCAGCACAGCTACCGCGAGCAGCCCGACGAGACGCGCTACAAGGACGACAAGGGCGTGCACCACACCTGGTACACCCTGAAGGGCGAGACGTACGTGCGCGCCACCTTCAAGATCGTGGACGTCGCCACCGGCCGGCTGATCGTGGCCAAGACCTACGAGGAGAGGCGCGACGACACCAACCGCGCCTTGGACAAGCGGCCCGGCCCGATCGACCGGATCGAGCTGGAGAACGCTGCCCGCCGCGCGGTGGTGGAGCGCTTCATGAAGGCGATCGTTCCCCACCAGGAATACATGTACGCGAACTTCCAGAAGGACTCGGACATCCCGCAGCTCGAAGGCGGCATCGGCTGGGCGGAGCGCGGCGACTGGAAGAAGGCCCAGAGCACCTTCAACGACGCCGCGCAGGACGCGGAGAAGAACGTCAAGCTGAAGGCCGGCCAGATCGCCAAGTGCTACTGGAACCTGGGCCTCTCCTACGAGTACGCCGGTGACTACGACAAGGCCGAGGCGATGATCAACAAGGCCTACTCGCTCTCCAACGAGCGCGAGATGCTCGCCGAGATCGACAACATCCACCGGCTCCAGGCGGACGCGCAGAAGCTCGCGGAACAGACCGCTTCGCCGGGGATCGCCGGTGGGAGGTAGGCTCCTCGCCGTTGCCGCTCTCGCCCTCGCTGCCTGCGGCGGCGAGAAGGCCGCGATCAAGACCAGCTCTTCCCCGCGGCCGCCGGCCTGGCTGGCGAAGGCGCCGACCTCTTCGGAGACGCTGTACTTCTCCGGCGCGAAGGAAGGCGCGGGCTCGCTGGAGGAAGGAAAGGCGAGCGCGGTCGAGTCGGCGCGCAGCCAGGCGGCGCAGTACATCGGCGTGGAGATCAGCGCCGAGCACCGCGACGTGATGAGCACCGAGGAAGCCGAGAACATGGCCCGCGACACGGTGCGGAGCCGGGCCAACGCCATGCTCCGCTCCGCCGAGGTGGCGGACGTCTATTACGAGAAGATCTCGCGCGAAGTCGGCGCGGGGACGGTCGACCGGTACGACGTCTGGGTGCTCCTGAAGCTCCCGCGCGCCGAGGTGGAGAAGGAGCGGCAGCGCCAGGCGCAGGAAGCGCAGCAGACGGCCGTGGCGGGCGTCGCCCGCTACCGGGAGGGGCGCGATCTGGAGAGGAAGGGCGACCTGATCGGCGCGCTGGTCCGGTACCGGGACGCGCTGGCGAAGGCCAAGGAGGTCGCCGGAGCCACGCCCACCGGCGACCGCGAGATCGGCAATGCCTCCGCGCTGGCGCAGAAGGCCCAGGACGCGGCCAGCGCCGCCCGGGGCAAGGCCCGGCGGGCGATCGTGGTCGCGCCGGACTGGGTGGCGGGCGCGGTGGCGCAGGCGCTCGCCAAACAGGGCTTCACCGCCCAGATGCCGGCCGGTGCGGGCGAGAGCGCCGCCCTGGCCCAGGCGAAAGCGCAGGGCACCCCGTGGGTGATCGTGGTACATGCCACCACCACGCCGGGCGGCAAGGTCTTCGCGCAAGTGGCCGCCACGGCCGCTCTGGACGTCCGTGCTCTGGACGCGCGGAGCGGGGCCGTGGTCGCCTCCGCCCAGAAGCAGGCGAAAGGGGTGGGGCGCACCCCGGAGGCAGCGCAGCAGGCCGCGGCGAGCGAGGCGGGGCTCGGCGCGGGAAACGACGTCGCGGCGGCGCTCGTCGCGAAGGAAGACGCGGGACTCTAACGGACGGCGCGTCGGCACGGCCGCCGCGGAAAACGGAGGAACCACAGTGAAGAAGATTCTTGGAGTCGCGATGGTGGGGCTGCTCGCGGCGTGCGGCGGCAGCAAGGCGCCGGACATGTCGAACCAGGTGCTGCACGCCAACGGCCCGGACTGGGTGAACCGCGGCACCGGCGCCTTCGGCGGCGACAAGGGCAAGGTGTTCTACGGCGTGGGCATCGCCAGCGGCATCCGCAACGCCGCCATGCGCCGCTCCACCTCGGACTCGCGCGCCCGGGCGGAGATCTCGAAGATCCTCGACACCTACGTGTCCGTGCTCAACAAGGACTACATGGCGTCGACCACCGCCGGCGACATGAGCGCCTCCAACGAGGAGCAGCACGTCCAGCAGGCCCTCAAGACCTACTCGCAGATGGAGCTGTCGGGCGTGCAGATCATCGACCACTGGGTGGACACCGACGGCACCGAATATGCGCTCGCCGCGCTGGACATGGACTCCTTCAAGAACAACATGGACAAGATGAAGGAGCTCAACGCCAAGGTGCGCGACGCGGTCCGGGCCAACGCGGACAAGGCCTTCGACGAGCTCTCCGCCGAGGAAGCGAAGCGGGCTACACGATAACCCTGCCCTTCTTGGTACCCTTCTCGCGGGCCGGCCAATGCAACTGGCCGGCCCGCTCCGTTCGGAGGGCATGATGCAGGTTGCGCGGCTCGCCGCCGCCGTCGTTCTCGCGGGAATCGCCTGCGCCGGCGCGCAGAAGCGGGCCGAGCCGCCCCCCAGGCTCAACCGATGGGGGAAGCCGTGGAAGGAAGGCATCGTCGTTCCTGCCTGGGTCGACAAGGTGCCGGAGAGCGGCGGGGGCAAGCTGGTCGCGGTCGGGTACTCGCAGCCGAGCTTCTGGCCGCAGGATGCGATCAACGCGGCGGCCGACGATGCGCGGGGCAAGCTCGCGCTTGCGCTCTCCTCGCACGTGGAGGTGCTGGGGATCGACACGGCCGACGAGAGCGGAAACCGGGGTGCCACCATCAACAAGGAAGCGACGGACGTGGTGATTCAGAACTCGCGGATCGAGGCGAGCTGGACGGACGAGAACGGGGAGCGCAGCGAACCGGGCGGAGTGTGGGCGCTGGCGTCGCTGGAGATGGATTCTGTCCGGGGGCACGGGCAGGCGTCGCAGGCGGCCGGGGCTTCGAAGAGCGGGCCCGGGTGGCTCGACCGGTTGCCCGGGTCGGAGCAAAAGGTGTACGCGACCGGGTACTCGGGGCCGACCTACCATCCGGAAGACGCGGAGCGGTATGCGCGCGAGGATGCGATCGCGAATCTGACGGCGTCGCTGCGGGCGCACGTGCAGGCGTACACGCTGCTGGTCGAGAACGCGTCGGGGCTCACCGTGGATCAGTTCGCGCAGAGGCTGGAGGATCCGGACGAGGCGTTTCGGGAGCTGGTGCGGAAGAACGCGAAGGTGGAAGCGACGTGGGTGGATCGGGAGGGGACGCGGCCGGGGGATCCGCCGGGAGCGGTCTGGGCGCTGGCGGGGATCGACGTGCGGTCTGCGAAGGGGGCGGTGGAGCCGGTGGAGAACAGGGATCTCGGGCCGGCGCTCGATTCGCAGGGGAGGTAGGGGGCGGGGCGCGGCGCGTTCGCGCCTGCGGGTGCGGGGCTTGGGGGCCTGGGTGCGGGTGCGGGGCTTGGGGTTCGGGTTCAGGTCTTCTCTTTGGCTGCGGGGTTGGCGAGGCGCGCGGCGAGGAGCAGGGCGGAGATCATTGGCTGGGGGTCGGCTTTTCCCTGCCAGGCGATGTCGTCGGCGGTCCCGTGGTCGGGGCTGGTGCGGGGGAAGGGAAGGCCCAGGGTTACGTTTACGGTTTCGGCGAAGTCGAGGAGCTTTGCCGGGATCAGGCCCTGGTCGTGGTAGAGGGCGACCACCGCGTCGAAATCGCCCTTGGCGGCGCGAGGGAACAGGCCGTCCGCCGGCCAGGGGCCGCTCGCGTCCACGCCCGCGGCGCGTGCCTGCTCCACCGCGGGAGCGACGATGCGGGCGTCCTCGTCTCCGAAGAGGCCGCCGTCGCCGGCGTGGGGGTTGAGGCCGCAGACCGCGATGCGCGGAGAGGAGATGCCCCACCGGGCGCGCAGCTCGGTCGCGGCGAGGCCGGTGACGAACTCGATCTGCGCCGTCGAGAGGGTGCGCGGGACCGCCGCGAGCGCGAGATGGTTCGTCGCCAGCACCACCCGCAGCCGCGGGCCGGCCATCATCATCGCCACGCGCGCGCCGGTGAAGGCGGCGAGGCGTTCGGTGTGCCCGACGAAGCCGGGAGCCGACAAGGCGGCCCGCTCCTTCGAGAGCGGCGCGGTGCAGAGCGCTTCTGCCGCCCCCTTGACGCATGCGCCCGCCGCGCCATCGACGTATCCCAAGGCGCTGGCGCCCGCCGCGTCGTGGGCCGGACGGGAGGCGAGCGAACCGACCTGCACGAGCTCGGCCTCGAACTTCACTCCCCGCAACGCGGCGGCGCGCTCCAGCGCGGCGCGATCGCCGAACACCAGCGGCCGCAGCGCAGCGCGAACCCGCGGGGAGGCCAGCGCCAGCGCCACCACCTCGGGGCCGATCCCCAGCGGATCGCCCATCGAGATGGCGACCCGGATCATCAGAGCTTCTCGTCCACCTGCGCGGTCTTGCGGAGCTGCGAGAGGTAGTGCTCCCGCTCCTTGAGCACGGAGTCGCTGGCGAGCCGGTTGCGGATCTCCTCCTGCATCTCGGAGAGCGGCCGCGCGGCGAGCTGCCGGCGGTCCTCGACGTGGACCAGATGGAACCCGCCATGGTCGCCGTTCACCCGGATCAACCCGGAGACTTCCCCGGGCTGGAGGGCGAACGCCGCCTGCTCCAGCTGCGAGAGCATCTGGCCGCGGCGGAAGTACCCGAGGTCGCCGCCCTCCTTCGCGGTGGGCCCGTCGGAGACGTCGCGCGCCACCTTGGCGAAGCTCTCCCCTCCGCGGATCCTCCGCAGGGCCGCGTCCGCCCTGGCGCGGGCAGCGCTCTCCTTCACCGGCGTGGAACCGTCGGGCGCGGAGATGAAGATGTCGCGCGCGCGGACCTCGTACTCGCCGTTCTTGTTCATGTTCGCGTACGCGGCCTGCACTTCCTCGTCGCTCACCCGGCGAGGCTTCACCTTGTACTGCAGCAGGCGCATCATCAGCTGCTGCCGCCGGAGGGAATCGCGCACGGTGTCGAGGCTCAGGCCCTGCTGCGCCAGCGCGTCGCGGAACTGGGCCATGTCCATGCGGTTCTCTTTGGCCAGCTGCTCGACGAGCTTCTGCAGCTCGTCCTCGCCGATCTCGATTCCCAGGGCGCTGGCCTCGCCCGCGACCAGCTGCTCGTCGATCAGCTGCCCCAGGCCTTGCTTGAGGACCTGCGTCCGTTGCGTCGCTGGCGCCCGGACGAGCTCGGGCGCGACCCGCTCCTCCACCTCGGAGAGCGTGATCGGGTGGCCGTTCACCACCGCCGCGATCCGTTCCTTGATCTCGGCGGAAGCGGCGAAGGGGAGCAGGGCGATGAGGATGAGCCGGCGCATGGGCCGCAAACCATAACGGAACTACCGCACCAGGGCGAGGGCGGATTCGTCGATCTTCACCTGGGCGGTGGAGCGGAGCTGCTGGAGGAGCTGCCGCTCCGCCTGCGCTCGCTTCTCGGCGGTGGCGCGGCGCTCGGCTTCAGCCTTCACGTCGTCGAACTTGCGCGTGCGCGGCGCCCGCCGGCCCAGCACCTTGAACACGTGGTAGCCGTACGGCGAGGCGACCACGCCGGAGAGCTTGCCGGTGGGCAGCGAGAAGCAGGTGTCGTCGAACACCTTTGGCATGGTGCCTTTCGCGAACCAGCCCAGATCGCCGCCGGTGCGCGCGTCCGGCGAGGTCCCCGCCTGCCGCGCCATCTTGTCGAAGGCCGCCCCGGCGCGAAGCTGGTCGAGCACGCTCTTCGCTTCCTCGGGCGTGCGGACGGCGATCTGCAGGCAGTGCACCGCCTCCGGGTCCTCGAAGAGCGA
>JBGQLA010000006.1:0-35948 GCA_041499865.1 Deltaproteobacteria bacterium
AAGGTCGGCGGCATCGGCGGCGATCCGCACCCGGCCGGGTTCCGCTCGCGGCACAATCTCAACGAGGCGCGGACCGACGGGCGCTGCGTGGCCTGCCACTTCTGAGCAGTCCCGGGATCCGTCCCTCTCCGCCGCGGCTCGCCCCCGCGCCCGTCTACGTCGTCCAGCATGCCGGCGCGAAGGAGCACCGCTATTGTGTCCCCGGGTCTTAAGGACTGCCCGAATCAATCCATCAGCAACAGCTCGGGCGCCTCCAGGGCGTGGATCACCTCGTACAGGAATGCCGCCCCGATGTGGCCGTCGATGACGCGGTGATCGAACGAGCAGGACAAATTCATCCGCTCCGCGATCTCCACCCCGACGCTGCCGTCCGGGCGCCGCACCGGCTTCGCGTGCTCCTTGATCTTGTGCACCCCGAGGATCGCCACCTCCGGGTGCTTCACCACCGGCGTCGCCATCAGCCCGCCGTCGCGGCCCAGGGAGGTCACCGTGAACGTCGAGCCCTGCAGGTCCTGGAGCTGCAGTTTCTGCTCGCGCGCGGCCTTCCCCAGGCGATCGATCTCCGCCCCGATCTCCGGGATGGTCCGGCTGCGCACGTCCTTCACCACGAACACGGTCAGGCCCTGCTCGGTGGCCGCGCCGAACCCGAGGTTCACGTCCTTCTTCACCACCAGCGCCTGCTTCTCCTCGTCCATCAGCGCGTTCAGCTCCGGGTACTTCGCGAACCCGTGCAGGAGCGCCTTGGCGAGGAACGGCAGGTAGCTGAGCTTCGCCTCTCCCCGGCGGGTCAGCTCCGCGTTGACCCGCTCACGCAGCGAGGTCAGGGCGGTGGTGTCGCACTCCTCGACGAAGGTGAAGGGCACCACGTAGGTGTGGCTCTGCACCATGCTCCTGGCGATGCTCCGGCGCAGGCCCCGGAGCGGCCGCACCTCGTCCTGCGCCAGCGCTTCCATCCGCGGCGGCGGCGCCTGCACCGGCGCCTGCGTCTTGTGCTCCTCGTGCGCGAGCAGGTCCGCCTTCATCACCCTTCCCTGCGGACCGGATCCCTGCAGCGCACCGAGATCGACCCCGAGCTCGCGCGCCATCCGCCGCGTCACCGGCGTCGCCAGCACCCGGCGGCCGTCGCCATTGCCCGGGGACCGGGCGCTGGTCTGCGCGCCGTGCGCCCTCGCCCCGGCCTGCGGTTGCGGAACCCCGGCGGTCTGCAGCGGCGCCGGCTGTCCTGCTTGCTCCGGCGAGAGGCTCGGCGCCGCCTGGGCCGGCACGCCGGTGCTCGGAGCTGCCTTCGACGCGGCGGCGCCCTCGACTTCCAGCACCACCAGCGTCGCGTGCACCTTCACTATCTCGCCCTCGTTCCCGATCGTCTCCAGCACCTTGCCGCGGCGCGGGCTGGGGATGGTGACGGTGGCCTTGTCCGTCATCACTTCCAGCAGCGGCTGGTCCTCGACGATCTCGTCGCCGGCTTTCACCAGCCACTTGACGATCTCGCCCTCCACCACGCCTTCGCCGATGTCCGGAAGCTTGAACTCGAAGCGGGCCATGTCAGGCCTCATGCGCTTTCAGCTCGCGCAGCGACTTGGCGATCCGCGGCGCGAGCGGCAGGTAGTCGTTTTCCAGCGTGTACGGGAACGGCGTATCCCAGCCGGTGATGCGGACGACGGGGGCCTCCAGCGAGGTGAAGCAGCGCTCCTGCACCAGCGCGCTGATCTCCGCCGCGAAGCCACAAGTCCGCGGCGCTTCCTGCACGATCGCGCAGCGCCCGGTCTTGCGCACGCTGCGCGTCACCGCCTCGATGTCCAGCGGCCAGAGCGTGCGCAGATCGATCAGCTCGGCGTCCAGCCCGGGCTCCTGCTCGAGCGCCAACAGCGCCTCGTGGAACATCGCGCCCCAGGCGATCACCGTCATCCCCGAGCCCTCGCGGACGACCTTGGCCTCGCCGATCGGCACCGTATAGTCGCCTTCCGGCACCTCTCCGCGCGCGGCGCGATAGACGCGCTTCGGCTCCATGAAGATCACCGGGTCGTCCTGGCGGATGGCGGAGAGGAGCAGGCCTTTCGCGTCGATCGGGTTCGAGGGGCAGATCACTTGCAGGCCCGGGGTGTGGATGAACAGCGCCTCCGGCGACTGCGAGTGGTAGTGGCCGCCCTTGATCCCGCCTCCCACCGGGGTGCGAATCACCACCGGCGCCGCGTACTGGCCGCCGCTGCGGTAGCGGAGCTTCGCCAGCTCGTTCACGATCTGGTCGAAGGCGGGAAAGATGAAGTCGGAGAACTGGATCTCCGGGACCGGGCGCAGCCCGTACATCGCCATCCCGATGGCCGCGCCGATGATCCCCGACTCCGCCAGCGGCGTGTCGATCACCCGGTCGGGCCCGAACTCCTCGATCAGCCCGACGGTGGCGCGGAACACGCCGCCGAACTTGCCCACGTCCTCGCCCAGGACCACCACGCGCGGGTCGCGCCGCATCTCGATCCGCAGCGCGTCGTTGACGGCCTGGATGATGTTCCAGTCCGGCATGGCTACGCGCCGTTCCCGACCCAGCGCTGGATGAAGAACTCCCCTGCCTTGTAGCTCGAGCGCACCAGGGGACCGGCGGCGACGAACCGGAACCCGAGGGCGAGGCCCTCGCGCTCGAGCCGCGCGAACTCCTCGGGCCGGACGAACTCCTCCACCGGCAGGTGCTTCTCCGACGGGCGGAGGTATTGGCCGAGGGTGAGGATGTCGCAGTCCACCGCGCGCAGGTCGCGCATCGCCTGCACCACCTCGGCGTGGGTCTCGCCCACCCCGAGCATCAGGCTGCTCTTCGTCCGCATCCCCGAACGCTTGTAGAACTCGAGCACCTCCAGCGACTGCCGGTAGCTGGCGCGGCGGTCGCGTACGCGCGGCGTCAAGCGCGCAACCGTTTCCAGGTTGTGCGCGGCGACGGTCGGCGCGGCGTCGACGATCATCTGCAGCGCGTCGCGCGAGCCTTGGAAGTCGGGCGTGAGCACCTCGACCAGCGTCTTCGGCGCGGCCCGGCGCAACTCGACGATGGCCTGCGCGAAATGCGAGGCGCCGCCGTCGTCGAGCTCGTCGCGGTTCACGCTGGTGACCACCAGGTAGTCGAGCCCCAGCCGGCCTACCGCTTCGGCGAGGTGGCGGGGCTCCAGCGGATCGAGCGGCTCGGGCGTCCCGCTGGTCACATCGCAGAACCGGCACCCGCGGGTGCAGACGTCGCCCATCAGCATCACCGTGGCGGTGCCGCCGCCCCAGCATTCGCCCACGTTCGGGCAGCTGGCCTCTTCGCAGACGGTGTGGAGGTTCAGCTCGCGTAGCGTGCGCTTGACCTGCTCGTAGCGGCCGCCGCCCGGCATCCGGACTTTCAGCCACTCCGGCTTGGGCTCGCGCTTCCTGGTCGCCGCGCTGCTGAGTTGAACGAGCGAGTCCGCCATGCCGGCGGCGGTATAACCGAAACGGCCCCGGACTGCGAGGCGCGCTCAGGAGCAGCTGTGCAGGACCGCGCCGACCACAGCCCGCGCAACGCGCTGCGCAAGACCGGCCACCTGTGCGCGCGGCGCGACCCTCTCGGTGAACCGCTCCGACACGCGGCTTCTTGAGAGCGGACAGGAACGGGTGGTCCGGACGTCGGACTCCCGGGTGGCGATCTGCCCGCCCACAGACAACGCAAGTGCTGCGAATCCGGCCGTAAATCCCCGACGCCACGACATCGATTCGTTCATCGGAGCCTCCGCGCGCCCCAGTGGAACAGATGGGCCGCGACTTCCTTCCCGGTGCCGGTAGTGATTCTAGATGTGCAGCGGTTTCCCGCGCACCCCTAAAGCGGCTTCCGTCAGCGCCTCCGACAGCGTCGGATGGGGCCGCATCACGTGCAGCATCTCCTCGCTGGTGGTCTCCAGCCTGAGGAGCGAGCAGGCGTCCGAGATCAGCTCGGTGGCGCGAGGTCCGATGATGTGGACGCCCAGCACCTCGTCGTATTTCTCCTCGCCGACCACCTTCACCATTCCCTCGGGAAGGTTGAGGATCCGCGCCTTGCCGTTCGCGGAGAACGGGAACGTGCCGATCTTCACCTTGTATCCGCGGTCCTTCGCCGCCTTCTCGGTGAGCCCGATGGAGGCCACCTCGGGCTCGGAGTACGTGGCGCCGGGCACCAGGTCGTAGTTCACCAGGTGCGGCTTCTTTCCCGCCAGCCGGTCGGCCACGAACTCGCCCTCCACGAACGCAAGGTGCGCAAGCTGCGGGTGCGGCCGCCCCGGGAGCGCGACGACGTCGCCGATGGCCGACACCCAGCTCTCGCCGGTGAGCAGCGTCTTCGGATCGATCAGGACGAAGCCGCGCTCCACCTTGATGTTGGGGAACTTGTCCAGCCCGACGTCCTCGCTGACCGGACGGCGGCCGACGGCGCAGAGGAACAGGTCCGTCTCCAGCACCTCGCTGCCCTTCGAGGATGTGACGGTGGCCTTCACCACTCCGCCCGTCACGTCCACCTTCTCCAGCTTCGCCGCGGTGAGCGCCTTGATCTTGCGCCGGCGGAACGCCTTCTCGAACTCGGCGGAGATGTCCTCGTCCTCCAAGGGCAGGAGCCGCGGGAGCATCTCCACGATGGTGACCTCGCTGCCGAAGCGCCGGTAGGCGCTCGCGAACTCGGCCCCGACCGCGCCCGCCCCGAGCACGATCAGCCGCTTGGGCACTTTCACGTTCTCCAGCAGCTCGTCGCTGGTCATCACTTGCGGCCCGAGCGTGATCCCGGGGATCAGCCGCGGCGCGGAACCGGTGGCGATCACCACGTGCTTCGCCTCGATCGCCTGCTCCTTGCCGTCGGGGCCGGTGACGGAGACCTTCCCCGGTCCGGCCAGGCGCCCGTGGCCGTGGAGCCGCTCGACCTTGTTCTTGCGGAAGAGGAACTCGATCCCCTTGCTCGACTTGCTGGCGACGTCCTCCTTGAACTTGCGGACGCCGTCCATGTCCAGCTCGACGCCCGAGGTTTTCACGCCGATGGCGGCGCCGTGCTGAGCGTCCTCGTAGACGTCGGCGCTGTGCAGCACCGCCTTGGTGGGGATGCACCCGCGCAGCGTGCAGGTGCCGCCCACGCGCGGGTCCTTCTCCACGACCACCGTCTTCAGGCCGTTCTGGCCCGCGCGGATGGCGCAGACGTAGCCGCCGGGACCGCTGCCGATGATCGCGAGATCGTAGGTCGCCAAAGCCCGCCTCCGCAGTGCCGCAAGGAGGCGCGCTTGGTAGCGCCCGGGGAGAGCGATGTCAACCGCGCCGCGGAGGCAGTCCCGCCGACTCGCGGATCACGGCGGCCATGCCGCCCCAGTCCCATTTGTCGCGGCCCTTGGCCAGCGAAGCGACGAAATGATCCCGCAGCAGCGAGGCCAGCGGCAGCGGAGCGCGCAGCTCCTCGGAAGCCTTGAGCGCCAGGGAGACGTCCTTGAGCCCGAGCGGCATGGCGAACGAGGCGGGCTCGAACTGCGTGGCGCCGAGGCGGGCCGCGTACCCGGAGGGGATCGGCGCGTCCGCGAAGAGGATCCGGGAGAGCGCGGCGGAGAGCTTCTGCGGGTCCAGACCTGCCTTCTCGCCCAGCGTGAGCGCCTCGCCGAACATCTCGATCAGCGAAGCGATGATGAAGTTGCCGCAGAGCTTGAAGAGCGAGGCGTGCTCCGGAGCCTCGCCCATCTCCACCACGCCCTGCCCCATGGCATCGAAGAGCGGCTTGCAGCGCGCCACGCTCTCGCGGTTTCCGCCGGTGACGATGAAGAGCTTTCTCGCCGCCGCCGCTTCCGGCCGCCCGTACACCGGCGCCGCCACGTAGCCCTGCCTGTGCTCCGCATGCTCGCGCGCAAGCCGGCGGGAGAGCTGGATGGAGATGGTGCTCATCCCGCAATGGATCGCGCCCTGCGGCAGGCTGGCGAGCAGCTCGCGCGAGACGCTCTCCACCGCGGCATCGTCGGCGAGCATGGTGATCGCCACTTCGGCGCCGCTCGCCGCCTCGCGCACCGACGGGCTCTCGCGCGCGCCATCCGGCGCCTTCCCGGGTGTGCGGTTCCAGGCGCGCACCTCGTGTCCCGCGGCGACCAGGTTCGCAGCCATCGCCCGGCCCATGTGGCCGAGCCCGCAGAAGGCGACGCGCATCACTGTTTCCCGAACAGGGCCTTGATCCGGCCGCCGATCCCGCGGCCGAGCAGCGTCCGGTAGACGCGCAGGCCGGTGTTCCAGGCCGCCTTGCTGTACGGGTAGTACCAGAAGGCCGGGAAGTTGATGCGCTCCAGGTTCACGTGCCGCACTTCGCAGAAGTCGCGCATCCCGTGCTTGCCGTGCACCCGGCCGAGGCCGCTCGACTTCACCCCGCCCCACGGCGTCTCCGGCGCCGCATGCGTGTAGAGCGTGTCGTTGTGCATCACCGTGCCCGCGGCGAGCTGGTTCGCGACCCGGTCCGCGGCGCTCCGGTCCTTGGTGAACACGTACGCGGAGAGCCCGTACTTGCTGTCGTTCGCCAGGCGCACCGCTTCCTCCTCGGTGCGGAAGGTCATGATCGGCAGCATCGGGCCGAACGTCTCCTCTTTGACGATGTCCATCTCCGGCGTCGTCCCGGTGAGCACGGTGGGCTGCACGAAGCGGGCGCCCTCCGCGGTCACCTGGATCTCTCCGCCCGCCAGCACCTTCGCCCCGCGCCGCCGGGCGTCGTCGAGGTGGCGGCGGACGATCTCCACCTGCATCTGCGTGGTCATCGCGCCCACGTCGACGTCGTTCCGGTTGGGCTCTCCCTGCCGCAGCTTCTTCGCCAGCGCCACCACCTTGTCGGTGAACGGCTGGGCGACGCTCTCGTGCACGTAGACCCGCTCCACCGAGGCGCAGGTCTGCCCGGAGTTGGCGAACGCGCCCCAGGCGATCTTCTTCGCGGCGGCGTCGAGATCCGCGTCGGGCAGGACGATGGCGGGGTCCTTGCCTCCCAGCTCGAGGACGCAGTGGATCATCTGCTCCGCCGCGGCGACGTTCACCTTGCGCCCGGTGGCCACCGAGCCGGTGAAGACGACCATGTTCACCCCGCTGCGGATCAGCTCGGCGCCCACGTCGCCCCGGCCCTGCACCACCCCGAAGAGCCCGCGCGGCAAGCCGGCTTCCTCGAACAGCGCGCGCGTCTTCTCCAGGATGATGGGGGTGAACTCGCTGGGCTTCACCACCACCGCGTTGCCGGCCATCAGCGCGGCTGCCGCGTCGCCGGCCGGAATCGAGAACGGGTAGTTCCACGGCGAGATGATCCCGATCACGCCGCGCGGGTAGAAGCGCAGGTACGACTTCTTGTGCGGGAAGAGGTGCAGCGGGATCTTCTCGTCGCGGAGGATCTTCTCCGCGTGGTTCGCGTACCAGTTCACCGCGTCCGCAACGGGCAGGACCTCCATGAACAGCGACTCGTTGCGCGTCTTCCCGTTCTCGCGGGTCAGGGAATCGCAGAAGTCGTCGGCCCGCTGCAGCAACAGGTCCTTGAACCGCAGCAGCACCGCCCGCCGCGCGGCGAACGACTTGCGCGCCCACTCGGACTGCGCGACGCGGGCCTGCTGCACCGTCTCGCTTACCTGGCGTCCGCTGGAGACGCGCACCTCGCCCAGCAGCTTGCCGGTGCCCGGCTCGTACACCGCCAGCGTGCCCTGCTGCGTCACCGTGCCTTGCGCCGGTCTCTGCGCGATCGCAATCGCTTCCGCCATCTTCGGCCTCCTCGCGGGGCGTCGGGCGTACGCCGGCTGCCGCGCGGTGTCAATCCATCCCGTCCGGTCCGAATTCAGATTTGACTTCGGGAGCTTGCGAGGCGAAGCTGGCAATCGGACAGATGTTGGGCATCGACGACATGCTGCGGCTGGGCAACCAGCCGCTCGACACGCCGGCCGAGCTCTCTCCCGTCGAGAACGATGCGGCAAGCACGCAGCCGCCGACCGTGCTGGTGGTCGACGACGACCGCGCGGTGCGCGAGGTGCTCTCGGCGGTGCTCAAGGAGGAGGGCTACTCCGTGCGGCAGGCTGAGAGCGCTGACGCGGCGCTGCAGATGCTGCGCGGCGACGATCTTCCGCTCGTCCTCTGCGACGTGAAGATGCCCGAGCACGACGGCCTCTGGCTCCTCGACCACATGCTGCAGCGCCACCCGCACGCGGCGGTGGTGATGCTCACCGGATTCGGGGACACCGAGAGCGCGGTCGACTGCCTCAAGCGCGGCGCC
Source organism: Deltaproteobacteria bacterium (assembly GCA_041499865.1). GTDB lineage: Bacteria > Myxococcota > Myxococcia > Myxococcales > 40CM-4-68-19 > 40CM-4-68-19. Next base: position 8,210 of record JBGQLA010000006.1, read on the forward strand.
GCGGACTACCTGCTCAAGCCCCCGCGCGTCACCGAGCTGGTGCGCGCGATCGAGCGTGCCTGGAGCAAGAGCAGGCTGACCTCGGCGCGGGCCCGCTATCACCAGGGACTGGCGCGGCGGGTGCGGGAGCGCACCGCGGAGCTGACCAAGGCGCTGGAAGGCATCGGGCACTCCTACTCGAACACCCTGGTGGCGCTGGTGAACGCGCTCGACGCCCGGGAGCACGAGACCAGCGATCACTCGCAGCGGGTGGTCCGGTACACGCTGGCGATCGCCCGGCGGATGGGCATCCGCGAGGCGCAGCTCGAGCACTTCGGGCGGGGAGCGCTCCTGCACGACATCGGCAAGATCGGCGTGCCGGACAGCATCCTGCTCAAGCCCGGGCCGCTCACCCCGACCGAGTGGGCGGAGATGCGGCGCCACCCGGAGATCGGCTACCGGATCCTGCAGACGATCGAGTTCCTCCGGCCGGCCGCGGAGATCGTGCTCGCGCACCAGGAGCGCTGGGATGGCGGCGGCTATCCGCACCGGCTGCGCGGGGACTCCATCCCGCTCGGGGCGCGGATCTTCGCCATCGCCGACACCCTCGACGCGATGACCAGCGACCGCCCCTACCGGAAGGCGGCGACGTTCGCCCAGGCGCGGATGGAGATCGCGCGCTGCGGCGGCTCGCAGTTCGATCCGCGCTGCGTCGCGGCGTTCACGCAGATCCCGGACGACGAGCTGGAAGCGCTCCGCCGCGACCACGCCGCCTGAGCCTCCCCGAATTCCTTGCCGTGCCCCACGCCACGGCTGTAGACCGTTGCCCCTCATGCACCTGTCGCTCACCGACCGCGCAGCCCAGGCCGTCCTCTCTCGCGCGCGCGAGGCGGAAGTGCAGGGCTGGCTCTTGCGCGTCGCGGTGGTGGCGGGCGGGTGCAACGGGCTCACCTACGACCTCTACTTCGTCGAAAGCGCGGGACCGGAGGACGCGGTGGTCGAGTCGGGCGCGGTGAGGATCGCCGTCGATCCGGCGAGCGCGCCGCTGCTCGAGGGAACGGTGATCGACCTCCCGCGCGGCCCCGGTTTCCGCTTCGACAATCCCCGCGCCCGCCGGGCCTGCTCCTGCGGCGCCAGCTTCGAGACGTAGCCATGCCGAAGATCCTCCGCACCGGGGCGCTGCTCCTCACCGTGGCCGTGCTCACCTGCCTGGTGGGGTTCGTGCACGCCCGCACCTCCTCCGGCCCGGCGGAGGCAGCGCGCCCCTGGATGTACGGGCTCCTGGCGTGCTTCGGCGCGATGGCGCTCGCGGCCGTCTACATGGCGCTGGTCGGCGCGTACCACACGGTCCTCGCGCTCTTCGGCTGGGACGGCGGCCCCGGGATCCTGCGCAAGAACCCGAACTACGTCCCGGGCAGCGACGAGCCGCTCGCGGACGGCACCCCCGTCGATCCCCCGCGCTAACCCGGCGCGGGTCGCGCCGGCTGTCCCGCAGCGCCGCCGCGGTCCGCGCGCTGCCGTGGGATTGACTCACTCGTCGCGGGCGAGAGCGCCGAGCAAGGCTTCGCGGCGCGACTCCGTCAGACGCGCGGCGGCGCCGAGAAGCGCCGGGTACGCGATCGCCAGCGCGATCAGCTCGCCGGCGTACGCCGCGTACAGGTGCAGGCCCAGCGCTCGGGCGATCGCGTACGGCGCCCAGGCGGCGCCTGCGAGCAGGCCCATCGCCATCACCCTCGCCCCGATGGGCCCGGCCCCGCGCACCCGTCGCAGCCGCGCCCCGCGGACCGGCACCGGATAGAGGACGCTGATCGCGTTTCCGAAGGTGGCGAGCAGGGGAAAGATCGCGGCGTGCGCGAGCATTCCCACCAGGAACTGGCCGGGGGTGAGGTGGGAGCCGATCGCGGCGACGAGCGCGAGGAGCAGGAAGATGGCCAGCGAGAAGAGATAAGCGACGGCGTTCTTCGCGAAGAGGACCGAGCGCAGCGTGATCGGCCAGAGGAACCAGGCGCGCGCGGCGTCGAGATCGCGCCCGAAGGCGTTGGTGGTGATCTCCAGCACCCCGAGGTGCGCGTAGACCGCGCCGATCAGCAGCGGCTCCGGCCCCGGCAGCACCGCGCGGACCAAGAGAAGATAAGCGACCGGCACGACCAGGAGCTGCAGCCAACCCACCCGCACCACTGTCTTCGCCTCCTTCTCGAAGAGCGGCGAGACGGCCAGGTGCGACAGCGGCAGGCGCCAGCCGTCGGCGCGCGCCGCGCCCGCGGGCGCCCGGGCGGATTCCGGAGGGCGCAAGAGCTCGCGCATCGAGAGCGCGTGCCCCGCGGCGCTGCAGGCGAATCCGAGGAGGAAGAGCAAGAGGCCGAACCCGAGCGCCGGCAGCGGCCGCCCCTCGGAGAGCGCCTGCGCGAAGAGCGCGGCCCAGCCCGGCGGCGTCCACAGCCGCCAGGGGCGGGCCTCGAACAGCGCGATCATTCCGGGGCTGCCCGGCGCGGACATCGAGAGCTGGAAGCCGATGAATCCGGCGAGCAGCAGCACGACGGAAAACGCGCGCCGCCACATCGGGCGCGCGTCGAGCAGCGCCGCCACCGCGGCGCCGAAATGCAGGAGCCCGACCACCGCCCAGACCGCCAGCGCCTCGCCGACGAGCAGCGCCCAGGCCGCCGGTGCGCCGGGCAGACGCGAGACCGTCAGGGCGATGGCGACCATCGGCGGATAGAGCACCAGCCAGATCGGGTCGGCGAGGAGCGCGGCGAGGTTGATGGCGCTGAGCAGCCGCGAGCTGACGGGAAAGGAGCGGAAGCGCCGCGGATCGAGGAATGCCTGGCTCTGCGCCAGCGCCACCAGCCCGAACCACAGGCGGCCGGCGAGCGCCATCGTCAGCCAGGCAGCGAAGATCGCGAGCGGCCCGCCCCGGGTCCACACCCGGTCCGGATGGCTGCGCAGCAACTGCCCGGCCTGGAGCACGACAATGCACAGGGAGGCGCTGAACAGGGCCCCCATCACCGAGGCGAGAATGCCGACGGCGAAGCGCACCCACTGGCGCCCTTGCACGATCCGGCGCCACCACAGCTTCGCCCGCAACCCGATCAGCGCGCGCGCCTGCTCCGTGGCGAGCGCGGTCACGGCAAGAAGGACAGGGCCCGGGTCCCGCCCCTGCCCTCTCCCACCAGCGCGACGAAGGCGTCGGTGAGCGAAGCGGCGCCGGGCACCGCCTGCACCACGCCCGAGAGGGTCCCTTGGGCGACCAGCCGGCCGCGGTGGATGACGCCGACGTGGTCGCAGAGGCGCTCGACGACCTCCAGAACGTGCGAGGTGATGAAGACCGTCAGGCGGCCGCGCCGCACCAGGTCCGACAACAGGGCGGTGAGGGACGCCTTGGCCACCGCGTCCACGCCCTCGAAGGGCTCGTCGAGGAAGAGCAGCTCGGGCCCGTGGATCAGCGCCGCGGCCAGCGCCAGCTTCTTGCGCATGCCGGAGGAGTAGTCGGCGATCAGCTTGCGGGCGTCGGAGGCGAGCTCCATGGTTTCGAGGAGCTCGTCGGCGCGGCGGCCCGACTCGGTGCGACCCAGCCCGTACAGGCGCCCGACGAAGACCAGGTGCTCGCGGCCGGTCAGGCGATCGAAGAGGAGCAGGCCGTCGGGGACGACGCCGATCCGGCGCTTCACCTCCGCGCCCGGCCGAAGGCCGAGCACGAGCAGCTCGCCGCTGCTCGGCGCCAGCACGCCGGTGAGCATGGAGATGGTGGTGCTCTTGCCGGCGCCGTTCTCGCCGAGGAAGCCGTAGAAGCTCCCCGAAGGGACCCGCAGATCGATGCCGTCCACCGCGACCTGCTCGCCGAAACGCCGCGTCAGCGCGTGCGTCTCGATGGCGAAGTCGCTCACGCCGCCGCGGGCTTCTTGCCCAGCGCGACGGGCTGCGGCTGGGCCACGCTCCCGGTGCGGGGCAGGGCGGCGCTGCGGGCGAAGGCGAGCGACTCCTGGACCAGCTTGTCCGGAGCGCGCTCGATCACCTCCGCATTCGACTTGTCGTCGAGGTGGGTGTGCACCTTCATCGAGCAGAACTTGGGGCCGCACATGGCGCAGAACTCGGCGCTCTTGAAGGCGTCGTGGGGCAGCGTCTCGTCGTGCTTCGCCCTCGCGGCGTCGGGATCGAGCGAGAGCGCGAACTGCTGGTTCCAGTCGAAGGCGTAGCGGGCGCGGGAGAGCGCGTCGTCGCGGTCGCGCGCCCCCGGCCGCCGCCGGGCCACGTCCGCCGCGTGGGCGGCGATCTTGTAGGCGATGATCCCCTCCCGGACGTCGTCGGCGTTCGGCAGGCTGAGGTGCTCGGCCGGGGTCACGTAGCAGAGCATCGAGGCCCCGTGCCACCCCGCGAGGGCAGCGCCGATGGCGCTGGTGATGTGGTCGTATCCCGGCGCCACGTCCGTGGTGAGCGGACCGAGCACGTAGAACGGCGCCTCGAAGCACGCCTCCTGCTCGATCTTCATGTTCATCTCGATCTGGTCCATCGGCACGTGGCCGGGGCCCTCGATCATCACCTGGACGTCGTGCTCCCAGGCCTTCTTGGTCAGGTAGCCGAGCACCCGCAGCTCGGCGAACTGCGCCTCGTCGCTGGCGTCGGCGAGGCAGCCCGGCCGCAGCGAGTCGCCCAGCGAGAAGCTGACGTCATACCTTTGGAAAATCTCGCAGAGCTGATCGAAGTGCGTGAACCAGGGGTTCTCCCGGCCGGTGGCCAGCATCCACTGCGCCATCAGCGCGCCTCCGCGGCTGACGATGCCGGTGATCCGGTGCTGGGCGAGCGGGAGGAAGTCGCGCAGCACGCCGGCGTGGATGGTCATGTAGTCCACGCCCTGCTTCGCCTGGTCCTCCACCACGTCGAGCAGATCCTGGGCGGTGAGGGTCTCCACCCGCTTTACCCGCTCCACCGCCTCGTAGATGGGCACCGTCCCCAGGGGGACCGAGCTGGCGCGCAGGAGCTGGTTGCGGATCTGCGGGATGTCGCCGCCGGTGGAGAGATCCATCACCGTATCCGCGCCGTACTTCAGACAGCCCTGCAGCTTGAGCAGCTCGCTCGCGGCGTCGCCGTCGATCTGGCTGTTCCCGATGTTCGCGTTGATCTTGCAGCTCGCCGCGATCCCGATGCACATCGGCTCCAGCTCGGGATGGTTGACGTTCGCCGGAATGATCATCCGGCCCCGCGCCACCTCGCTGCGCACCAGCTCCGGCGGCAGCTTCTCCCGGTGCGCGACGTGCTGCATTTCCTCGGTGACCACGCCGGATCGCGCGAAGTGCATCTGCGTAACGTTGGCATGGCCGCGGCGTCGCTCGACCCATTGTGCGCGCATGGTTGTCCTCCGAAGGGGGTGCGACACTAAATCCCGCGCTCGAGAGCGTCAATCACCTGCGGCGCCGGACGGCTCCGCAGGGGGCGTTACAATCCCCGTTTTTCGCAGTGCGGTACCTCGGGCCCGAGCGAAAACCCGGGGACACAAGACGAGTTTTCGTGAAGCCCGGATTGTGTCCCCAGGTTTCTTACTTGGCGCCCGCTGCCGTGGAAGCGCCCGGCGCGCCCTTCAGCTCGGCAACGATGCGCTTGGCACCGTAGATGTGATCGAGGGCTTCGAGCAGCGCGGCGCTGTGCACGGAGATCGCCCGGTTCACCGTAGGATCGAACCCGTAATCCCCCCCGAGCGAGTGGATGTTCCCGTCGAAGACCAGCCCCACGATCTGCCGGTCCTTGTCGAAGACCGGCGACCCCGAGTTGCCGCCGATGATGTCGTTCGTGGTGCACAGGTTGAAGGGCGTCGAGAGATCGATCTGGTGGTTGTCGTTCGCGCGGATCCAGCTGTCCGGCAGCTTGAACGGATCGCGGCCGGTGGCGCGCTCGAACGCGCCCGCCAGGGTGGTGAGCGGGTTGATCTGGTGGCCGTTCTCCTCGTAGCCCTTGACCGCGCCGTACGAGAGCCGGAGGGTGAAGGTGGCGTCCGGGTAGTTGCTCTTGCCCTCCAGCTCGAACTTCGCCGCCGCGATGCGCTCGGCGCCGCTTGTCTCCAGCGTCTCCACCTCGTCGTCGTGCCACTGGCGCAGCGGCCGCGCGTCCGCGTCCACCAGCTTCGCCAGCTGGATCATCGGGTCGTTCGAGGCGCCGACCGCGTCGCGGCCCCCCTGCCAGAGATGCTCCCGCACCTTCACGTCGTAGAGCTTGGTCTTCACCAGCTCCTGCGCGAGATCCTGCGGGCTCTTCTTCCCCAGCACCTTCTTCACGAACGGGTGGTCCGCGCCCAGCTCCTCGCGCAGCCTGGTCAGCCCGTAGGAGAGCTTGAAGAGCTCGAACTGCTCGTAGACGGGCGCCTTGGAGAACAGCCGCTGCTTCAGCTGCGGCAGCTTGCCGTCGGTGTACTCGCGCAGGCGCTGCTCGTTGGGCTTCTGCAGCTCCTCCGTCCCGCGCACCAGGTCGCGGGCGATGCGGTAGAGCGGCGAATCGAACCCCGCCCCCATCTCGACGTACCGGTACTCCTTGCGCCTCGGCTGGTACATGGCGATCGCCTTGGCCACGTCGTCCCAGGCGCTTGCATATTTCCTGCGCAGCGCGGGGCGCGCGTTCACCTTCGCCCGCAGCGCCCGCTCCCGCGCGGCCTTCTGGTTCCACAGCGTCGGGGTGACCAGCGCCTCGAAGCGGCCCTTCAGCGCCTTGAAGCTGTTCTCGACGTAGAAGAGGTCCGTCTCCGCGACGCGGTAGTCCTCGGCCGACTTCTGCGCGAACAGGGTCATCGCCCCGCGGAGCTGCGCGAGATCGAAGAGCCGCTCCGGGAGCGCGATGTCGCGCTGGTACTGCAGCTCGGCCGTGGTGAGCTCGCGGTCGGTGCCGCCGGGGTGACCGGAGAGAAAGGTCAGGTCGCCGTCCTTCGCGCCCGCCGGCGACCACTTGAAGTAGTGCTCGGTGTGCGCCGGCTTGCCGTCCTCGTAGGCGCGGATGAACGAGACGTCGAGATCGTAGCGGGGGAAGTTGAAGTTGTCCGGGTCGCCGCCGTAGAAGGCGATGGCGAACTCCGGAGCGAAGACCAGGCGCACGTCCTGGAACCGCTTGTAGCGGTAAAGGCTGTACTGGCCCCCGTGGTAGAGCTCGACCACGTCGCAGCGGACCTTGTCGTCGCCGGCGGCACAGTCCCTCTCCGCGGACGCCATCGCCGCCTTCCGCTTGTCGTTGAATTCCTTCCCCGGCTTGAGGCCCTTGGTGGCCCCCTGGACCTGCGCGGTGACGTCGGTGATCTGCAACAGCTGGTTCAGCTCGATCTCGTGGCACTTCACCTCGCTCTCCAGCGCCGGAGCGTAGAACCCCTGGGCGACGAAGTCCTTCTCCTTCGTCGACAGCTGCTCGATGCAGGAGTGGGCGCAGTGATGATTGGTCATCACCAGCCCTTCGGGGGAGACGAAGCTGCCGGAGCACCCGCCCGCCAGCCGCACCGAGGAGAGCTGCGCCTCGTTCAGCCACTGCGCGTCGGGTGAGAAATGGTACTTCTGCTGCACCTTCTTCGAGGGGAAGTTGTCGTAGGTCCACATCCCCTCGTCGGCGCGTGCAGCCAGCGCGAGAGCAAGGGCGGAGAGCAGGGCCAGTCGCTTCATCGTGGGGGTCTCCTCGGCAGCGGGCCGCTTTTTCCGCCAGCCTTCCACGCGCGTCAAGGAAATCAGGGCTGCGACATCCCCGCGAGCAGCGCTCCCAGCCGCGCGATCTCCAGCGCGATCTCCGCGTCGTGCAGCCAGTGCGCGGGAAAATGCCGCTGCGCCCTCAGATACGCGTCGAGGTGCACGTCGCGGCCGTAGAGCGCGAGAGCCGCCTGCAGCGCCCCTTCCAGCTCGCGCCGCGCCGCGTCCGGCGTGCCGAGGTTGAACTGGGCCGCTTCCGCGTGCCTGCTCGCCTTCGCCAGGTGCGCGCGGTCGTGCAGGCGCAGGTTCTCCCGGCGGGACACCACGGACATCGAGTCGAGAAACCGGGCCATGTTCTCCGCCGCCTGCACGATCTCGCGGCCCTTCGGCGGCGCCTGCCGGGCCAGGCGGTACAGCGTGGCCCGGGTCTCCAGGAAGATGCGCTTGTCGCTGGTGCGCAGGTGCGTCAGCGCCCGGGTCCGCGAGAACGCGTGCAGGTCCTTGAGCGCGTCCTGCAGCACCCCCAAGACGCGCTCGGGGGCCGCGGAGGCGATCCGGCGGGTGTGGCCGCGGAAGAGGAATGCGAGGTTGGTGGTCGCATCGCGGACCAGCAGGCTGTTCTCCAGTTCGGCGAGATAGCCGGGCACCACCCCGTCCCGCTCCACCTGCGCGACGAAGCTGCACACCTGGTAGATCAGCTCCCCGAGCGCGGCGCGGACCCGGCCGCGGAACTCGAGCAGATCCTGGATCAGCATCCAGGGGTCGCTCATCACCGTGGGGTTTCGCAGCCGGTCGCCGAGGCGGGTCACGTCGCGGCGCATCGCGGAGCAGACGGTCGCGACCAGCCCGGCGATCTGCTCCGCCGCGCCTTGCGGCGCCTCGTCTTCTTTCCTCGCCCCGTCGTCCGGCCCGAACGCGGCGTCCAGATCGCTCGCGCTCTCGTCTTCCGGCGGCGGCGGGAACTGCGAGGTGGCTCCCGCGATCACCTCGTTCACGTGCTCGACGGTGTCCCCCATCACCGGCGCGATCTCTTCCCACACCGCCAGCGTATGGCCGCCCTCCTCGTCGCCCGCCTCGTACCGGACGAGGTCGAGGTCCGCCAGCTTGACGATCGCCTCCGCGGCCGCCAGCAAGAGGAGCGTCACCCGGTCGCGCAGGCTGCCGTCGAAGCGCTGCGCGACCTCCGCGAGCCGGCGCTCGACGGCAAGCGTTGCCTGGTCGTCCAGCGGAGGAAACACTTCGCCGGCCACGGGCATCGAACGCTCCATATCAGGAAGTGTACCGTGGCGCCGCCGCAACGGAGGAAACAACGATGGAGCATCGCCAGTTCGGACGGAGCGGTTTGCGGGTGACGGCGCTGAGCCTCGGCGCGATGACCTTCGGCGAGGCGAAGGGCTTCATGAAAGGCGTGCACTCCGACGACGCGGAGGCCCGGCGCGTGTTCGACGCGGCGCTGGACGCCGGCATCGACACCGTCGACACCGCCAACGGGTACAGCGAGGGCCGCAGCGAGGAATTGCTCGGGCACTGGATGAAGGGCAAGCGCCAGTCGATCACCCTGGCCACCAAGTGCCGGTTCCCCACCCTGGGCGGCACCGCGCCGATGCATCCCAACGAATCCGGCCTCTCCCGCAAGAGCATCCTCTGGAACTGCGAGCAGTCGCTGCGGCGGCTGCAGACGGACTTCCTCGACCTCTACCAGGTGCACATGCAGGACCGCTCCGTCCCCATCGAGGAGACGCTGCGCGCGCTCGACGATCTCGTCAGGTCGGGAAAGGTGCGCTACATCGGCTGCTCCAACTACACGGGCTATCGTCTCACCGAATCGCTCTGGGCCGCCGACGCACACGAGCTCTCGCGGTTCGAGGGCATCCAGCTGCAATGGAACCTCGTCGCCCGCGACTCCGAGCGCGAGCTGGTGCCGGCGGCGCGCACGTTCGGCCTGGGCGTGCTGGTGTGGAGCCCCTTGGCGCGGGGCTTTCTCTCCGGGAAGTACCGCAAGGGGCAGCCGCCGCCCGCGGGAACGCGCCTCGAGGCGTGGAAGGACTCCTGGGCGATGACGGCCACGGATCAGAACTGGAGCACCCTGGACGCCGTGGAGGCGCTCGCCCGCCGGCACGACACGACGCCGGCCGCCGTGGCGCTGGCCTGGCTGCTGGCCCGGCCGGAGGTGAGCAGCGTGATCGTCGGGGCGCGCACCGTTCAGCAGCTGCAGGAGAACCTGCGGGCCCTCTCGGTGAAGCTGACGGCGGACGACCTGCAGCAGCTCGAGGAAGTCAGCCGGCCGGCCTGGGGATACCCCTACAGCTTCATCGGGGGGCGGGAGCCTTGGTGAAGTTCAGCTCTCCGCGCCAGCGCACGGCGACGGGCTTTCCTTCGCGCACCGCCGGGACGTAGGTGCAGCTCGCGATGTAGCGCTGGATCGCCTTGAGCGCCAGGGCGGTGCCGTTGCCCGTCACCTTCACCTCGCTGACCTTGCCGTCGGCGCCGATCAGGTAGTGGGCGTGGACGATGCCTGTGACCGTCTCGCCTTCCGGGATGCGCGGGCCGCGGCCGCGGCAGCCCTTCCGGACTGGTGGGATCTGGTCTTCGCCGGCTTCCGCGCGCATGTGGACGATCTCCACTGGCGCGATCTCGCGCTCGGCGGGTGCGTGGGCGCAGGCGGCGACTGCGAGGGCGGCTACGAGCGAAAAGGGGCGCACGAGCACACGGTACCCTGCGTGGCGGGCTTACTGGAAGATTGCTGCGGAAACGTGAAGGGCGCGACTCCCCTCGGGAGTTGCGCCCTTCTCCGTCGCGTCCGCTTCCCAGCTCAAGACCCCACGCCCGCCTTCGGCGGGCGCGGAGTCAAGCAGCCTCGTCGAAGTCCGAGAGGTACCGGCTGAGGAAGTTGCGCGTGCTCTTCTCCACCTGCCGGACGCGCTCACGGGAGAGGCCCCACTGCTTGCCGAGGTCCTCCAACGTGCGCGGATCGTCCTGCGTCAGGCGGTCACTGAGAATGTCCCAGGCGAGTTCGCCCATCCGCTTGCGGACCCGGCCCAGCGCCAGACGCACGTCCTCGTTCTGCTCCGCACGGAGAAGCTGGGCATCCGGGCCCGGCCCTTCGTCCGCGAGTCGATCGAGGTGCGTGGCGTCGCTGTCGCCGTCCGTGCCCAAAGTCTCCTCGAGCGAGATGTCGCGCGGCGGCAGTCCGCCGTTCGGCATCGTGCGCCGGACGGCCGAGGGGCCGTCCTTCAGGCACCGCGTGATGTACGCGCGGATCCACCACACCGCGTACGTCGAGAAGCGGTTGCCCTTCTCCGGGTCGAAGTGCTCGATGGCCTTGAGCAGGCCGTAGTTGCCTTCCTGCACCAGGTCCTCGAGCCGGACGCCCCGTCCCATGAACTTGCGGGCGACCGAGATGACGAGGCTCAGGTTGTGCACGACGAGCTTTTCCTGTGCGCGCCGGTCGCCCTTCCGCGCCTTCCGCGTGACCACGAGTTCCGTCTCGCGGTCGAACGGCGGGTGGGCGCGGATCAGCTTGATCAGCGGAGCCAGATCGTCGAATTCACTGCGGTCACGCGCCATCTTCCATCCTTCCTCTCATCCCCTCGAAAACGCTCCTGCTCACCTTTCGATCTGACTCGCTAACGGCCCAGACGTTCACACATTCCTTCGATGCACGACGCAGGCCGCCGTTGCGCATTCCTTTTTGCGTCGTTATGACGCAGGGTCCATCTCTCGGGCAGCAATTCTGATGCCTGAGGAGCGGAATCGTTGCGGCCCGCAGCCTCTTTCCACGAGCCCATACAGCGGTGGTTCGAGGCCTCGTTTCCCTCTCCCACCCGGGCGCAAGCGCTCGGCTGGCCCCCGATTCTTGCTGGAGAATCCACCCTTCTGCTGGCGCCGACCGGCTCGGGGAAGACCCTCGCTGCCTTTCTGACGGCGATCGACCGCTTGATGTTCACCGCGGCACCAGCAAAAAAAGCGCGATGTCGGGTGGTTTACGTTTCCCCGCTCAAGGCCCTGGCCGTCGATGTCGAGCGCAACCTTCGCGCCCCCCTCGCGGGGATTGCGTCCCAGGGTGGCGTCCTGCACCTGCCCACCGTCGGCATCCGCACGGGCGACACCCCCGCGAGCGAGCGGGCGCAGATGCTCCGGACGCCGCCCGACATCCTGATCACCACGCCGGAGTCCCTCTATCTGCTGCTCACCTCGCAAGCGCGGGAGATCCTCCGTCCCGTCGAGACCGTGATCGTCGACGAGATCCACTCCCTGGTGCCAACCAAGCGCGGCGCCCATCTCTTCCTCTCGCTCGAGCGGCTTCAGCAGGCGACCGGCCGCGACCTGCAGCGCATCGGGCTCTCGGCGACGCAGCGGCCTCTCGACGAGGTGGCGCGCCTTCTCGGAGGCGGCGAGCCCGCGGGCAAGAAGTGGCGCCCGCGGCCGGTGACCATCGTCGACGCCGGCTCGAAGAAGCAGCTGGAGGTGCGGGTGGAGGTCCCAGTCGACGACCTCTCGAAGCTCGGCGAGCTGGAAGAGCTCCCCTCCGGGCCGGCGGCGGCGGGCCCGCAGCGGCGCAGCATCTGGCCGTCGATCCATCCCCGGCTGCTGGAGCTGATCCGCGCGCACCGCTCGACGATGATCTTCGTCAACTCGCGCCGGCTGGCCGAGAGGCTCGCGGGCGCACTGAACGAGCTGGCCGGGAGCGAGGTCGCGCTCGCGCACCACGGCTCGGTGGCGCGCGACAAGCGGCAGGAGATGGAGGACCGCCTCAAGCGCGGCGCGCTGCCGGCGATCGTCGCCACCTCCTCGCTGGAGCTGGGCATCGACATGGGCGCCGTGGACCTGGTGGTCCAGATCGAGGCGCCGCCCTCCGTCGCCTCGGGGTTGCAGCGGATCGGCCGGGCCTCGCACCAGGTGGGGGGAATCCCCAAAGGGATCATCTTTCCCAAGCACCGCGGCGACCTGCTCTGCAGCGCCGCCGCGGTCGCGGGGATGGCCCTGGGGCAGGTGGAGGAGACGTTCTACCCGCGCAATCCGCTCGACGTGCTCGCCCAGCAGATCGTCGCGCACACCAGCGACGGCGTGCACAAGGCCGAGGAGGTCTATGCCCTGGTCCGGCGGGCGGCGCCGTTCGCGGACCTTCCCCGCAGCTCGTTCGAGGGCGTGCTCGACATGCTCTCCGGGCGGTATCCCTCCGACGAGTTCGCCGACCTGCGCCCGCGCCTCACCTGGGACCGCATCGCCGGCACGCTCCGGGCCCGGGAGGGAGCTGCCCGCGTGGCGGTCGCCAACGCCGGGACGATTCCCGACCGCGGCCTCTACGGGGTGTTCCTGGCGACCGGCGACGGCAAGCAGAGGAGGGTCGGCGAGCTCGACGAGGAGATGGTCTTCGAGTCGCGCGAGGGAGACGTGTTCGTCCTCGGCGCCTCCAGCTGGCGCATCGAGGAGATCACCCAGGAAAAGGTGATGGTCAGCCCGGCGCCGGGCCAGCCGGGGAAGATGCCGTTCTGGCACGGCGACCGCCCGGGACGGCCGCTGGAGTTCGGGATGCACGTCGGCCGCCTCTCGCGCGAGCTTTCGCGGGCGCCGAAGGCGAAGGCGCTCTCGCGGCTGCGGGCGGACGGGCTCGACGAGCGGGCCGCGGCCAACCTCCTCCAATATCTGCACGAGCAGGCCGACGCGACCGGCGAGGTGCCCAGCGACGAGACGGTGATCGTCGAGCGGTACCTCGACGAGGTGGGCGACTGGCGGGTGTGCGTGCTCACGCCGTTCGGGGCCCGGATCCATGCGCCCTGGACCACGGCGGTGGTCCGGCGCCTGGAGGAGGATCGGGGGCTGGAAGTGGAGCCGATGTGGACCGACGACGGGATGGTGTTCCGCGTCCCCGAGTCCGACGCGGCGCCGGAGCCGGAGCTGTTCTTTCCCCGCGCCGACGAGGTGGAGGATCTGGTCGTCCAGGCGCTCGGCACCACCTCGCTGTTCGCCGCCCGCTTTCGAGAGAACGCAGCGCGCGCCCTGCTCCTGCCGCGCCGCCACCCCGGACGGCGGAGCCCGCTCTGGTCGCAGCGCAAGCGCGCGCGGGACCTGCTCCAGGTCGCCTCCCGGTACGGGAGCTTTCCCTTGCTCCTCGAGACCTACCGCGAGTGCCTGCGCGACGTCTTCGACCTGCCCGGACTTCAAGAAACCCTGCGCCGCGTGCAGGACCGGCGCCTGCGGGTGGTCTCGGTCGATTCCAGGACGCCCTCGCCCTTCGCCGCCTCGCTGCTCTTCAGCTACGTGGCGAACTTCATCTACGACGGCGACGCGCCGCTCGCGGAGCGGCGCGCGCAGGCGCTCTCCGTCGACCAGGCGCAGCTGCGAGAGCTGCTCGGCGAGGCGGAGATGCGCGAGCTGCTCGACGCGCGCTCGATCGAGGAGCACGAGCACTTTGCGCAGCGGCTGGGACGTCCCGCGCACGGGATCGACGGGCTGCACGACCTGCTGCTCGGCCTCGGCGACCTCTCGGAAGCGGAGATCGCCCGCCGCTTCGAAGGCGACCCGCCGCTGCGGCAGCTGCTCGAGGAGCGGCGCGCGTTTCCCGCGAACCTCGGCGGCGAGAAGCGCTGGGTGGCGGCCGAGGACGCCGCGCGCGTGCGCGACGCGCTCGGAGTTCCACCCCCTCCGGGCCTGCCTCGTGAGCTGCTCGAGCCGGTGAAGGATCCGCTCGGCGACCTGGTCTCGCGCTGGGCCCGGACGCACGGCCCGTTCCGCGCCGAGGAGCTCGCGGCCCGCTGGGGCATCGACGTCGCGGTCGTGCGCGGGGCGCTGGAGCGGCTCGCAGCGCAGGACCGCGTCCTCGAAGGGGAGTTCCTTCCGGGTGGCCGCGGGCGCGAGTGGGTGGACGCCGAGGTCCTCAAAGCGCTGAAGCGGCGCGCGCTGGCGAAGCTGCGCAAGCAGGTGGAGCCGGTGGAGCCTTCCGCGCTGGCGCGCTTTCTCGCCGACTGGCAGGGCATCGCCCGGCCGCGCCGCGGACTCGACGCGCTGCTCTCCACGGTCGAGCAGCTCCAGGGGGCGCCGCTGGTGTTGAGCGCCCTGGAGCGCGAGGTGCTCGCTGCCCGCATCCAGCCGCTGTTGCCCGGCGACCTCGACGTCCTCTTCTCCGCGGGAGAGCTGATCTGGCGCGGCGTGGAGCCGGTGGGGAGCCGCGACGGGCGGATCGCGCTCTACCTCACCGACCACTACCGCCTGCTCGCGCCGCCGCCAAAGAAGGCGGAAGGAGAGCTGGCGGAGAAGCTCCGCCGCGAGCTGCGCAAGCGCGGCGCCTCGTTCTTCGCGGATCTCCAGACCGCGACCACGGCTTTTCCCGCCGACCTCCTCAAAGCGCTCTGGGACCTGGTCTGGGCAGGGGAGGTCACCAACGATACGCTCGCGCCGCTGCGCTCGCACTTGCGCGGAGCGCCGAAAGAGGATCGCCGGATCCCGCACCTCGGACGGCCGTTCCGTTCGCGGCGCAGCGGCCCGCCCGGGAGCGAGGGCCGCTGGTCGCTGCTGCCGGATCCGGGGGGCACGCCGACCGAGCGCGCCGCCGCGCTGGCGCAGACGCTGCTCGCGCGGCACGGGGTGATCACCCGCGAGGCGGTGCACGCGGAGGAGATCGCCGGCGGGTTCTCCGCCGTGTATCCGGTGCTGAAGGCGATGGAGGACGCCGGCCGCGCGCGCCGGGGCTATTTCGTCGAAGGGCTCGGCGGCGCGCAGTTCGCCGTTCCCGGGGCGGAGGAGCGGCTGCGCAGCTTCCGCGAGGGTGGCGGAAACGGGAACGAGCCGCTCACGCTGGTGCTGGCGGCGACCGATCCGGCGAATCCGTACGGCGCCACGCTGCCGTGGCCGCGGGCGGACGGCGAGGGCCGGGCGCAGCGCGCGGCGGGCGCGCAGGTCGTCCTCCACGACGGCGCCTTGGTGGGTTGGCTCGGGCGCGGCGAGCACAACCTGCACACCTTCCTTCCCGCCGAGGAGCCCGCGAAGTCGCACGCCGCGCGCGCTCTCGCTCACGCGCTGGCGGCGCAGGTGGACGAAGGGCGCCGCAAGGCGCTCCTCATCGCCCGCATCGACGGCGAGGACGTGAACGCCAGCGCGCTCTCGCCCGCCTTGAAGGAGGCCGGGTTCACCGCCGGGATCAAAGGGTACTTGAAACGCGCGCCGCTCGGCCGCGGTCTGCCCGCAGCGGAGCCCGCCTCTGCCCTGGACGACGAAGATGCCTGAAGGGGACACCATCTTCCGGGCGGCGACCGCGCTGCGCAAGGCGCTGGCAGGCGCGCGGGTGACGCAATTCCGCGGCGAGAAGCTGGGCCCGGGACCGGGCGACAAGGCCGATCTCGCCGAGTACCTGAAGTCGCTCTGAGCGGTTAGACTGGCCCGCGCATCGGTGCGGAGGTTTCGTGGGCTCTGTCGAGGATCTGCTCAGCTGGGGTGTCTTCCTGCGCTTCGCCGCCATCGGGACCTACGCGGCCGCGTTCGTTTCCTACGCCAGCCGGCTGGCGGTGCAGAAGCTCAAGCTCGACCGGATCGCCACCGGCTTCGCCGCGCTGGGGGTCTCGGCGCACACCGCGTACCTGGTCACCCGCTGGATCGCGGCAGGCCAGATCGAGATCATCGCCGGCTGGCCGCTGCTCACCATCGGCATCGTGATGGGGGGCATGTGGGCCAACGAAGCCTGGGGCCGCTTCTGGGGCTGGGATCCCAAGGAGACCTGGGCCCTGATCACCTGGGTGGTCTACGCGGGATACCTGCACACCCGGATCACGCTCGGCTGGGCGGGAAAGCGTCCGGCGGCGATCGCGGTGTTCGCCTTCGCCGTGGTGGTGTTCACGTTCATGGGCGTGAACCTCGGCCTCACCGGCGAGGGGCTGCACACCTACGGCGCGGGATGACCCCGGCGCTGGGCAAGCTCCTCTTCGGCATCGGCGCAGCGATCGCGCTGGTGGGAATCCTCGCCTGGCTGGCTCCGGGGTCGCTGCGCTGGATGGGACGGCTGCCGGGTGACATCCGCGGCGACCACTTCGCCTTTCCCATCGTCACCTGCCTGGTGATCTCGGTGGTGCTGACGCTGGTGGTCAACCTGCTCGCGCGCCTCTTGCGCTAGCCCCTGCCGGGCGCGCGCACCAGCGCAGCGCCCTGGGACAGTCGGCCGTTGCCTTTTCGGCAACGGCCTCCTAGTGGCGGTAGAGCTGCTCGGCGAGGCGGGTCAGCTCCGGAGCCGCCTTCAGCTTCGAGAGCCAGCGATCGGGGATGTGCGAGCGGCCGAGCCTGGCGCCCAGCAGCGCGCCGGCGACGCAGGCGTTGGTGTCGGTATCGCCGCCCCGCGAAACCACCGCGACGATGCCGTCCTCGAAGCCGGCGGCGGTGGCGAGCGCGCTGAACGCCAGCTCCACCGTCTGCAGCACGTAGCCCTGGTCCTCGCCGTCCACCCGGAGGTCAGAGGGGCGCCGCGAGATCCCGCGCTCGATCGCGGCGCGCACCTCGTCGGAGATGGCCGCTGCCGCGCCGGCTGCGCGCTCGATCGCTTCCTCCGCGTCCTTGCCGCCGCGGACCAGGTGGGCGATCGCGGTCGTCACGGCGACGCAGGCGGCGCAGCAGCGCGGGTCGTAGTGGGTGATGCGCGATGCCGCGATCGCGTCCTCGGCGAGGCCCTCGAGGCGCTTGACGTGCAAGAGCCCGATCGGCGCGCAGCACATCACGCTGCCGTTCCCGGCCGACCGGCGGCCGGTGTCCTCCCAGGCGATGGCGCCCGACTGCGTGGGAGGATCGCCCGCCTTGAGGTTCTGCAGCGCGGAGCGGGTGAGGTTCCCGATGTCCTTCGGCTTGGTGGCGAACCATTTCAGGTAGCTCTCCGCCACGTCGTCCAGGTCCAGGCCGCGGCGCGCCACCAGCGAGCGCAACAGCGCCAGCGTCAGCTCGATGTCGTCGGTGGGCTCGCCGGCCGCCCACATCCCGCCGCCGGTGATCTCCCGCGGTGGAGCCGCGAGGTCCGCCGCGCGCTTGAACTCGTGCGGCGCGCCCAACGCCTCCCCCGCTGCCGCGCCGAGCAGGGTGCCGGTGAAGCGACCTTTCTCGTCGATCTGCTGCTGCGTGATCGCGTTGGGGTGCTTCTTGAGAAGGTTCGGATCCGGCCGGAGCGTGCCCATGCTGCCCCCCAAGGGCGTACTCTACTGCTCGCGCCGCAGCTCCGCTTCGACGAACCGGAGCCGGTCGTTGCCCCAGAAGCTGCGATCGCCGACGAAGACCGTGGGTACGCCGAAGACGCCGCGGGAAAGCGCCAGTTCCGTGTTCCTGCGCAGCGCGTTCTTCACCTCCGCCTCCTGCGTGGCCGCGACCAGCGCCTTGCCGTCCAGCCCTGCCCGGCTGAGAGCGGACTCGACCACCGCCGGGTCGGAGATGTCGTCGCCCTCGACCCAGTAGGCGCGGAAGAGCGCGTTCATCGCCTGCTCGTCCTTGCCCTGGACGCGTGCGGCGACGCAGGCGCGCAGCGGGAGGATGGTGCTCACCGGGAACCTCTTGGGGACGTGCATCGGCACGCCGTATTCGCGCGCCCAGCGGGAGGTGTCCTCGCTCATGTACTTGAGCTGCTGCGGCGGCGGCAGCTGGTGCCCGGTCGTCTTGCGCAGCCCCCCGAGGGTGATCGGCAGCAGGCTCGCTTTCGCGCCCGTGCGCTTCTCGATGCCGGCGAGCTGGGTGGCGGCGAGATAGCTGTAGGGCGAGCCGAGATCGTAGAAGAAATCGAAGCTCTTCGGCATGCCAGCCGATCTACCATGGGGGCCGATGCTGAAGATCTGCCCGGTGTGCCGCCAGACCTGGTCCGGCGGGCGCGACTGCCCGAAGTGCGGCGAAGGCCACCCGTTGATCGACGTGGCGGAGCCGCAGGGGCGCAAGACGTTCCTGCGCGACAAGGAGCTCGCGTCCGCCATCCGGGGCTACTACGGCGCGCGAACCGGGATGCTGATCGCCTTCTGGGGAATCCTGCTCGGCCTGGTCGCCGCCCTGTTCCTCTGGCGCAAGGCGGTGATCGCCTCTGGGGCCCACAAAGGGCTGCTGCTCGCCGCGGCCGTCGTCTGCGCGGTGGCGCCGTTCCTGGTCTCGATCGTGCTGGCCGACCGGGTGGTGCGGCGCTTCAGCCGCGGCTGCATCGGGCGCGCCCCGGGGCCTTCCGACATCCGCATCGGGCGCTCCGGCGGCGCGCGCAAGGACCTTCTCGGGTTCGGGCAGCGAGGCTAGAGCGGCTCTCCGCCGAAGGCGGAGTATGCCGCTACGTAGGTGCTGCGTGTTGCCGTGAATACGGCAACACGCTCCTACCGCAGCCCGGCGTCCAGCTCTTCCGAGAGCGCGGCCAGGACCTCCTGCGCGGCCGCCACCTTCTCCGGGTCCTTCCCCAGCACGCGCCGCACCGCCTGCTCCACCGTGCCGGTGCGCACGGTGTCGAGCTTGCGCCCCTTCGCCGTGAGCATGAACAAGGCGCGCCGCGCATCGCGCGGATCGGGCCTGCGCTGCAGCACTCCCCGCGCTTCCAGCCGCTTGAGGATGCCGGTGAGCGTCGAGGGATGGACGTGGAGGATGTCCGCCACCCGGCCCGCCGCGATGCCCGGAAAGCGCCCGACGATCCGGACCACCAGCCGCTGCGGCCCGGTCAGGCCGAAACTCGCCTCCATGCGCTTGGAGGCGGACTGCAGCGCGTGGTCCACGGCCCAGAGCATGCGCATGAAGTCGAGCACCGCCCCCAGCGGCGGCTCCTTCGGCTCGTCCGCCTCCTCGATCTTGCCGGTGTCGGGCATGCTTGGAGGTCCAACGATTTCACGAGCCGCGACCGCGCGCAACCTCACTTGATCAGGGCGGTCAGTTCCTTGAACTCCGGGGTCCCGGCGACCCCCAGCAGGTCGAAGAGGATGGTCTCGGTGCTGGTGAGGACCGCGCCCGCCTTCTCGCAGAGGCGCAGCCCGACGCTCCGGTTCGCCTCGGTCCGGGAAAGGATCGCGTCCTGGGCGATGAACACCGAGAACCCTCCCCGGAGCAGGTCGCGCACGGTCTGGAAGACGCAGACGTGCGCCTCCATTCCGGCGACGATCACCTGCTTGCGCCCGGCGGCGAGGATGTGCCGGGCGATCTCCTTCGACGCGCCGCAGGAGAACTCCAGCTTGGTCATCGGCTCCGCCGGCAACAGCTCGCGCAGCGACGCCACCGTCGGGCCCAGGCCCTTGGGGTACTGCTCGGTGGCCACCACCGGGATGTCCAGGCGGCGGGCGGCGCGGATCAGCACCCGGGCGTTCTTCACCAGCTCGGCGAGCGGGCCCTGCGGCATGGCGGTGGCGAGCCGCTCCTGCACGTCGACGACGAGGAGCAGCGCGTTGCCCCGGTCGAGGGCGAGATCGGCGGCGGTGGATTCAGATGGCATAGCCTTGCGCGCCGCTGGCGGCGGGCGCCTCCGGGTCGAGCATGACGTTGACGCAGGCGACGGTCCCCGAGGCGACGGCCCGTTCCAGCGCCGGTCGGATCTGCGCCGGCTCGGTGACGTTCTCGCCGTACCCGCCCAGCGCCGCCACCACCTTGTCGTAGCGCGTCGGCGCAAGCTGCGTGGCCGGGCTCTTCTCCGGGCCGAAGAGCTGGACCTGGGGGAGGCGGATCTGTCCCCACGATGCGTCGTTCCCCACCACCGCCACCATCGGGAGCTTGAAGCGCAGGGCGGTGTCGAAGTCCATCCCGTTGAGCCCGAACGAGCCGTCGCCCTGGATCACGAACACCGGGCGCTCGGGGTGGAGCAGCTTGGCGGCGATGGCGAAGGGCGCGCCCACGCCGAGGCACCCCAATGGACCCGGGTCGAGCCAGCGCCCGGGCTTGCGCAGCGCGATCACCTTCGCGGCGATCGCCACCCAGTTGCCGCCGTCCGCCACGAACATGCTGTCCCCCGCCGCGCGGGCGACGGTATCCAGCTCCTTGGCCAGGCGGAAGTGGTGGATGGGGACCTGGTCCGATCGCTCGTACGCCGCCTGCCGCTCCGCCTTCGCCTGCTCGCGCTTGCGCAGCTCGCGCAGCCAGGCATCGCCGCGCGGGCGGCGGGGCAGGGCCGAAGCCAGCTGCTCGAGCACGCTGCGGGAGTCGCCGATGATCCCGATCTCCACGCCCCGGTTGCGCCCGATCTCGCTGGCGTCGGTGTCGATCTGGACGATCTTGGCGCTCTCCGCGATTCCGGCGCCATATCCGAGCCGGAAGTCCAGCGGCGTCCCCGCGATCACCACCACGTCCGCCTCGGCGAGCGCGTCCTTGCGCGTCTGCGAGAAGAAGTGCGGATGCTCCGCCGGCAGGCTGCCGCGCCCGGCGCCGTTGAGGTACACCGGCGCACCGGCCCGCTCGGCGAACTCCGCGAGCTGCGCGGCGGCGTCGTCCCAGTGGATGGAGCTGCCGGCGACGACCACCGGGTGTTGGGCGGCGGCAAGGAGCGCGGCCGCGCTCTCCACGAACGCCGGATCGCCGGGCTGGCGCGCGCGGGTCCGGTACGACGTGGGCAGCGGGCACTCGCTCTCCTCGACGCCGTTGGAGAGGACGTCCCAGGGGAGCTCGAGGAAGACCGGCCCGGGACGGCCGGTGAGCATGGTGCGGAACGCCTTGGCCAGATACGTGGGCACCCGATCCGGCGACGGGACGCGGTCCGACCAGCGGGTGATGCGGGTGAAGAGATCGACCTGCTCCATCTCCTGCAACGAGCCCTTCCCGGCATTGAAGGAAGGCGCCGCTCCGCCGAGCAGGAGCACAGGGCTGTTCGCGGCGTAGGCGTTCGCGATTCCCGTCAGAGCGTCGGTCACGCCGGGACCGGCGGTGACCGCGCAGACGCCGATCCCGCGCGTCAGCCGGGCGGTGGCATCGGCGGCGTGGGCCGCGGCCTGCTCGTGGCGGGTGTCGACGATCTGGATGCCCTCCTCGATGCACGCCGCGTAGATGGGCGCGATGTGCAGCCCGGAGAGGGTGAAGAGGTGCCGCACCCCTTCGGCCTTGAGCATCCGCACGAGGAGCTGCGCGCCGGTCAACGTCGCCATTCGGACCTCATTGCGCCTCGAGCTTGCCGACTGCGATGGCATTGACGGCCCGGCCGGAGGCGCGCTGGACCATCGCCTTGTAAGCCACGGCGGACCCGGCGGCGAGCGCAAATCCGTCGAACACGACCCCCCGCCCGCCTGCCGGCCGCAGCGTCAGGCTGAACTGCGCGAGGTCCTCTCCCGGATTGAGGGTCACGTCCGCGGCCGGAGCGCTCCCGCTGCCCTGGCGCGCGATCCCCACCACGAGCACGTCCCGCAGCGGCCCGGCGCCCATCGTCGCCCGCGCGACGGCGCCCGGCAGCGAGGCGCTGAAGCTTGCGGGATCGAAGCTCACCTTGGTCGAATCGAGCGGGAGATCGAGAGCGGCGCCGCGCAGCTGGACGGCGGCGGCGGCCTTGATCCGCAGGGTCAGCGAGGTGCACGGGCTGTCGCACGCATCGGCGACGAGCTGCAGCGCGCCGGCGCCCGGGGGCGTGTAGCTCAGCGTGGAGCCGGGATTTGGCCCGACCGTGACGGTCACGGTGGGCGGATCGGGCAACTCCCGGCCCAGGGCCGCTGCGTGCAGCGTGTACGTGGTGGTCGCGGACGGCGACACCCGCAGGCTGCGCCGCGGCCCCAGCGCGAACGAGGTGGTGCCGTCGCTGACGGTGTAGCTGGTGGCGTTTCCCGTCCAGCTCAGCGTGCTCGAGTCTCCCTGGAGGATCGCGGCCGGCGTGGCGACGAAGGCGCCGACCGAAGGCGGGGCCGCCACCCGGGCGGTGATCGTCGCCGTCAGCGTGTCGGGCGTGCGCCCGTACTTGTTGTACGCGGTCAGCGTGTAAGCGGTGGTGGCCGCGGGGTGGACGATCTGCGAGCCGCTCAGCGGCGCATCCGCGGCGAGGACGGTCGCCCCGTCGCTCAGCGTGATGCGGCCGGCGCCGGTGGTGGCCCACGACAGCGTCACCGCATCGCCCGGCCCGACCTGCCCCGGGCTCGCGTCCGTCGCGTCGATGGCGAGCGGCACGGCCCGTCGAATGTTGATGGGCAGATCCCGCGAGACCATCCCGTTCTCGTTCGAGGCCTGGAGGCTGAAGACCACGGAGCCGGGCGGCACCACGGTCACCGGGCTCGCGGACACCGCGCCGGGAACCGGGTAGATGGCGACTCCGCGGGTGGCGCCCGAGACCGAGTACGAGAATTGAATCGGCGCGCCAAGCTCGGGCTTGGAGTTGTCCACCGAGAAGCTCTCGATCACCGGCAAGGGCTTTTCCTTCGAGCAGGCGGCCAGGGTCAACGCCAGGAGCAGGACCCTCTTCATGGCCGGCCCCCGAACTTCGCCAGCAGCGCGTCGAGGTCCGCCTGGTCGATCCCGTTGCTGGTGCCGACGAGGTCCGCCTGCCAGCGGTAGGTCGCGCTGGATTGCGTGGCGCCGAAACCATCCGCCAGGTCCGCCAGGTCCTCGCCGTCGATCCGGCCGTCGAAGTTGGTGTCCCCGATCCCGCGCACTCCCGCCGGCGCCGCTCCCGCCGCGGTGTCGATCTGCCAGAAGCCCCGCCCGTAGGTGGCGGCCGTGAGCCGCTGGCTGCCCGGGGCGATGCAGAGATCGGTCACCGCGACGAGCGGGAGCGAGCCCGCGCCGAAACGCGCCCAGGTGGCGCCCGAGTCCGTCGAGCGGTAGAGGCCGACCTCGGTGCCGGCATAGAGCGTCCCGGCGTCGTTGGGATCGACCTTGATCACGTCGGCGCCAACGTCCGGCAATCCGCCGCTCGCGGGATCCTGCCCTCCCAGCGATTCCCAGGTGAGCCCGCCGTTGCGCGTCCGGAACAGGTGGCCGAAGTCCGGAGGGTAGTCGGAGAAGTTGTTCTGCGCGTCGACCAGCGAGGTGGAAAGGGTAGTGACGTAGTAGGTCGCCCCGGTCGCATCTTCCGGATCGAACTCGATGCTCGAGAGCAGGTAGGCCCCGCCCGACGACCCGCTGGGCCGCGGCTGCACGCCCACCAGCCAATGCGCGCCGCCGTCCGCGGTCATGTAGCTGAAGCGGTTGGACACCGCGCCCCAAACGCCGGCGCGGCGCGGGTGTGCGGCGAGATTGCGCAGGCCGATCGGGGGGCCGTCGACGGGGGTGAACCCCAGGGTGTCGCGGTTCGAGTCCTGCCAGTGCAGCGTCCCGGAAACCTTGCTCCAGCCCGCCTCGCCATCCCGCCAGCGGTAGAAGCCCGCGGGGTCGCCGCTGAAGGTGAGGTAGGAATCGCCCACCGCCGTCTCCCGGGCGATGCGGACGAAGAAGGGAAGCGGGGCGAGGCCAGTCGTGAACCGGTTGAACGTTTGCCCTCCGTCGCGGCTGAGATAGATGCCGCCCGCGACGGAGGCGAGGAACGCGCGGGGCACGCCTTGGGCGTCAGTCGAGGCGCTGACCGCCAGGCCGATGCCGTCGCCGCCGAGGATCTGGTTGAAGGTGGTGCTGTCGCCCGCGCGCAGCCGCGTCCCGTTGTCCTGCAGCCCACCGGCGACGAACCCCTGCGCCGCGGCCGGCCAGGACTCTGGCGCGCAGGCGACGCTGTACGCGAGATGCGTGACCAGGCCCTGGTTGCGCGCGCTGGTGAAGGTGACGTCCGCGGCACTGCCGGCGAGGGCGTTGCCGGAGACGAAGAGGCCGCCGTCCGAGCCTGCGTAGAAGGTCCCGTCCGCGCCGACGGCGAAGGCGTGGAGGTCCGCGTGGACGTAGGGCCTTCGGATGTTCCCGTTCTGCGAGTTGTTCGGCAGCCAGTCGGAGAGCACCGACCAGGAGCGGCCGGCGTCCAGCGAGCGAACCATCGAATACTGGCCGCCGATCAGCACCGTGTCGGGATTCGCCGGATCGACGAGGAGCGCCTGGTTGTACGCGGCCTGGTCGCGGAGCACGTCCAGCGTAGCCTGATCCGGATTGGGGTTCTGCGGCGTGCGGGTCGCGTTCACCCCCAGCGCCTGGAAGCTGCGGCCCGCGTCGTCGCTGCGGAAGAGGTCGTGCTGCCCGATGCCGTCGAAGACGCTTGCCGCGTCGACCTCGGCGGCGAGGAGAAAGATCCGCGCGCTTGCGGGATCGAGCAGCGTACTCTGCGCCGTGGCCAGCGTCGCCCGCCCGATCAGCTGCGCGGTCATTTCGCCTCCCGGCAGGGCGGCGGTGGCGTAGGTCCAGGTGGCGCCGTCGTCGGTGGATCGCCAGAGCGCCAGCGCGCCCCCGCCGACGGGAGTGGGCGGCGCGGCGATGTTCGCGGCCTGCGCCGTCACCAGCCAGCTGTCGTCTCCGGCGTAGGCCAGGCTCCAGAAGAAGAAGAACGACGACGCGGGCGAGGAGAGCGCCAGGTGTTGCCAGCTCGCGCCGCCGTCGGTGCTGCGGAAGAGCCCGACGTCGGTGGTGACGAGCACCACCAGGCTGTTGCGGGGATCGACCTTGATGTCCGTGACGGCGCCCGCCACCCGTTGCACGGGCTGGCCGCCCAACGCGTAGGTCGCCATCAGCGGGACCGGCGCCGACCAGGTTCCACCTCCGTCCGTGCTCCGGGTGATCCCCGGCTGCTGCACGTCGAAGGGATCGCCGAAGCCGAGGAAGAGGAGGTCCGGGTTTGCCGGGTCCATCGCCAGCGTGCCGATGGCGGTGGTGCCGAGAGCGTCGGTGAGCGGCTCCCACTGCACGACCTCGGAAGGCGAGGGGCGGGCTCCATAGGTCTTCCACACGCCCCCGCCCGAGGTGGAGACGTAGAGGATGTCGGGATCGAGCGGGTGCGGGAGGATCTGGCGGACGCGGCCGGAATCGATCTCCTCGTACCGATCGCCGTTCACCGCGAAGTCGGCCCGGGTGGGCCCGACGCTGACGAACGAGCTTCCTGCCACGCGGCCGAAGCTGCTGACGGCTGCCGCCGCTCGCGCCGTGCCGATCGCGTAGCGGTCGCGCTCGCGGCGCGCGGCCTCGAAGAGCCGCGCCCGGCCGCCGGCGTCCGCGCCGTGCCACTCGCGGGTGGCGCGCAGGCGCGCATTGGCGTCGTCGCCCTCGACTTCCGCTGCCGCGGCGAGCGGAAGCGCCACGGCGAGCCAGATCAGGGAACGAGCGCCCACGGTTCCCTCCGGAAAGCGGGAAACCGTAGCATCGCCAGCGGGCGCGCCCAAGCGGACCGGCCCGGAGGCGTTCTCCGCAGGTCAGGCGGTGGGGCGGCGGAACCGGGACAGGTGCGCAGGCAATGCCGCCAGCGCGGGAAATTCCTTCTCCGGATGCAGCTTCTGGGCGCGGACGAGAAGGTCGGACTCCGCTTCCATGTTGGCGGGATCGACCACGCAGCAGTCCACGGGGCAGACGGCGGCGCAGGCCTCCTCGTCATGGAAGCCGACGCACTCGGTGCAGAGCTGCGCGTCGATGACGAAGATGTCCTCGCCCTGGGTGATGGCCTGGTTCGGGCACTCCGGCTCGCAAGCGCCGCAGTTGATGCATTCCTCTGTGATGATCGTCGCCACTCAGGTCCTCCGCGTGCAGGTTCATCTACCACGCGTTGCACGCGGCGTACCCCTGCGAGCTCATCCCACCCACACCGTCTTGGTATTGGTGAACTCCCGGATGCCCTCCTCGGACAGCTCGCGGCCGTAGCCGGACGCCTTGATGCCGCCGAAGGGGAGCCGGGGATCGCTCTTCACCATGCCGTTGATGAACACCTGGCCCGCCTCGAGCTCGTCGACCAGCCGCTCGGTCTCCTTCGGGTCCTGGGTGAAGGCGGCGGCGCCGAGGCCGAACTGCGTGTCGTTGGCGAGCCCGATCGCCTCGTCGATGTCCTTCGCCCGGGCCACCGCGGCGACGGGACCGAACACCTCTTCCGCCCACACCTTCGTGCCTTTGGCGTCGAGGATCACGGTGGGCTCGAAGAAGAAGCCGGGACGCTCCACCCGCTTGCCGCCACAGGCCGGGGTCTTCCCTTGCTCGCGGACGCCGCGCAACTGCTTCTCCAGGTCGTCGAGCACCTGCTTCGAGGCCAGCGGGCCCACTTCGGTGGCATCGTCCTGCGGGTCGCCGATCCTGAGGTTCCGCATGCCCTGCACGAACCGCTTCTCGAACTCGGGCGCGATCTTCTCGTGCACGATGAAGCGCTTCGCCGCGATGCAGCTCTGTCCGGCGTTCTGCACGCGGGCGGCGATCGCCACCTGCACCGCCTTGTCCAGGTCGGCGCTGGGGAGCACGACGAAGGGATCGCTTCCGCCCAGCTCCAGCACGGTCTTCTTCAGCTGTCCGCCCGCGGCGGTGGCGAGGCTGCGGCCCGCGCCGTCGCTGCCGGTGAGGGTGGCGGCGGCGATGCGCGGGTCCTCGACGATCTTCTTCACCTTGTCGCTGCCCACGAGCAGCGTCTGGAAGCAGCCCTCCGGATAGCCTGCCTCCCGGAAGACCTCCTCGATGGCGAGGGCGCACTGCGGGACGCTGCTCGCGTGCTTCAGCAGGCCGACGTTGCCGGCCATCAGCGCCGGGGCCGCGAAGCGGAAGACCTGCCAGAAGGGGAAGTTCCAGGGCATCACCGCCAGCACGGGGCCGATGGGCTGGAAGCGCTTCTCCGAGCGGCGGGCGTCGGTCTGCACCGGCTCGGGCGCGAGGTGGCGCTCCGCGTTCTCCGCGTAGTAGCGGCAGCCGTTCGCGCACTTCTCGATCTCGCCGACGGCCGCCTTGCGCAGCTTGCCCATCTCCAGCGTCATCAGGCGCCCGAGGGCATCCTTGCGGGCCTCGAGGATCCCGGCGGCGCGGGAGAGCCGCTGCGAGCGTTCGGCGAAGCTGGTGCGCCGCCACACCTTCCAGGCGACGGCCGCCTTGTACAGCTTCTCGTCGATCGCGTTGTCCGAATCGGCGGGAAAGGTCTTGAGGGTCTCTCCGGTGGCAGGGTTCACGCTGGCGATGGTCATGGCGACTTCAGAGTAGCGAGTCCGAGCGCGATCCGCACCACCTCGGGGAACGAGTGTGCGACCCAGGTCGGTGTGGCGGCGCGCAGGGCGCTTTCAGGCTGGGCGCCGTAGGTGACGGCGATCGAGCGGACACCCGCCCGGCGCGCCATCTCCAGGTCGAGCGTGGAGTCGCCGGCGAGGACGGCCGCCGCCGAA
>JBGQLA010000007.1:0-35901 GCA_041499865.1 Deltaproteobacteria bacterium
ATAAGCCGAAGGCCCAGGTTCGGCCGCACGGTGTGCTGACCGCCGAAGCGGGTTGCCTCGTCTCGCCACGCAAATGTGAAAGGGCACTTCGCAGCTTACGCGGGATCTCCAAGGGTCCCGTTTGGTCCACGCTGCCTACGGAATGCCGGCTCGGTGCGCGAGATAGCGCACGTCAGCCGCCGGGCTTCCTCGGAAAATTGCGGACTTCTGCGCGATGCCGCCGCGATACGCGCCCAGCGCATCGCGGTCGGCCGGGTTCGATTCCCGCCGCCTCCACTATTTTTGTTCAACGATATCGAGTTGTTGCGCAGGGTCCGTGCAGCGCACCCGCGTCCGAATTGAGTGGGCTCTCTGGCGAGGCAGTGCGGCCGCGCCCCGCGCCTTGGTCCACGTCTGCTCCAGGCCTCTTCAGGTTGTGGAGCGGACGGGACGATTCGCGGTGGAAGCGGTCGCGCTGACCTTTCGGATAGAGGCTCGAGCAGCGGAACCATGAAGTCGTCGCGAGTCATCGACGCGATTGCTTGAAGAGTCCTCCGCGGTACTGCACAGGTGCTTCGCCGGTCCAGCGCTTGAACGCGCGGTGGAATGCGGTTGAGTCGGAGAAGTGCAGGAGGTACCCAATCTCGCCGATGCTCAACCCCGCATCGCCAATGTACTTGAGGGCGAGATCGCGGCGGACCTCGTCAACCAGCGTCGAATGGCTGACGCCCTGCTCGGCGAGCCGCCGTTGGAATGTCCGCTCCGGCAAGTGGACGGCGGCGGCCGTCGACGCCAGCGATGGCAGTTCCTTCGCCATCTGACGCGCAATCGTAGACGATGCCGACGCGACCAGATCGCCGCGGCTCGGCAGCGACGTGAGCAACGAGTCGGCATAGCGAGTGAGGATCGCGAGCAGTCGCGAGTCCGAACGCGTGTGCGGCAATCGCAGAATGGAAGGTGCGAACCGCATCTCGGTTTCGGCTGCGCCGAAAACGATTCGACAAGCGAAAACGCGCGCGAGCTCACGATCGTCGTCGGAACGCTCGTGCTGAAACACCATGTGCTCGGGCGTCCAATTGATGCCGCTCGATTGCCGGCTGCGTACGAGGAGGAGGGTCAGTGAAAACTCGTCGTATTGCGGCGCTGGTGCGGCGACGCGACGTATCAGACGGACGTGGCGCGGCTCAATCACCAGATGCCAGTTTGAATGGTCATAGATCAGACGGACGTACTGCGTGAGGCGCTCAAGACCTTCGCCTACCGTTGCTGCGGCCGAGAGCACGTAGTCGAAGAGATCATAGGCTCCTGTGGGGAGCGCCTCGGCGACGTGGACTCCAAAGGAGCGATCGCGAGCCGCTGCCGAGGCCGCCTCCCATAAGAGCCGCATGCTCTGATGCGGCAGTCGGTTCTCGCTGGACGCTAGCGCCTCGCGCGAGAGCTGCGCCTCCTTCAGCACGGGCTCGACGTCGATGCCGCGCTTGTCGAGCGCGTCGATCGCGGGCCTTGCCGCCAACACCGATACCGTTCCGTTGAGCTTCACGTGGCGCCTGGAGTCAGCGTTTCTGTCGTCCACCGCAATCGACCGCTTCTCACCGCGGCGTTACTCAAACCCAGCGTCACTCACCCGAAGGAGGAAAGCCATGGACAAGATGCTTGTCGCCGTATTCGAAAACGAGAGCAAGGCCTATGAGGGCTCCAGGATTCTCAGGGAGCTGGACGAAGAGGGTAGCATCGCGATCTTCGCGATCGCCGTGATCGCGAAGGACGCGAGCGGAAAGGTGACCGTCAAACAGGCAGCCGACGAGGGTCCGCTCGGGACGGCGGTGGGCCTGTTCGCGGGCAGTCTGCTCGGTCTGCTCGGTGGACCGGTGGGGTTCGCGGTGGCTGCCGGCGCGGGAACCATCGGAGGTGCTCTGTACGACCTGGCGCAAGTCGGCGTCGGCGACGATTTCCTCGACGAGGTTGGACAACAGTTGCAGGCGGGCAAGTCCGGTGTCGTCGCAGAAGTCTGGGAGGAGTGGGTGATGCCGGTCGATACGCGCATCGAGGCCGCGGGCGGCATCGTCCTGCGTCGGGCGCGCGAAGAGGTCATGGACGCCCAGATTGAAAGAGACGCTGCGGCGCTCAAGACCGAGGTCGCCAACTTGAAGGTCGAGCTTGCTCAGGCGACGAAAGAGAACAAGGCCAAGCTGGAGGCGAAGATCGCAGCCGTCAACCGCAAGATCCGCGCGACGCAGGACCGCGCCATGGCGGCGCTTGCAGCGGCGACGGACGAAGCCGAAGCGAAGATCAAGGCGCTCCAGGCGAAGTTGGCAAAGGCGCACGGGGATGCGAAGGCCAAGCTGGATGCGCGCATCGCGGATGCGCGTGCCGAGCACAAGCGGCGCAGCGAGAAGCTGCACCAGGCGTGGGATCTCGCCAAGCAAGCGATGGCGGCATAAACGTCATGGCTACTCATTCATCGCTCGACGAGTTGGAAGAGCTGCGGCCGAAGTGGGGCTGGTTTCTCGCCTTGGGGATCGCGCTGCTCGTCCTCGGTATGGTTGCGTTGACGGTTCCCTGGCTGACGACGCTCACCTCCGTTCTGCTCTACGGATGGCTGCTTGTCTTTGGCGGTGTCTTCGAGGTAGTTGCCGCGTTTTGGGCGAAAGAGTGGAGCGGCATTTTTCTCCATCTGCTCGGTGGCATCCTGAGCACAGTCGTCGGCGCTCTGATCGTGGCCCACCCTGACGCCGGAGCGCTGGGGCTGACCCTGCTCTTGGCGACGCTATTCCTCGTGGGCGGGGTCTTCCGGGTCGGTGCCGCAGCCGTGCTTCGATTTCCGAACTGGGGCTGGGCCGCCGCGGGCGGCATTGTGACTGCGCTCCTGGGCGTATATGTCTGGACCGCGTGGCCGTTCTCGGCGCTCTGGATGATCGGCACATTCGTCGCGATCGAGTTGCTTTGCCGCGGGTGGGCATGGGTGATGTTCGCCTTCGCCGCTCGGCAGATCTCGAAGCCGGCCGAGCCGCTGTACGAGCGGTCACTGCAGCGGGGGACGTGAGCGGATTGTTGGCGGCGACGCGCGATGGCCGTCGTGCAGAAGCCGATCGCGCGCGCCGCACTGCTGACCAAGAATCGGAAGAGGAATGAACCGCCGGCTGGATCGAGGCGCGAATGCTGGCTGTCACGTACGATGAGGTTGGAGAGGAGGGCGCATGCACCCGAGTGACTCGTTCCCCGGAGACATCTTCACCGAGCCGGCCGAAGTGGACCCCGACACGCTGCGAAACCTCGGCCCGCTGCGCCCGATGGCAGGGATCTGGGAGGGCACCAAGGGAAAGGATGAACACCCTTCGGCCGACGGTACCGAGAAGGACGCGTTCGTCGAGCGCGTCGAGCTGCAGCCCATCGACCCGCAGCTGAACGGCCCGCAGCTCCTCTACGGCCTGCGCTACCACCTGCGCGTGGTGAAGCCTGGCGAGGTCGAGACTTTCCACGACCAGGTCGGCTACTGGCTGTGTGAGCCAGCGACGAAGACTGTCATCCAGATGCTCGCCATCCCCCGCGCGCAGGTGGCGCTGGCGACGGGCCATGCCGAGCCCAACGCGCGCGAGTTCGAGCTGACCGCCCCTGAATCCGCGATCTGCTCCGGGCCGTTCATTCAGCACGCCTTTCGCACGATCGAGTTCCGCATCCGGGTAAACATCGACCCGGGCCGTACGTGGTCGTACGAACAGGACACGGTGATGCTCATCCGCCGTCGCGCCGAGCCGTTTCACCACCGGGACTGCAACACGCTGACCAAGGTGGGCGAGGCGACGCCCAACCCGCTCGTCGCACAGGGCGCGCCTCGGGATACGCAGCCGAGCGGCCCGACGATGTTCGCAACGCTCTCCCACTCTTGAGTACGGCGGGCGACTGAACCGGTTGCTCGCGTTCTTGCTTCGTTCGGCGGCACTCGCACGAGGCAAGATCGCTGTGGGCAGTGACTGCCGCCGACGCGCCAATCGCGTTCGTGGTTCCGCATTGAGGCTGATGGGGTCTTCTGAGGACAGGCATGGTCCCGTTGGTCCACGCTGCCCGCGGGATGGCGGTTCGCCACGCGAGATAGCGCACGCGGGCCACCCATCTAGCTCGGCGGATTGCGGACCTCTGCGAGACGCCGCCGCAATGCCCCCCCACATCATCGAATTGGCCGGGTTCGATTCCCGCCGCCTCCACCATTTTTGTTCAACGATATCGAGTTGTTGCGCAGGGTCCGTGCAGCGCACCCGCGTCCGAATTGAGTGGGCTCTCTGGCGAGGCAGTGCGGCCGCGCCCCGCGCCTTGGTCCACGCGTGGTCCACGGCTCTTCAAGTTCTGGAGCGGACGGGGCGATTCTCGGTGGAAGCGGCGGGCGCTGAAGGACTTCCCGGTCTGTCAGCGCGCGACGCAGGCGATCAGCGTCGTCACTCTAATTCGCGGATGGGGTTTTGGCGAGGCACACGGCGCGGAACAGCACGGCGCCGGAGAGGCGAACGGAACGGAGGACATCGGAGAGGGACGTCCATGACGCGGACTTCACCCTAGGTCGGCGGGCACAGGCTTCAATGCGCCTGGCGTTCCGGTGATGAAATCCGGCGTCCCGCTACGATGAGATCAGCTCAGTGGAGCTCGTCGCCGGCCATCTCCGAATAGACGATCAGCTTGAAGGGGTTGAACTGGTAGCGGGCGCGCAGCCCTTCGAGCGCCCGGTGCCGCTCGGCGGTGAGCGGCGGTGAAGAGCGGTGCGCCGCCAGGGCGGCGTTGGCCAGGCGGAGCGCCATCGCGTAGTCGCCGCGATCGTTGAGCGTCGCCGCCGCGCGCTGGAGCGCCTCCTCGCCGCCGAGCAGATCGAGCGCCGCGCCCCAGTCGGCGTCGGAGAACACTGCCATTCCCTCGCCGTCGGACTTCCAGTAGCCCGTCCGCTGCGCGTAGAGGCGCTGGATGGCGTCGTCGCGCATGAGCAGGAACGGCAGCACCGCGTCG
The DNA here is from genome assembly GCA_041499865.1 of Deltaproteobacteria bacterium. GTDB lineage: Bacteria > Myxococcota > Myxococcia > Myxococcales > 40CM-4-68-19 > 40CM-4-68-19. The sequence goes on from JBGQLA010000007.1 coordinate 4,969, forward strand.
GGGTGATCGCGCAGCACCTCGGGCAGGAGGTTGTCGCCGAGCATCTCCTGCAGCGTGCGGCCTTCGCGGAGCGACTTCACCGTCGCGTCGCGCACCGCGGTGAGGGCGGCAGCGAGCGGCTCCAGCACGGCAAACGTGAAGTTCTCGGTGAGCGGCGCGTGGCCGTGGATCAGCCGGGTCGGGCCGAGCGTGCGCAGGCGCGCGATGGTGTCCAGCAGGCCATCGACGGAGCCCTCGGCGACGAACGGCGCGCCGAAGTACGGCATGAAGGCATCGCCGACGAAGGTGACCTGCGCGTCGGGCAGGTGAATGAGGAGTGCGTCGTCGGTTTCGCCGCCCATCACGGGGATGAGCTCGAAGCGCGTTCCGCCGACCACCAGCGTCTCGGGCTTCTCCACCACCCGCTGCGGCTCGAGGGAGTACGCCTTCGCCGCGCCCTCCCCGAAGAAGAAGTGAAACGGCACGCCGGTGTCGTTCACGCGGGCGAGCTCGTTGCGGAAGCGCGCCTGCGCGATCACCTCGACGCCGGGCGTGGCGAACGCGCTGAGCCCGCCGATGTGGTCCCAGTGGGCGTGCGTCACGATCACCTTGCGGATCGGCAGGTCGGCGCGCGCGCGTACCGCCGCCAGCGCTTTCGCTGCGGTGGAGGGCGTGGTGCCCGCGTCGATGGCGACGAGCCCCTCCGATGTCACGACGAAGGCGATATCGGCGAAGTCGTAGCCGCTGGCCAGGTAGACGCCCTTGACGGGCTCGCTGACTACGGGCGGACCGAAGCGGAAGCCGTCCTTCGCGCTCACCAACCCGTCGGCAGCCAACCCAGCGCGTCCCGCGATCGCGTCGCGGGCGCCGCGCAGCAGTCCCGTTGGGAACTTCGCGCCGTTCGCCAGCACCCACTCGAGGTCCGCGACTCCCTGCGCCTTTTTGCCGAAGCGGTCGGGGAGTGCGACAAAGACCACGCCGCGGAGATAGCGCGAGAGGCCGTCCTGCGCGGCGGCGTGGTCGAGGCGCGCGATCGCTTGCTCGACCCAGGCGACGCGATCGAGGAGTGGGACTTCGCCGGCGGAGTTCGCCTGGAAGACACCGGCCAGCGCTTCGAAGAGCGGGCGCTCATTCGCCAACGGCGCGAACCAGGCGTAGCCGTCGGCGTAGCGGTGCGTGGAGAGCCATGCGTTCGCGAGTTGCATTACGACAGGGACGGTGGCGTTCGGCCACCGCACCGCCTGCTCGAGCGATTCGAGCTCGCGGTCGCGGGTCACGCGCGGCTGCGGCGGAGAGTGCGCGCACGCTGCCAGGATCAGGATCGCCGGAATGAGCTTCATCTGTGTGCTCCTTACGTGTATATGCACGTACTGCGTCAAAAAAAAATCACAGGTTGCTCAGCGTCGACATCAGATCCCTCCACCGCCGCTCGCCGAGCGACGCGACCACCCGTCGCTGGGCCGCTTCCCAGCGGGGCAGCGCGCGCTCCAGCGCCTGCTGCCCGCGCTGCGTGAGGGAGACGGTGCGCACTCTTCCGTCCGGCGAGGGAATGCTCACGACCAGCCCGTCCCGCTCGAGCGGCGCCAGGTTTCGCGTCAGCGTGGTGCGATCGAGCGCCAATGCGTCCGCGAGCATGGTGAGCGGCATCGCTCCGCCGACGGTGAGCGCGGTGAGCAGCGTGAACTGCGTCCCGCGCAGTCCCGACTCGGCGATGGCTTGGTCGAACGACGCGCTGAGTTGCCGCGACGCCCGGCGCAGATTGTTCGCCGTGCACTCACGCGCCACGCGCCGGCAGAGTTCGAGGGTCTTGTCCTTCATCCTGATGCGTGTATATACACCTGTTCGGTGGGCGTCAAGCGAGACCACGTACTGCCACTCGCCATCCGATGGTTGCCTTGGGGCTGTGATGGGCGTCTCGTCGTGCCGCCGTAACAGCGGGAGCCCGCTGTAATTAACGGGAAGCGTTCGAAGCAATTGCACTACCAGCGTCCGCGACCGGCCACGTCTCTGGTAGATCGCGGAGATGAGCGACGGTACCTCGCCTGCCACGCTGGAACCGTCGCTTCCGCTGCCTGGCGAGGCGCCGCCCGACGATGCTGTGCTGTCCCATTTCACCGACTGGGTCGCCGCGCCGGGCCCTACGCTCCCGCACCACCGCGGTTGCCCACTGAGCGCGACTGCAACGTGAGCAGCTGTCGGCCCCGGGTACGAACACGATGTCGGTACCATATGGCGCGGCTGACTCCTCTGCGCGGGACCGCCATGGTCCCGTTGGTCCACGCCACCCGCGGGATGGCGGGTCGCCACGCGAGATAGCGCACGCGGGCCACCCATCTCCCTCGGCGGATCGCGGACTTGTGCGAGATGCCGTGGTGATACAGCGCCCAGATCATCGAGTTGGCCGGGTTCGATTCCCGCCGCCTCCACCAATTTTCCCCTTCGACGAAGCGCGACCTTTCCAACGGATGCGGCATTTCGCACCGGCGTTCAAACCGTCTGCGCAAACAGGCGCACCCTCTTCGCGCTCACCACCACCTCGTCGCCCGCCTCGAGGTGCAGCGCCTCGAGACGCGCGCGCGGAATCTCGACTTCGATGACGCGCGCGTCGGCGTGCGCCTCCACCTCCAGCCGCGCGGTCGGGCCGATCACCAGGATGCGCCGCACCGTGGCGGGCAAACCGGCCCCGTTCGGCAGGCCGGGCTCCACGTCGAGATCGTGAGGCCGGGCGTAGCCCACCGCCTCGATCCCCGGCCCGATTTCCTGCGGGTCGAGCGGAAGATGGTGCTCGCCCACCTGCAGCACGTCGCCCTCCGCCCGGCGGTGATCGACGCGCCCATGGAACAGGTTGACGGTTCCGAGGAAGCTGTAGGCAAAGGGCGTGGCCGGGTGGTCGTAGACCTCGTCGGGAGTGCCCACCTGCTCGATCTGCCCTTGGTTCATCAGCACCACCCGGTTGGCCACTTCCAGCGCCTCTTCCTGGTCGTGGGTGACGAAGACGCTGGTGATGTGCAGGTCGTCGTGCAGCCGGCGCAACCATCGCCGCAGGTCCTTGCGCACCTTGGCGTCGAGCGCGCCGAACGGCTCGTCGAGCAGGAGGACCTTGGGCTCGACGGCCAGAGCGCGGGCCAGCGCGATGCGCTGGCGCTGGCCGCCCGAGAGCTGCGCCGGGTACCGATCCGCGAGCCAGTCGAGCTGGACCAGACGCAGCAGGTCGTGGACCCGCGCGCGGATCTCGTCGCGCGAGGGCCGCGACCGGCGCGGCCGCACGCGCAAGCCGAAGGCCACGTTCTCGAAGACCGTCATCTGGCGGAAGAGCGAGTAATGCTGGAAGCAGAAGCCCACCTGGCGTTCGCCCGTCGCGCGCCCCGACGCCTTCTCGCCGTCGACATAGACCTCGCCGGAATCGGCGGGGGTCAAGCCGCCGATGATGCGCAAGAGCGTGGTCTTGCCGCAGCCGGAGGGGCCGAGGAGCGCCACCAGCTCACCCTTGCCGATCTCGAGCGAGACGCCGTCGAGGGCGATGAAGCCGCCGAAGCGCTTGCTGACGTCGCGGACCCGGATGCTCATGGTTTCACCAGTTGGGAAGCGGCGGATTCCGCGATTGAGCCGGCTTGGCCTTGATGAAGGCGGCGGAGAGCGGGAGCAGGACGATCGCTCCGAGGTAGAGCAGCGTGTAGCCCAGCGAAAGACCGAACCCGGGCAGCACGTGCCTGGCTCGCCTCCCCGTCATCGTCTGGCCACCGGCGCGTAGATCTGGTCGAAGAGCCCGCCGTCCGCGAAGTGGACCCGGTTCGCGGCCTGCCAGTCTCCCGCCACATCCTCCAGGGTGAACAGCTTCACCTTCGGAAACTGCCCCGCATGCTCCGCCGCGATCTTCGGGTCCACGGGGCGGTAGTGGTGCTTGGCGGAGATCTGCTGGGCTTCCGGCGAGTACAGGTACTGGAGATAGGCCTCGGCCACCCTTCGCGTCCCGTGCTTGTCCACCACCCGGTCCACGACGCTCACCACGGGCTTCGCAAGGATGCTGCCCGGCGGTGCGACGATCTCGAATCTGTCCTGCCCCAACTCGCGGCCTCCGAGGAGGATCTCGTTTTCCCAGTTGATCAGCACGTCCCCGATGCCGCGCTCGACGAAGGTGGTGGTGGCGCCGCGGGCGCCGGAGTCGAGCACCGGTACGTTCCGGTAGAGACGCGCGACGAATTCCTTGGCGGCGGCTTCATCCCGCCCCGACTTGAGCAGCGCGTACCCTCACGCAGCCAGGTAGTTCCAGCGCGCGCTCCCGGAGGTCTTGGGATTGGGCGTGATCACCGAGACGCCCGGCTTGATCAAGTCGTCCCAGTCCTTGATGCCTTTTGGATTTCCCTTGCGGACCAGGAACACGATCGTGGACGTGTACGGCGAGCTTCCCTGGGGAAGACGCCCTTGCCAGTCTCTTGCCAGCAGCCCTTTTTCGGCCAGGACGTCGACGTCGTAGGCGAGGGCCAGCGTGACGACGTCGGCCTCCAGGCATCGATCACCGCGCGGGCCTGCTTGCCCGATCCGCCGTGGGATTGGCGAACGGTCACCATCGAACCCGTGGCCGCTTTCCACTCCCGTGCGAATGCAGCGTTGAGCTCCTGGTACAGGCTCCCGGGTGGGGTCGTACGAGACGTTGAGCAGCGTGGTCCCATCGGCGAACGCAGCCGAGGAGAGGAAGGCCGCCGCAAGCGTGAACAGCAGCGGGCGGCGTGGAAGTGAAGGACCGGCGAACCAGGACTGCATCGTGCACCTCGCGGGGACTGCGTTGGCGAAAAGCCACGAACGGCGTCCGTGGCGACTCAGCCGGGCGAGGAGTGCGACTCAGGCGTGTGGGGTGTTGCTTCGCCTCAAGCGCGTCCGCGGCCCCGGCCCTTCAGGGGACCGGGACAACAACAGAGCGGGCAGCAAAGGCGCGCGACCATCCCGCGCCTGATAGCGAAGGCGCGCGCGGGCGTCAAGCGTTGTGTCTCGACAGATCGACCGCCCGCTCTGTGACCCACGGTGCGTCATGCTTCGAATCCTGGCTTGCGCCTGTTGTTGTCGCCCCGGCCTTCCGGCCCGGGTGTCCGCCCGAGCCTGCCCGCCTGTCGTCGCCCCGCCGAGTCGCGCCTCGAAGAAGAGCCCAACGCATGGTGCAACTGGCCGATGGAGTATCCTCCGCGCGCCAGCGTCGGGTTCCGGACCGCCGAAGGGCGAGGAGAGGTCATATGGCGACGAGCCGCTCCCTGTGTGCGCCGGTGCTGGCGGGGATGCTGCTCGCCGAGGGCGCCTCGGCGGTCGAGTTGCACGGCTACCTGCGCAACGCTTTCGGCGGCAACAGCCAAGGAGGCAGTCAGGTCTGCTTCGGCGTGCCGGGCATGGACTACAAGTTCCGCCTCGGCAACGAGTGCGACACCTACGGCGAGCTCGAGATCCGCGAGACGGTCTCGAAGGCGGGCGGCGCAGAGTTCCGCTTCGACGGCATGCTCGCCTTCTACCGGCCCGGCGACCTCAGCGATGCCGCCGGCTACGAGAACAAGTTCCGCCTGCCCAACCTCTATTTCCAAGCGTTGAACGTGCCGTTCCTCGGCGGCGCCTCGGCCTGGTTGGGCGCGCGCTACTACCGCCGCCACGACGTCCATTCGATGGACTTCTTCTACTGGAACCCGTCCGGCCTGGGCGGCGGCTTCGAGGACATCGGCCTCGGCCCAGGGAAACTCGCCGTCGCCGTCTTCCGAACGCCCGACGACAACCCGCTGCGCGTGACCTTTCGGTCGGACCTTCGGATGTACGGTATCCCGCTCAATCCGGATGGGGCGCTGGAGCTGGGCGTCGACCTCGGCTACGTGAGCGACCAGGCCGGCTCGCAGGGGCGCGATCGCATGAAGGTGAGCCCATGGTTCACGGTCGAGCACGTGCAGTCGAAGCTGCTCGGCGGGTCCAACCGGCTCGCCTTCCAATACGCGATGGGATCGCTCGCCGGCATGGGGGGCAACGACAACAACGCCAACGTCGACCCTGACGCGACCAGCAGCGCCACCCAGTTCCGCATCGTCGAGATGTTCCAGTTCCAGCCGGTCGCGCGTCTCTCGGGCGTGCTGGTCTTCGTGTTCCAGAGCAAGACCCGCGTGGGCGAGAAGCCGGCTGCGGCCACCCCGCTCCCGGGCGACAGCAGCACGAGCTTCGGCTTCGAGCTGCGCCCCGGCTATCACTTCAACGACCTATTCAAGATCCAGGCCGACCTCGGCTACGCGTCCTACAAGCCCAAGGGGGGCGGTGACGTGCGCCGCCTCTTCAAGGCGACGCTTGCGCCAACCCTGGTGGCGGGCGGCAGCTTCTGGTCCCGGCCGGAGCTGCGGCTCTTCGCCACCTGGGCCAGCTGGAACGGCGCCGCGCAGAGCGCGGGCCTCGCCGGCAGCTGTTCGCCGGCCGGCGTTCCGGCGGCTCCTTTCGCCTGCGACACGAGCGGCCTCTCCTTCGGCGCGCAGGTCGAGGCCTGGTGGTAGCGTCGGAGGCAACACCATGAGCCGATCGATCGCCGCTTTCCGTTCGCTTGCCGCGCTTGTTCTCGCCGCGTCGCCGGTCCGGGCCGCGGGCGTCAAGATCGGGCTCTCGTTGCCGACGCAGCGGGAAGAGCGCTGGGTGAAGGACCGCAAGAGGATGGAGGACGAGGCCCGCAAGCTGGGCATCGATCTCCGCGTGCAGGTGACCGACAACGACGCCGGCCGCCAGCTGTCGCAGTGCGAGAACCTCATCTCCGAGGGGATCCAGGCCCTCATCCTCGCTCCGCACGACGGGTCCAGCGCCTCGGTCATCGTGGAGATGGCCGCGCGGGCGCACGTGCCGGTGATCAGCTACGACCGGCTGGTCACGCACGCCCGGGCCGACTACTACTATCTCTCCTTCGACAACGTGAAGGTGGGGGAGTTGCAGGGAGCCTTCATCACCAAGAAGGTGCCCAAGGGCAGGTACCTGGTCCTGGCGGGATCGCCGACCGACAACAACGCGAAGCTCTTCCACCAGGGCGCGATGAAATACATCGGGCCGCGCGCCGACCGGGGCGACATCACCATCGTCATGGACCAACCGGTGAAGGACTGGCAGCCTTCCGAGGCGCAGAAGCTCTGCGAGCAGGCGCTCACCGCCAGCCAGAATCGCGTCGACGCGGTGCTCGCCCCCAACGACGGCACCGCGGGCGGCTGCATCCAGGCGCTGGCCGCGCAGGGCCTCGCCGGCAAGGTGCCCATCACCGGCCAGGACGCCGAGCTCTCCGCCGCCATCCGCATCATCCAGGGCACGCAGAGCATGACCATCTTCAAGGACACGCGGGAGCTGGGGCGGAAAGCCGTCGAGATGGCGCTCGACCTGGCCAAGGGAAAGGCCATCGAGACCCATGGCCGCGTTGTCAACAACGGCAAGCGCGATGTACCGTCCGTCCTGCTCACGCCGGTGGTCGTCACCAGGGAGAACCTGGAAGAAGTCCTGGTGAAAAGCGGGTACCTCAGGAAAGAAGCCGTCTATCGGAAGTAGCCGCTGCGCCCTCGTCGGAGGAGTTGCATGAGCGACTTCATCCTGGAGATGCGGAAGGTCACCAAGACGTTTCCGGGCGTGAAGGCGCTCGAGGACGTCACCTTCAACGTCCGGAAGGGCGAGGTCCACGCCCTCATCGGCGAGAACGGCGCCGGCAAGTCGACGCTGATGAAGATCCTCAGCGGCGTCTATCCGCACGGCAGCTACGGCGGCGACATCGTCCTCGACGGGCAGGTGCAGAAGTTCGCCAACTTGCGGGACAGCGAGCACGCCGGCATCGCCATCATCTTCCAGGAGCTGGCGCTGGTGAAGCAGATGACCATCGCCGAGAACATCTTCCTGGGCACCGAGCTGCAGAAGGCCCGCGGCGTCATCGACTGGAACCGGACCTTCCACGAGACCGGGCGCGCCTTGAAGCAGGTGGGCTTGCGGCTCAATCCCGCCGCGCGGGTCGTCGACCTGGGCGTGGGGTCGCAGCAGCTGGTCGAGATCGCCAAGGCGCTCTCCAAGAACGCGCGGTTGCTCATCCTCGACGAGCCCACCGCCGCGCTCACCGAAAGCGAGGCGGACAACCTGCTCCACATCCTCGCCGCCCTGAAGGAGAAGGGCGTGACCTGCATCTACATCTCGCACCGGCTGCGCGAGATCACCCGCATCGCCGACCGCATTACCGTGCTGCGCGACGGCAAGACCATCCTCACCGAGGACAAGGCGGAGATGCCCGAGGAACGGATGGTGCGGACCATGGTGGGCCGCGACCTCACGCACATGTTCCCGCGGCGGCCGCGCGAGCCCGGCGAGACGGTGCTGGAGGTGAAGGGCTGGACCATCAGGAACCCGGTCACCCGCGACCTGGCCGTCCGCGACGTCTCCTTCCAGGTGCGCAAGGGAGAGATCCTCGGCATCGCCGGACTGATGGGCGCGGGCCGCACGGAGCTCATCACCAGCATCTTCGGTGCGTGGGGAGAGCGGCAGGCGGGGGAGCTGTGGCTCGGGCGGCAGAGGACGGTCTTCCGCAACGCCCGCGAGGCGATCCAGGCGGGGCTGGCGCTGGTCTCCGAGGACCGCAAGCGCTACGGCCTCGTGCTGGGCATGGACGTGAAGCAGAACTCCACGCTGGCGAGCCTCAAGCAGATCGCGCGGCTCGGGGTGATCAACAAGAACGAGGAGATCAAGCGCTCCGAACGCTACGTCCGGGAGCTGCGGACCAAGACCCCTTCGCTGGAGCAGAAGGTCGGAAACCTCTCGGGCGGCAACCAGCAGAAGGTGGTGCTTGCCAAATGGCTGCTCACCCATCCCAAGGTGCTGTTCCTCGACGAGCCCACCCGCGGCATCGACGTCGGCGCCAAGGTCGAGATCTACAACATCATGAACGACCTGGTGGAGCAGGGCGTCTGCGTGGTGATGGTCTCGTCGGAGCTGCCGGAAGTGCTCGGCATGAGCGATCGGATCCTGGTGATGCACGAGGGGCGCGTCGCCGGCGGCTTTGGGCGGACCGAGGCTTCCGAGGAACGGGTGATGCACTTCGCGACCGGCGCGGCGTAGCGCGGCCCGAGAGGAGCTTTGGATGGCGACCGAAGTCAAGAGCGCGGAAGCCGCGGAGGTCGGCCTCTTCGACCTCGTGGTCGGTTCGATCAAGCGCAACACCAAGCAGTACACGATGATGATCGCCGTGGTCGCCATCTGGGCGATTTTCGCCTTCCTCACCGAAAGGGTCTTCCTCACTCCGCGCAACCTCTCCAACCTCTTCGTGCAGACGGTGACCACCGCCATCCTCGCCATCGGGATGGTGCTGGTCATCGTCGCCGGCCACATCGACCTGTCGGTCGGGTCGGTGCTGGGCTTCGCCGGCGCGGTCTGCGAGATCTGCATGGTCAAGCTGGAGTGGGGCGTGTTCCCGGCGGTTCTGGTCACCCTGCTGACGGGAGCGGCGGTGGGCGCCTGGCACGGCTTCTGGATCGCCTACCGCAAGGTGCCCTCGTTCATCGTCACGCTGGCGTCGATGCTCGCCTTTCGCGGGCTGATCATCGGCATTACCGGCGGGCAGACCCAGGGCCTGGAGATGGCGCCCGAGTCCGTCGCCGAGCGCTTCAAGTTGATCGGCCAAGGCTATCTCCCCACGCTCAGGGCCGCGGCCGACGGCCAGGTCCACGACACCAGCCTCTACTTCCTCGTCGCGCTGATCGTGGCCTACGTGGTGATGGCCGTGCGGCGCCGGCGGGCGCGGCAGCACTACGGGTTCCCGGTGCTCCCAGCCTACGCGGAGGCGCTGCGGCTGGCGTTCGTCTCGGCCGTCATGGCCATCTTCGGGATGATCATGGTGCTCTACCTGGGCATCCCCTGGTCGGTGATCTTCGTGTTGGTGCTGACGCTCATCCTCTCCTTCGTCGCCGAGGACACCACCTTCGGGCGGCATCTCTATGCCATCGGCGGAAATCCGGACGCCGCCCGCCTCTCGGGCATCAGCGTGCCGCGCCACATCTTCGGGCTCTTCGTCCTCATGGGGGTTCTGACGGCGATGGCCGGCATCGTCTACACCGCCCGGCTGAACGCGGCCACCACCTCGGCGGGACAGAACGCGGAGCTCGACGCCATCGCCGCCGCGGTGATCGGAGGCACCTCGCTGGCGGGCGGCGAGGGCACCATCCTCGGCGCCATCGTCGGGGCGCTGGTGATGACCTCGCTCGACAACGGCATGAGCCTGATGAACATGGACATCACCTTCCAGTACGTGATCAAGGGGCTCATCCTGCTCCTCGCCGTCTGGGTGGACATCGCCCAGCGGAAGAAGTAGGCGCGCCCACCCTAGGGCCGAGCGACGTCCACCCAGCGGCCCTGCTCGGCGGACCCGGCGACGGCATCGAGCACGGCCTGTACCGCGGCACCGTCGCGAAAGTCGGGCGACGACGGACCGCCGCCGCGGATGGCGGCGAAGAAGGGCTCGGTGAGCCGGCGGTACGCCTCGACGCGTCCGGCCTCCTGCGCCTCGAGACCGGCGGTGAGCTCCGGGGGAAGCGCGACCGGAACGAGGCCGCCGCGATCGGGGCGGCCCGCCCAGAGGCGGCCCAGCCAGTTGGGGTCGAAGCCCGGCTCGGCTTCGTAGAGCAGGCTCCCTCGATCGCCGTGCAGCTCGATCCGCTGGAAGTTGGACCGGCCGGCGACCAGTTTGCTTGCCTGGAACACGCCTTGTGCGCCGTTCTCGAATTGCGCGAGGAAGGAGCAGTCCTCGTCGCCGTCGACGGCCCCGCCGGGGCGCTCGCGGGTGCGCACCTGCCACTGCCCGGCGACGCGGGTGAAGTCGCCCAGCCACCAGCGCACCAGGTCGACGAGGTGCGAGCCGATGTCGCCGAGCACACCGGTGCCGGACTCGGCGCGGCGCATCCGCCAGGCGGCGGGCTTGCCGGGCTTGAGGTGCGAGGCGGTGAAGTAGGATGCGTTCACGTGCAGCGGCGTTCCCAGGAAGCCTTCGTCGACGAGCCGCTTGACCTGCGCCGCCGCCGCGAGCGCGCGGTGCGTGAAGAAGGTCAGCGTCTGGAGTCTCTTCGCCTCGGCGGCCGCCGCCATCTGGCGCGCCTGTCCTGCGTCGAGAGCCAGGGGCTTCTCGCAGATCACGTGCAGGCCGGCGTCGAGCGCGGCCATGGCCACAGGGTGATGCAGCACGTTGGGAGTGACGATCACGACCAGGTCGAGGCGGCCCCGCGCGATCATCTCCCGCCAGTCCGCGAAGCGATTCGGCACCCCGAACTTGTCGGCGATGGAGGCGAGCCGCTCGGAGTTGCGCCCGCAGATCGCGGCCACGTCCACGTCTGCTCGACCCTGAAGGCCCGGCAGGTGCTCGATGTCGACCCACCAGCCCGTCCCCACGACTCCCGCGCGGAAGCGCGTGGCCTCCATCGGATCCTCCCCGTCCGGCTGCGGTCCGCCCCTCGTTGGGCATGACTTTTCTACTTCACGCGCCAGGTTGTCGAGAGCAGGAACCGGCAGCCTCCAACAATGTGGCAAGCGACTGAACCGCACCCAGGAGCCGTTGGACAGGTTTGGACAGGTGCCAGTCCCATCCGGGGCTACGCGGGGCCGTGCAGGGCCACGCGGCTCTCTCGGAGGAACCCTTGTTCCGAGGCGATAGGGCCATGCAGGGCCATCGAGGGCTACGCAGGGCCACACCGGCACGCCAAGACCTTCGACGCTGGGATCCCCAAGGAGTCGTAGCGAGCGAGGCGCGACATTGCGCCGGGCGCGACGGCGTGTCATCGATGCTGGGTGCGCTGGGCGTCGGCACTCTCGCAGGATCCCGGCACGCCCCAGGCCGTGGCCGAGGCGCTTGCGGCGCTTGGCGGCCAGCTCGGTGGCGAGCGCGCCGACCTCGTCGTCGCCTTCGTCTCGCCGCACCACCGCGCCGCCGCCGCGAGCGTCCCCGGGCTGATCGCGGCGGAGCTGCCGGGCGCGCTCCTCGTCGGCTGCACCGGCGGCGGTGTGATCGGCGCGGGCCACGAGGTCGAGGAGCGCGCTGCGCTCTCGCTCACCGCGGCCGTGCTGCCCGGGGTCGAGATGGTCCCCTTCCACCTCGACATGACGGATCTGCCGGCCGCCTCCGCCCTGCCGCCAGCCTGGCACGCGGCCATCGGCGCCGCGCCGCAGGCGAGGCCGAATCTCCTCCTCCTCGCCGACCCGCTCACGCTGGACGCGGGCGCGCTGCTCGCCGGGCTCGACCTGGCCTACCCCCGCTCGAGCAAGTTCGGCGGGCTCGCCAGCGGCGGGACGGCGCCCGGCGCGAACCGGCTCTTCCTCCGCGACGAGGTGTTCCGCAGTGGCGTCGTCGGTGTTGCCCTCTCCGGCAACCTGCGCGTGGAGACGATCGTCGCCCAGGGCTGCCGGCCGATCGGCCAGCCGATGCTGGTCACGCGCTGCCAGGGCAACGTCTTGTTCGAGCTCGACCAGAGGCCGCCGCTCGAGCTGCTCAGCGAGCTGCACGAGTCGCTGCCTCCGCGCGACCAGGAGCTCTTCCGGCACTCGCTCTTCCTCGGCCTGGAGATGAAGGAGGACGAAGTCGAGTACCACGAGGGCGAGCTGCTGGTTCGCAACCTGATCGGCATCGATCGGGCGAGCGGCGCCATCGCGGTCGGCGGGCACCTCAAGCAGCTGCAGGTCGCGCAGTTCCTCCTCCGCGACGCCCGCACCGCGACCCAGGACCTGACCCGGCTGCTCGAGCGCTACCGCGCGTCGATGGGCGCGGGACCCACCGGAGCCCTCCTCTTCTCCTGCCTGGGCCGTGGCGCGCACCTCTTCGGGCGGCCCGACCACGACACCGAGCTCTTCCGCGAGAAGGTGGGCGAGATCCCGCTCGGCGGCTTCTTCTGCAACGGCGAGATCGGCCGCGTCGGGGGCGCGACCTTCCTGCACGGCTACACCAGCTCCTTCGCGCTGTTCCGGGAGGAGTCCCCCGCGTAAGGCGGGCTCGTCTGCAGCCTCGGGTCGTCGACAGCCCCTCCCATCGTGAAGTGGTAGAGCACCTGAAAGCGGTCGCCAGCGAGCCCGAAGGCGAGGTGGGTGGCATCGTCGAAGAAGCAGCCGATCCCGGTGGCGCGGATGCCGGTCGCTTCCGCCTCCAGGTAGAGCGCCTGGCCGACGACGCCGGTCTCCCAGTGGAGGCAGCGGTAGAACCAGGCACCGAACTGCTCGAGTGGTCCGCGGAACTCCGCCAGCATCGCCGCCGCGAAGACGCCGTCGGCCGCGATCTCCTGATCGCAGCTCGTCTGCTGGGCGACGGCGCGGGCGTCGCCCGCCTCGAGGAGAAAGAGCGGCAGCGAAGCCGGGCAGCGGGGAGGCGGCGTCCAGCGGAAATTCTGGTCGAGCGCTGCGCGGAGCGTCTGCTCACGGGAGGGATCGCGCAGGAGCGCGTAGAGGCCCGGCTCCACGCCGTCGACCCGGTGCACGAAGAGGAGCAGGTCGATGCGGGGCCGCCAGGGCAGGGCGGTGAACGGCACCTGGTTCGCGCCGGGCATCGCCTTGAGGAGGATCTGGAAGAAGGCGTCGCGGGAGATGCCGGTGCTGCCGTCGAGCGCCACAGCGCTCCGGCGTTGCTGGACGATCCGGCGCAAGGAGAGCGGCGCGTCGCCGGCGGAGAGCGACGAGTTGTCGAAGCGGAACGGCTCCCAGGACCTGGCTCCGGTCTGCTTGGTGGCGAGCGCCACCTCGTCGATCACCGGCCAGGGGTGGTGGTCCTTGCTCAGGCTGTTGGGCGTGCCGTTCCAGCGCGCGGACGCGAGCTCAGCGAGGAGCGGGGCGGGCAGGGCGAATACCCGCTGCTCCTCGAACCGCGGGGCGGCGATGAGCAGGCAGTCAGGGTGCTCCGCCTCGGCGCCGCGTTGCTCGCGCACGCCGAGAAGCGCGGCCAGTTCCAGGTCGGGGACGCCCTCGATGAGCCGCATCTCCCATCCCAACCCGGCGGCGGCGACAGCCAGCGCCCCGACCGCGTGCCCGGCGTCGTGCTGGCAGTAGCGGAAGGCGCGCTCGCCGTACTTCCAGGACTCGCGCCAGTGGATGGAGGTGAGCCCGAGCAGCAGCGCGCCCGCGGGCACCGGCGCGGAGAGATGAGCCCAGGCATCGTCGCTCAGCTCGGCGCGCAGCTCGAGCGCGTGCTCGCGCGGCGCATAATGGTAGACGGCGGGCCGCTGGTGCAGCCCGGCGATCGGGCCCGCGATCAGGTAACCCTCGGTCGGGTGCAGGTTGCCGCTCGAGGGGTTCACCCGCAGCGACCAGCGCGACTGGCCGGCCTGCTTCCACGCCGAGAGCGCGAGCGAGTCGTGCAGGAGCTGCGAGACCGAGCGGCGGTCGAGCGGCGCAGGCGGGACGCGGCCGAGGAAGAAGGCGGACTCGTAGCGCGGCTCGTCCCCCACCGGCATCAGGTCGAGCGGCAGCAGCGGCGCATCCGAGAAGCGGCGGAAGGGGTTGGGCTGCGTCGCCCAGTCGAGGTACCCCAGCGCGCGGGCGTAGCGCCCGGGGAAGTGCTTGGTGCGCTCGTGGTACGCGATCACGGTCTCGAGGTTGGTACGCGGCGCGCTCACGGCGACAAGCTAGCGCGTCGGGCAGCGCGGCGCAGGCGAGCAACGCTGAGACTTGGGTGACGTCGAGCGAGTCGCGGGCACCAGTCCTGGACCCGGCCAACCCCATTCATCGGCCTCCGCCGGTAGTAGGCTTCCCTAGAAGGGGAGAACCACTGAGGGGCGCGCAGCGCGCTGGCGGCCGCATCATCACCCAGCTGCAGCTCCACCGGGGCGGGCACTGAATGCGAAGGCCCCATTTGCCGGGGCCCACGCCGATGGCCATCTGCGACCATCTCCATCCAGCAAGAGCCGGATCACCCAGTACCATAGAGCACCAGTTCGCTCGGCGCCACGAAATCGGATTCATCACTCGTTGTCTACGTGGTTCAGGTTCCAGAGCCCGCTCGAACGCATTTCTGCGGCGCGGCGGCGTGCCGGCCGAGCTACGACGCGCTGGGGGCTCCGCGCCCGCGAGGAGGGCGATCCGTTCCCGGCAGTTGACATCTCTCGCCCGGCACGCATTGCTCCTCCCATGCTCGCCGACCAGCAATGTGTTCCCTGCCGCGGCGGCGTTCCTCCGCTCGGGCGCGAGCAGATCGCTCCGCTGCTCGTGCAGCTCGAGCCGGGCTGGGAGGCCGTGCGCGACCACCACTTGCGCAGGACCTACAAGCTGAAGGACTTCAAGAGCGCGCTCGCTTTCGTCGACCGCATCGGCGCCACGGCCGAAGAGCAGGGACACCACCCCGACCTGCAACTCGCCTGGGGCAAGGTGGTGGTGGAGATCTGGACGCACAAGATCGACGGCCTGACCGAAAGTGATTTCGTCTTCGCGGCGAAGTGCGACCGGCTCTTCCAGGGCTAGAGCGCTGAGCGTGAGCCACCGCTCAGCGCCAGAACGACTCGCAACGAGATCTCAGCTTTGCTGTGGAGGAGCGTCATCGACCCGGTCATCATGCGCCGCCAGCAACACCTGGACGATCCAGAGCGCGATCTTCATCGAGGGCCGCTCCACACGCGCAAAACCCAACGTGCCCTGCATCGATGTACTCCGAGGCGAATAGATGCGCACGGCGCAAGGTCCGTCCTCACCGACGCGTCGGGCTGCTGGTTGCGAGCGAACTGGCCAGTCGTGTCGAGGTTCGAGGTGCCTGCCGGCCTGCTCGAGCTGCGCCGCTCCGCCGAACTCGTCCGGTTCGCCGTGGACGCATCGGTCAGCCAACGATGGTTACAAGCGCCATGCCCGCGCAAGCGCTAGGCTAGAATGCTCGACCATGGGCCCGACGGCGGGGAATCCCGAGATCATCCGGCTCTTCCCGAGCTACGTCTCCAAGATGCGCGTCGCGGATGCGGCTCGCGAAGCGATAGATCGCGGGGTACAGGCGGCGATCGCCGAACTCCGCGTCGGCAAGCCCGATCTCGCCGAGGGCGAAGTGTGGCAATCGCCCCATGGCTTGCACAAGCTCCCCGCGATTCTGCCGCTGGTGACGTCCGTGAGCGAGGCGGCCTATCGCGTGCTCGACTTCTTGAGCATCGGGTCGCGCGCCATTTCGATCACGGGATGCTGGGCGAACGTCGCCGCGCCCCGCGCCGGGATGAAGATGCACGCGCACCCCAACAATTTTCTCAGCGGCGTTTATTACGTCCAGGTGCAGCCCGGCGCGGACACGATCAACTTTCATGATCCGCGGCCGCAGACAGGCATCATCCGCCCCGCGGTAACGGAGCTGATCGCTTACAATACCGACCAGGTCGTCGTGCCGGTCGAGAATGGCGCGTTGTTGCTCTTTCCCGCGTGGCTGCAGCACTCCGTCGACGCGAACCGGAGCGACCGTTCGCGCATCAGCGTCAGCTTCAACCTCATGTTCGCTGACTTTGCGGAGACGATGAGCGCGCCGCTCTGGGGCGAGCCGTAACGGTCGCCAGCTCCTGCTTGATGGCCTCGACCTTCGCCCGATCGCCGGGCGTCGCGGGAGACTTGGAGCTATAGCCTGCCGGAGCTTTGCAGCGCGCGCGGGACCGCCATGGTCCCGTTGGTCCACGCTGCCCGCGGGATGGCGGTTCGGTGCCCGAGATAGCGCAGGTCGGCCGCCCGATTCCTCGCCAGATTGCGGACTTCTGCGCGATGCAGCCGCGATAGGCGCCCAGCGCATCGAAATGGCCGGGTTCGATTCCCGCCGCCTCCACCAATTTCTTCCTCTGAAGAACGGGTACCTGTCCAACGAGTTCGGGACACGCACCCGCGTCCGAATGCTTCAGTGGTAGTTCCACCCGAAGTCGATCCGCGAGCGGAAACAGTCCGCCACGAGGACGTAGCCCTCGTGGTTGTCGCCCTCGCTGCGCCAGAAAATCAACTCTGAGTGGCCGTCGCCGTCGTAGTCGCCGGCATCTACGAGACTCATCGCTGTCCCGAGGAACACCGTGTTCCCGGAGGCCTCGACGCCGAAGGTGTGGACCAGGGGATCAGCTACTTCCTCGTCGCCATAATCGCAGAATGAGTCCCGCTTCGGCGCGATCACGAGCGACACGATCCGCTTGGCGTCCTTCGACCTGTAGCTCTGGACCGTCCTCACCTCGTCGTCCGCCAACACGCGGCGGGGCAGAACGTGGCCCGCCTTGTCGCACGTCTCGACCTTCGGCAACCTCGCTCGAAATGCGGCAAGCGCTCTCGCGCGCGTCTCGGCGTTTGGTGCGTGACGCTTCCACGACTCGGGGTCCGTGAAGCTGGCGCGCGAGGTCGCGACGAGCGGCCGGTACACCGACTCGGCCTCCATCAGGAGGAACGGTGATCGTGCCGACGCCGTCCCGACAGTCGGCACGCTGTTGCCGGCGACATCGAGACGGCCGACTTCACCGTAGAACTCGCACTTCTCCTTCGGGTCGTGACCGCACCGAGGGAGCGCCCGTCGAACGAGATCGTCCAGGTAACGACGGGCGGGTACGCATCCGCGAGGCCGAGCAGCGCGTCGAGATCGCGGGGGTCGTGCGGTAGGGCTTCCCAGCCTGTGGCAGTGCGTTTGAACGCGAACCGCACATGCATGAACTCCGTGCCTCGCGCACCTTGAGGCGACCGCATGAACCCGTGCTCCAGTACGCCGACGAGAACGGCGTCGTCCTTTGCTTGGGCGGGGCACACACCGATCACGGCGGCCAGCGACGAGGTAGCCAGGAGACATCGCATGCCGCGAGGTTACCGTTCTCGCAGCGCCGCCGCAGGCCGTTGGACAGGTTTGGCCGCCATTGTCGTTTAGGTCGGCATTGAACGTCCATTGCTACTTCTTGTAATGTTTCGAACAGATTTGACAGATTTGACGTCGCCGATGCGCTGGCTGGCGGTCGCTGGGGCTACACGCTGGTCCGCGGGCCAGGAGCGATGCAGCCAGTGTCCGCTACGATGCCGCGCATGCGTACGATGGTCCTCGCGCTGCTGCTCGCGAGCTGCGGGGAAGTCCATTTCGTCGATCCGAATCCACCGGGGCTCTTCCGGACTTCGGCCACCTACACCTCGGCGGCAATCGACGAACCGGTGGTGTGGATCGCAATCCTCAATCTCTTCTTCCAGGACGCAAGCGGCTGCGCGTGGGCACGGGAGGTCACGCTGTCCTCTCTGCGCCAGGGCTTTGCTTTCGCCGGAGCGCGGCAGCTCGAGCTGACTGCGCAGGATCTGTCCCCGGATTGCCGGCAGCGTGGGGAGCGGCCGCTCGACGTCGCGGCGGTGCAGGCCGCGTTCGCCCAGGCGCAGGCCGCCTTTCCCGGTGCGCACGTCCGGCCGGTGATCGTCTACGTGGACGACATCGACCTGGCGGCGCCTTCCGACACGGTCACGGCGCTGGGCGTGGTGCGTGCCTGGCCGGCGCCCCCGGCCCTCCTCTGGGCAGTGGCGTATCCCTCGGCAGTCACGCAGGTGCGCCTAGACCGCTCGGTTGACTGGGGCTATGCCGGCGATTCCGCCCTCGCCACCAGGCTCGCCACGGTGGTGAAGGCGGACCTTCCGCTCCAGACGACTTCGGCCTCGAGCAGCGGACCGGTTCCACTGCTCGCCTCTGCGCAGCTGGAGACCACGCGCGAGTTCAAGGTCTGCAGTTTCCCGGTGTCGAACGCCTCGGGCTTTCCGTCCGTCGGAATCACCCACGTGCTCGACCGGGCCCATCCGCCGACCGTCACGTTCACGCTGCCCCAGTCGTTTGCGCTGCCGAAATCGATCTTCCAGGACTCGATCTACAGTGTGCCCGTCGAGGGCTGCACCGCGAACTGCGACCGCTACTTCATCGGCGAGCCGGGCGGCGACCCGGTGCGGTGGGACGAGGCGAACGGCTGCCTCCTGAGGAATGGATGAGAGCGCTCGTCCTCGCCGCCCTGATTGCTCCGGCCGCGCTCGCCCAGCAAGTGCGCGTCGAGCCCCGCCTGTTCGTCAAGGACCACCATTACTTCCTTTCGGGCGGCCTGACCTGGCTGGAGCGGGGCGACTACTACAACAGCCCCGGCGCGGTGTTCTCGGGCGCGTACTACCTGCGCGAAACCGACGCGGTGGAAGTCCGGGCCGTGATCTTCGCCTCCTGGCTCGGATCATCCGGCGCGCAAGTGGTGAACAGCACCGGGTTGGTTCCCGACTCGCACAAACCGGTCTCGCTCATCGCCGCAGGCTGGCGGCACTCGCTCACGTACGGGAAAGTGGCGCTGGCCAGCTCCGTCTTGCATTTCGACCTCCAGGGCGGCGGCGATCTCGGAACGCTCCTCACCGATCGCGCCCTCACGCCCGCGGTCTGCGGCTTCTTCGGCGTGGTCGCGCGGCTGGGCGACCGGCTCTACGGGCAGCTGGACCTCGCCCTGGTGGGCTCGCTCGAGAGTCGCAGCTCGTCGGTCTTCGCGGTCGGGTTCTTGCCGTTGCTCACGATAGGAGCGTGGCTGTGATCGCGCTGATCCTCCTGCTGGCGCCGTTCGCCGACGCGTTCTGGGCGAAGGATCTGGGTGCGCTGCACCGCGAGCTCGAGGAGAACCGGTCGGGCGAGCAGCGCGAGCTGTTCGACGATTTGCTGCGTCTGGTCACCTGCGACAAGCTGGAGAAGCTCGCCCGGACGGACCCGTTGCGGCTCCTGGTGCGCGCGGAGGAAGCGCGGCGGGGAACGCCGGGGACGCTCTGGGCGGACGTCTTCCGGGAGGGCTTCTTCCGCCGCGCGGTGTGGAACCCGGACGAGAAGAACGCGTTGATCTGGCCCGACGAGGAGGAACGCTGGCCGGGCGAGGTGCTCAAGGTCGGCCCGCTGCGCTCGGATTGCAAGAAGGCGTCGAACGGGCCGGGCGCCCTCGCGCTGCTCACGCCGGAGCTGCTCAAGGCGCTGCCCGCCGAGCCGGCCGCGCGCGCCGCGTACGAGCGTGCCGTTCTCCTCTGGCGCAAAGGGTCGGTGGAGGGTGCCGCGGCGATGGACGTGGAGCGGCTCGATCCCTCGCTGCGCCTGGCGGCGCGATTTCTGCGGCTGGAGGCGAAGCTCGATCCGCCCGAAGGTTGGATTGCGCTGGCCGCGGAGTGGCCGGAATTGGCGATCGTGACCCGTGCTGCGTGGGAGCTCCTGCGCGAGCGGCGGCATGAGGAGGTGGCACGGTTCACCGAGGCTCTCGACTTGCCACCCGCTCCGCCGCGCGCGGAGATGGCGCGCTCGATCCTCTGGGTCCGCGCGCTGGCTCTGCAGGCGCTGGGCCGCGACGCCGAGATGCTGGAAGTGCTTGCCCGCGCGCAGTCGTTGCCCGGCAGCGGCAAGGGACGCGAGGCGATGCGCGCGTTGGCGATGTCCGCCCTGGCGCGGCGGCCGGCGGACGCGGAGCGCCTGCGGGAGTTCTCCGGCGCCGGCGGGCCCGATGCCGCCTGGCTCGAGCTGGCGCACCGGGCGCTGTCTGCCGGCAACCTGCGCACCGCGCGCGAGGCGGCGCTGCGACTCCAGCAAGTGCGCGCTCCGCGCTGGCGCGCGGAGGGCCTGGCGGTCGCCGGCGAGATCGGCTGGATCGCGGGAGAGGTCAAGGCGTCGCAAGCGGCGTTCCAGCAGCTCTTTTCCCAGGGATGGCGGGCGTCGGAGCGCGAGTCGCGTGATTCCGCCGCGCTCCAGCTCGCTCACGCGATGGTGCTGGCCGAAGCCGAGAGCGGCGGCAGGCGCGACGAGCTGCAGTCCCAGCTTTCCTGGTTGCGGGATCAGCTCTCCGCCCGCGACGCGGCCCAGGTCGAGGCCTTGCTCGCCTCGCTGCGCGAAGCTCCGCCCGAGAGCGGCGAACAGCGGCTGGCGCTGGGCGACGTGGACGTGGTGCGACCTCCGGAGCCACCTCCCGAGCCCGCTGTCCTCCTCGATCTTCCCGAGCCGCGCTCGCTGCTCGCGATCCCGGCCGCTGACGGCTCTCTCCACGACTGGTTCGACTCCCGAGGTGCACGATGATGCTCGCGCTCACGCTCGTGCTCGCGCAAGCGGCCGCTCCCCCAGTGGAGCCGCAGGGCGAACTTCCCGCCGCGGCGTCCCTCAACACGCGCAAGAAAGCGGAATCCACGCGGCTGCCTGCCATCGAGGGGACCATGGTCACGCCGGGCCAGAACGTGCGCGCGGACGACGTGATGGACGAGATGCTCGACGAGTTCGCTGCGGATGTCGCGCGCCTGGGGGCGGCGCAGCTCAGCCCGGTGCTGCTCGACCGCGTGCGCGTCTCCGCGAACATGAATCCGGAGTACGCCCACATCTTCGAGGCGAAGCTCGCGGCGGCCGTGTTCAAGTCCGCGAACCTGGCGCTGGTGCGCTGCATCGAGTGCGGCGCGACGCGCAGCCGTGTCGAGGGCGCCGAATGGGTGGTGACCCGCGGCGTGACCACGCGCGAGGAGGCGCGCGGGGTAGCGAAAAAGTACGGCGCCCGCACCTTCCTCGACGTCGCGCTGACGATGCGCGAGCAGCCCGCCTCGGTCTCCATGGACGTGGAGGTCGTGCGCGCCGAGGACTCGTCGATTGCGTTCGCCGAAGGGTATCGGATGGATGCGGACCGGGCGATGCTCTACCGCGGAGCCGACCGGGCCCAGTCGCGCGAGGCCCGCCTCAAGGAGCTGGAGGACAAGATCAACCAGCGTCCCCGGTACACGGTCGGCCTCGAGGCCGGAATGATGATGGTGGGCGCCAAGAACAGCGGCGCGTTCTGGGGCGGCATCGGGCGGTACCGCCTGGCGGAGCGGTTCGGCGGCGACCAGCAGTACGAGGCCGGGCTGACGGTGGCCGGCTTCTACAGCCCCGATTACCTCGGCGCGGGCATCCTCGGGGCGATGCTGCAGGCGCGCACCGGAGACGGCAACATCTACCTGCCGAACTTCTGGTTCGGCGTCGATGCGGGCATGTTCCTGACCGGCAATGCCGGAAACACGGCGATGTTCGGGGGGACCGTACGCTGGCAGTCGGGTACCCGGATCGGCCTGCACGCGGCGCTCCGCTACATGCTGCCGTTCACCGTTCGCGGCAAGACCGAGGAGTACGGCGGCTTCAGCCCGGAGCTCGGGGTGGGGTTCCTATGGAATTGAGACTCGCGTTCTGCCTGCCCGTCCTGCTCGCTTGCGGGGCGGTGCAGCCGAAGAAGCTGGTCATTCCGGAGGAGATGAAGCGGCCGCTCGCCACGGGCCAGTCGGTGAGCGAGGCCGCCGCGACCGGGCCCGGTTCGAAAAAGACCGGCTCCGTGGACCGATACGTCGTGGGGCCGGACGACCCCGCCAAGGTGGCGCCGGGAGCGCGGGCCCCGGCGGCCGGTGCCGCGGCTCCCAAGGCGCCGCCGGCCCCGCAGCGGCTGGTGTCCCCCCCTGTGCCCACCCAGGAGTCGCAGCGCTACACGCTGCGGCTCGTCGAACGAGGGCGCGTCTGGGAAGTGGAGCTGCCAGAGTCCACTGGAGGGTACGAAGTGCGCATTCCGCTCGGGCCGGGCATCGAGACGCCCACCGCCGCCGACCAGGAGATGCTGGCCGGCAAGACGCCGCCCGAGGGTCGTTCCAAGAGCTACCTGGCGACCCTTGCCAAGCTGGGCGAGATGTACTCCGCGCACCGCTACGAGCTGGCGCTGATCGAGGTGGTCGATCTCGAGCAGCAGTACCCGAAGGACCCGCGCCTTCTGGCCATGAAGGGTTCCCTCTACCAGAAGCTGGGGAAAGCGGCCCTGGCGCGCGACGCCTGGAAGAAGGCGTTGGAGATCGATCCGTCGGACACCACCGTCGCCGAAGCGCTGCGGGCGCTGAAGGAGGAGTGATGCACGTCGCGTTCGGAATGCTGGGGTTCGCCGCGGTCCTCGCCGCCACCGTGCTGCTGGAGCAGCGCGAGGCGGCCTTCTCCGGGCTCGTCTACCGCCCTGCGCTTCTGCTGCTCTGCGCCGGGCCGCTGTTCGTCTCGCTCATCTCGCACAAGTTCGAGGAGCTGGCGATCTGCGCGCGGACCATCGTCAAGGCGACGCGGTTCTCCGCTACTCGCTCGCGGGCCACGCTGCACGACGAGCTCACCCGATTCGCCGCCGAAGTGCGGCGCGGGCGGCCGGGCGAGGCGCTGGCGTTGGCCGAGAGCGCCGAGCACGAGCTGCTGCGGCAGCTGGCGCCGCTGGTGGTGAAGCAGTACGCGCCCGAGGACATCGAGCGCACCGCCTCCACGGCCAGCTCCGTGCTCGCCTCCTCGATGAAGCGGAGCGAGGACGTGCTCACCTCGCTGGCCCGGGTGGCGCCGGCGGTCGGCCTGGTGGGAACGACGCTGGGCCTGATCAGCCTGCTCAAGGACCTGCGCAACTTCGATCATCTCGGGCCGGCGATGGCGCTGGCGCTTCTTTGCACCCTCTATGGGCTGGTGCTGGCCAATGGGCTGTACCAGCCGCTGGCGCGCCTGGTTCACGTGCATGCCGTGGCGACGCTGGAGGAGGCGCGCCTTCTCTCTCGCGCGCTGCTCCTGGTGGGCGAAGGCAAGCCGCTTGCCGACGTGCGCGCGCTGTTTGCCGTCGACGGCCGCGAGAGCGCGGCGCGCGCCGAAGTGGCGCTCGGGTAACCCATGTCCTTCGATTCCCGGGAGCTGCAAGAAGAGAGCGCGCAGGACGAGCTGTGGCTGATCAGCTACGCCGACATGCTCACGCTGCTGGTGGGGTTCTTCGTGCTGATCATCGCCTCGGTGCCGATGAAGCGCGCAAACTTCGAACGGATCGCGGCGGCCCTGACCGGGGCCCGCCAGGCCCCGCTCGAGGACCTGCGCGACAAGGTGGACGCGTTGATCGCGCGCACGCCGGAGCTCAAGGACAAAGTGCGGACGCGGGACGACGCCGAAGGCCTGGGCATCGAGTTCCGGGACGCGCTCCTCTTCGACTCGGGCAGCGCGAAGCTGCGCGAACAGGCGCAACCCGCCATTGCGGAGATCGCGCGCCTGTTGCGTGAGCTGCCGGGCAGGCCCGTGATCATCGAGGGACACACGGACGAGGTGCCGATCAACACCACGTCCTTCCATTCGAACTGGGAGCTGTCCTCTCAGCGCGCCATCAACGTGCTGCAGTCGCTGCAAGCGAGCGGGGTGGCGCGCGAGCGGATGAGCGCGCGCGCTTATGCCGACACGCGGCCGCTGGGCGCGGCGGCGGAGCAGGATCCGGAGCAGCGCAAGGCTTCGAACCGTCGCGTCCTCATCAGGGTGGAGTAGACCATGTTCCTATTTGCAGCGTTGATCGCGGCGGCGCCCCTGGCGGGCGCCCAATTGCAGCACGAGGTCGAGGAGAGGGCGCGGGCGGAGGTCAACGATCTTCTCCGCACCTTGTGCCCGGAGCAGTGCGCCGTGCTTTCGGTGGCAGCGCGGGTGGAGGAGGAGGACGCTGGAGGAGAGCGCACTCCGGGCTTCGAGACGCCCGGAGCGCGCACCGTGCCGGTGCTCCGGGCGGTGAGCGCGAACGTGCTCGTGGATCAGCGGCTCCCGGCGGCCTTCCGGTCGCGGATCCGCGCGCTGATCGGCCAGAAGCTCTCGGGCGCCGGCGTGCCCGCGACCGTGCAGCTCTCGCAGGTGGGCTTCCCGCCCCGGAACCCGGCACCGTACGTGGATCCGCAGCCGCCCAAGGCGCCCGAGAAGCCGCCGGAGCCGGAGCAGAAGCCCGCCCTCGCCGCAGCCGCCACGGCGTCCTCGCGCCTCCTCGACAAGCTGATCGAGTCGGCGCCGGTGCTCGCCATCGCGATCTTGCTCGGGACCGTGCTGCTGGTCCTGGGCGGCCTCTTCTACTTCGCGGCGCGGCCACGGCAGGAAGCGTTCTACGACGATCTGCCTGCGGAGGACGCCGCGGCGGCCCCGGAGGAAGCGCGGCCGGAAGCTTTCCCGGCGCAGCGCGCGCGCAGGCTGGAGAAGCAGCTCACCGATGATCGGGCGCTTCGGAACGCGGTGCTGCGCGAGGCGCTCGGCAAAGGAGACCACGCGCTGGTTGCACGGTGGGTCCGCGAGCTCGGCGAGTTCCTGCTGGACGACCTGCGGGGCGACACCGCGCTGGCGCCCGCCTTGAAGGCCCTGGCGTCCGAAGTGGCGAAGCCGATGGATTCCGCGATGCGGGCGGCCGGTCTTCAAGAGTTGGAAGGAAGGACGCTGGCGGCCCGCCTGGCGCGCGTCAGCGACACGGACGCCTTTGCATTCCTGCAAGGTGTGCGTCCGGAAGCGTTCATCGCCGCCTGGCGCGGAGTCTCTCCCGGCGCGCAGGAGGTTGCCCTGCGCCTGGCGCCGGCGCACCTGCGCTCCACCGCGCTGCGCAAGCTTCCCGCCGCCCAGCGCCAGGAGATCGCGCTCGCATGGGCGCGCAAGCCGGAGGTCAGCTCGGCCTATGCGTTGGCGGCCGCCGATGAGCTGCGCGCCCGCCTCGCCGACCTGCACGCCGGCCCCGCCGAGGCGGATCGCGCGCTCGCCGACCTGCTCGATTCGCTCCCGCGCGAGGATCAGGACGCCCTGATCGAGAAGCTGCGCCGCGAGGGTGACGGCCGCGCCTTCGCCGGACTGTTCACGGAGTCGGCGCTGGCCGTGGCGCCGCTGGAAGTCCTGTCCGCGGCGACGCTTGCCGTGCCGCCGGCGAAGCTGGTGGCGTACCTGGGCGGCGCCGAGGAGTCCCTGCGGACGCATGTCCTCAAGGGCTGCCCGGCGCGGCTGCGGGCGGAGATGGAGGAGGAGCTGTCGATGCGCACGGGCGTTTCGCGCGAGGTCTTCCTGGGAGCGCGCCGGGAGATCCTCGGGAAGCTGCGCGAGGAGGCGGAGCGCATCGGTCTGCAGCCCGCCGACGTCCGCGCGTGGCGGCCGAGGGTGGTGGCCTCGCCATGAAGCGCGCGCTGGCGGCCGCGGTGGTCGTGGCGAGCCTCGCCTCCGCGTGCGTCTTCCAGGAGGAGGTCGTCGTGGTTGCTCCGGACGGATCGATTCCGCCGGAGGACGGCGGAGGCGTTGGAGGGGGCGGCGGAGGGGGAGGGGGAGGGGGAGGGGGAGGAGGCGGGGGAGGAGGTGGCATCGGCGACGCGGGCGTGCCGCCCATCCCCGGAACCGGCAAGGACGGCGATACCGGGACTGGGATCCTGGTGATGCTTCGCATCGATCAGGGCACCGCCAACATCGCCTCGCCCGTGCAAGTCCTCCTGAAGCAGATCATCGCGGCGCTGACGGCGGAGGGGCTTCAGATCACCTCGGTCGCAGTCTCGGAGATGTACGCGCAGGACCCCGTCTGGGCTTCCCGCGACGCAAAGGATCCGCTGCCGGATGCCCTGGTGCAGGCGCTGCGCAGCGTGTCCGCTTCCCGCACCGCCGCAACTCCGGCCAGCTGCACGACCGATGCGCTCCTCAACGAAGGGGCTTCTCTTTGGTCCTGGACCACTTCGAACGACGTGCGGCCGTTCTCGCCTGCTCCCGGAGCGCTCCTGGTGGTGCTGATCGATTCCGGCGCGCGACCACAGCCCTTCAGCGCCTGCCACGCGGACGAGTTCTCGGCCTCCGACCCGATCAGCTGGGCCCGGCTGGATCGAACGCTGCATCTGGGCCAGACGCGCTTCTTGATGCTCGCGACGCCGGAGAGCGAGGATCTCACGGCCATGCGCCAGCGTTGCGCGGCGGTAGCGGGATTCCCGCTCGCGGCGCTGGATGTGCTGGCGCCGTCCTCGACGCCATTCTTCGACCCTTGGGCAGGCCAGATGAACGGAGCGTCGCCGGCACTCGCGAGCCGCGTCGACCTCTGCAATGCGCTCGGGTCCGGCGGACCCGCGGTCTGGCAGGACATGGCGAAGCAATGGTTCCAGGTGCTGGAGACGTTGCGGTGAGGGCCATTGCGCAGCCCAGGCGACCGCTCCGGCGCGGCGCGCGCGTACAGCCACGGGCGATGCGCCGCCTTCGCAGGCCACCCCCGGCCACGCGGCGCAAGCGCCGTTGGCTTGAGGCCGTGGCGGCGCTCGTGTTGCTTCTCGCAGCCTGGATGCTCTGGCCTGCGGGAGCGCCCGAGGCCCCGCCGCCGGCGGTGAAGGCCGCGTCCCTCAAGCCCGAGAGGTCGGCGGAGCAGCCGCACGCGGCCACGGTCGCAACCCCTCCTCCGAAGCCAAAGCCGCAGCCGCAGGCATCTCCCCTGCTGCGCGCGCGGCGCGACCTCCTGCTGGCTGCCGTCCGCGCGCGGGCCGCGTCGTTGCGTCCCTGCGTCCCCGGCGACGCGGCGCAGCTGCGCGTCCCGGTGCGTCTGCACGTGGTGCGGACCGGGGCGGTGAAGTCCGTGGAATTCTCCGGCGAGGCCCCGCCACGGCAGCTGGGTGACTGCGTGCGGCGGGTCGCCAGCAGCTGGAACTTCCAGGACGTGGAGCTTCCCTCGGACGTGGAGCTCTTCGCGACGCTCGCTCTCAGCCCGGGAGCTTGACGGGTCCGCCACGGAACACCGCACCCGGCAAGCGCACCTGGGTAACGCTCAGGGTCGGCATTGCCTCTATCCTATGCGCGGCTGTTTCAGGCCCGTATGAACATGCACGCGATGAAGCAACGACAACCAGACTTCGCCAACCCCGCCGGGCCGGAGTGCGCACCACTTCTTCTATCGGGCAGACGATTTGGAGCAGGACTACACCCGCCGCCGGCGGTGGATGCGAACGGGACTGACCTGCCGCGCCACGAGGATGGAGCGGAAGACCAGCCGCGACAGCGTCGCCGAGATGGGGTGCGACGCGATGTAACACAAGCGCGCAATCGGCCGCGTAGGACAGGTTGGGACAGGTGCCAGTCCCATCTGGGGCTGCGCAGGGCATGCAGGGCTACGACCCGTGTCGCTGAATCGTGTGCTTCCGGGCCGACAGGGCCATCGAGGGCTACGCAGGGCCACATCGAGACGCTCCTTCGATTCCCGCCGCCTCCACCAATCTTGACCAAATGTGTACCAAGGAGATCGATGCTTCCCGATAAGCCTCCCGCAGCGATGACCGACGACGCTGACCGCACCGAGTGCGCTCGCCTAATAGGCGCTCGGCGATGAGCTCGCTCAGTGAGCGACCGGAGAGGACCTTCATCGCATGGAATGGCTTCCCCTCGGGGAGTCGTCCTCGTTCATAGATCGGCACCACAGCCGGGTGCTGCACGCTCCGTCAGGAGCGCCTCGCGCTCGGACCTCCCTCCGCCCCAGCGCCTCGCGCCGGATGTAACAACCAGTGCCCGCGTCGCTTGCCATTCGCGCTCCGGAAGTCCAGGCTATCGAGCCCGGACGCCGGAGGCCCGCCATGACCATCGCCCTGCAGCAGTTCGCTCCGTCAGGCGAGGCGGCCGCAGCGACGGCGCCCTCGTTGCGCCTCGCCTCCGGCGACGAGGCGGTGGCGATGGGGGCGATCGACGCCGGCGTCGCGCTCGGCACCGGCTACCCGGGCACGCCCTCCACCGAGATCCTGGAGAACGTCTCCGCTCTCGGCGGCCGGGCGCAGTGGGCGCCCAACGAGAAGGTTGCGCTGGAGGTGGGGCTCGGCGCCGCCTTCGCCGGGGCCCGCGCGCTGGTGACGATGAAGCACGTCGGCCTCAACGTCGCCGCCGACCCGCTCTTCACCGCCGCGTACACCGGCACCTCGGGCGGCTTGGTGGTGGTCTGCGCCGACGACCCCGGCATGTCGTCGTCGCAGAACGAGCAGGACAGCCGCCACTACGCGGCGGCGGCGGGCGTGCCGATGATCGAGCCGTCCGATTCGCAGGAGGCCTACGACTACGTGCGCCTCGCCTTCGAGATCTCGGAGCGCTGGCACATCCCGGTTCTGTTGCGGATGACCAGCCGCTCCTGCCACGGCAAGTCGCTGATCGCGCGCCGCCCGCCGCAGGGCCCCGCGGCCGCGCCGACCTTCGTGCGCGACATCCCCGGCCGGGTGATGGTGCCCGGCTACGCCCGCCCGGCCCACCGCCGGCTGCGCGAGAAGCTCGCCGCCATCGCCGGCTGGGCGGAGGAGTCGCCGCTCAACCCGATCAGCGAAGGCTCGCGCGAGCTCGGCATCATCAGCGGCGGCGTCACCGTGCTGCACGTGGTGGAGGCGGCGCCCGGCGCGAGGCTCCTCAAGCTCGGAAACGTCTACCCGCTGCCGCTGGAGAAGATCCGCGCCTTCGCCGCCAGCGTCGATCGCTGCGTGGTGGTGGAGGAGGGCGACCCCTTTTTCACCGACGCCATCCGCGCCGCCGGCATCCAGGTCGAGTCGAAGCCGGAGATGTACCGCTTCGGTGAGCTCAACGTCGCCCGGGTGCGCCGGATCCTCGCGCGCGACACCTCGCCAGAGCCGGCGCCGCCGCGCAGCAAGCCGCCCGAGCTCTGCCAGGGCTGCCCGTACCACCCGGTGTTCGACGTGCTCAAGAAGATCGACTGCATCGTCGCCGGCGACATCGGCTGCTACACGCTGGGGGTGATGCCGCCCTACCAGGCGATCGACACCTGCGTGGCGATGGGCGCGTCGATCGGCGTCGGGCTTGGGCTGCGCCACGTGCTGCCCGAGGCGGAGGCGCGCCGGGTGGTCTCGGTGATCGGCGACTCCACTTTCGTGCACAGCGGCCTCACCGGAATCGCGGAGATGGTCTACAACCCGCCCGCCACCGGCCACCTGGTCTTGATCCTCGACAACGGCATCACCGCCATGACCGGCGCGCAGGAGAACCCGGGCACCGGCCGCACGCTGGACCACGAGCCCACCGGCAAGGTCAGCCTGGAGGGGGTCTGCCGCGCGCTCGGCGCCGACGTGGTGGTGGTGGACGCGGTCGAGGACGGGCCCGGCTTCGAGCGGGTGATCCGCGAGCGGCTCGCCGCCAGCGGCCTCTCGGTGGTGATCGCCCGCCGCGCCTGCATCCTCGCCGCCGTCGACATCCGCACCTGGGACAAGGCGGGGAAGGAGAAGCTGGCCCTCAAGTCGGTGCAGCAAGCACTGGCCGAGAAGCATGTGCCCGCGGGCGGCCGCTCGCCCTGTGACGCCTGCCTCAAGGACGAGTGAGGGACAAGGCCCGCGCCGCCCGCGACGGCGGCGCACCTCGGCCAAGGAGGGATCGATGGGCATCAAGGTGACCAACGTGGTGCTGGCCGGGATCGGCGGCCAGGGCGCGATCAAGGCCTCCGACATCCTCGCCGACGCCGCCTTCCGGGCCGGCCTCGACGTGAAGAAGGCCGAGATCCACGGCATGAGCCAGCGCGGCGGCTCGGTCTCGTCCGACGTGCGCTTCGGCGAGAAGGTGCTCTCCCCGCTGGTGCCGCAGGGCGAGGCCGACTTCCTGGTGGTGCTCTCCGCCTCCGAGGCGGAGGTGAACCGACCCGCGCTCAAGCCCGGCGGGATACTGATCCTGCCCGATTTCGTAGACGAGAAGGCGCTGCCCACCAAGCGCAGCCTCAACCTGGCGCTGCTCGGCGCCCTCAGCCACTGGCTGACGTTGCCCGAGGCGACGTGGAGGGAGGCGCTCGCCGCTGCGCTTCCCGAGCGGTCGCACGCACTCAACTGGCAGGCCTTCGAGGTCGGCCGGGCAGCCGCCCGCGCCAAGGACGCCGCCCGCTAGAGAGCACCGGAGACGCGATGTACTTCTACAACGTTGCCAGCGCCCCCGACTACATCCCCGTGTCGCACCTCCGCCACCTGCAGCTAGACCGGCTGCAGGCGATCGTCAAGCGCACCTTCGACCGGGTCGAGCTCTTCCGCCGGCGGATGCAGGAGAAGGGCCTGAGCCCTTCGAGCCTGCACACGCTCGACGACCTCGTGCGGGTGCCGTTCACCGTCAAGGCCGACCTGCGCGACACCTATCCCTACGGCCTGTTCGCCAGCCCGATGGAGGAGGTGGTGCGTCTGCACGCCTCCTCGGGGACCACCGGCAAGCCGATCGTCGTCGCCTACACCAAGGAGGACCTCGAGGTCTGGACCAGCTCGATGGTGCGCTGTTTCGCCGCCGCCGGGCTG
>JBGQLA010000008.1:0-34941 GCA_041499865.1 Deltaproteobacteria bacterium
AGCATCCCCATCCGCACGTACGTCCGGTAGCTCTCCACGTTCACCTCGTGAAAGTACACCCGCGCCCCCTGCGGGCAGTGCGAGCTCAGCCACGGGAGCACCCCGGTGACGTTGTTCGACCAGTACTGCCGCTGCATCCCCAGCGTGGCCGCGCCGGGAATGTCGCCCGCCAGCTCGCCGTACGCGCTGGTCCCGTACGGGTGCACGTGCGCGATCTGCCAGATTCCCGGGAGCAGCGTGGCCGCCGCCGCCACCAGCAGCGCGCGCGGCGAGGGCGCCGCCCGCACCAGCAGCGAGGCCGCCTCCGGCGTGAGCAGGGCGACGAAGGCGAGCCAGTGCTTGATGCCGCCGAAGATCGGCGTGGTGCGGATGACGAACGGCAATAGCGCCGCGGCGGCGAGTCCCAGCTCCAGAAGCCGCTGCGGATCGGGGCGCAGGCGCGCGAAATGGAGGAGGAGCGAGATGCCCGCCGCGGCCAGCAAGACGACCACCGGCAACGGGAGCACCAGCGCGTCCACCACCACCGGGTACTCGATGGGGAACGGCGGCGCCCGCAGGACCTGGCCGAAGTACCACCAGGCGTAGTGCACGTGGCGCATGTGGAACGCGATCCAGTCGCCCAGGTGCCGCAGCGGATCGTGCCAGAGCAGCGGCCAGGCCGCGAACAGCACCACCGGCGAGAGCAACAGCCAGGGCAGCTTCCGCAGCGCCGCGTTGCGCTGCTCGCGTGGCAGGAGCAGGGCGTGGACGGCGAGCACGGGAGGAAGGAACCAGGCATTGTGCTTGACCGCCAGCGCGACGCCGTACGTCCAGGCCAGGCAAGGACCGGAGCCGCGCAGCCAGGACACGCCGACGCCCGCCCACATCGCGCAGATGGGGATGTCGAAGCAGGCGAGGTGGCCGTGGAAGAACGTCCGCTCGGCGCACCAGAAGAGCAGCGGCGCGAGCACACCGGCGGCGCGCGAGCGCGAGAGCCCGAGCTGGCAGAGCCAGTAGCTGAGCAGGCCGGCGAAGGCGAACGCCGGCAAGCGCCAGGCGAGCGCGTCGGGCAGGATCCCCAGCCAGGTGCTGAAGACCAGGTGCGAGGCCGCGAACAGCAGCTTGGTCAGGCCGGGGTGCTCGAAGTTGTACGACCAGTACCGCTCGGTCTGGGCGATCGCCTGCAAGGGAGCGTGCAGAAGCAGGCGCAGCCACGCCTCGTAGCTCTCCGCAGCGGTGAAGTAGTAGCCCTCGTCGCGCACGAACCCGACGGAGGACTGGGTCAGCGCCATCGCCGCGGCGGTCGCGAAGCCCAGCGCTCGCGCCAGCGCCTTCTCCGTCATCGCGTGGTCCAGGCCTGCAGGCAGAACGGGTGCGCGCGGTCCGACGAGGAGACCGCGAACACGAACTCCCGCTCCGCCGCTCCCGTGGGCAGCTCGACGTCCAGCCGCCGCCAGCCCGTCCCGTCGCGGGCGGTGCGCGGGACCTCCAGCCTTCCGAGCGGCGCGCCGCCGGCGAACGCCTGCACCTCGATCGAAGGGCGGCCCAGGTCATAAGCGCGCTCCCCGATCACCCCTGCGCGCAGGTGCAGCATCTTTCCCGCGGCGCCCCGCGCGGCGAAACGGCCGCCGATCGGCACCCGCAGGCAGTTGCGCGCAACGTAATCCACCTCGTGCTGCTCGCCGGAGCGCGTGAGATCGGCCGCGACCTCCGGCGCGTGCAGGTCCCAGGCGCGCAGCGAAAGCGCCCCGAACCGCTGCTCCACGGCCGGCGTCGCTCCTCGCGCCTGCAGCGCGCGATCGGGAGCGGAGAAGAAAGGCGTGCGCGGCAGCGAGAGCACCCACAGGCGCCCGACTGCGACATAGTCGGCGCTCCGCAAGTCCTCCTCGGCGACGACCGGGGCCACATCGACGAACAGCCGCGCCCGCTCCGCCCAGGCGGGCCAGATCTGCACCGCATCGCCCGGGCCTGCGCCGGCGCGCAGCGCTCCGGCGGCCTCCGCCCAATCCGCATCCGAGGGAAGGCGCGAGGACAGGGTGAGATCGAACAGCAAAGAGCCGGCGCCGACGGCCAGCAGCGCGGCGAAGGCCGCTTTACGTAGATCCAAGCTTGATCTTCCGCTCGCTCTTTTCGCGGCAGAAGAGGCAGAGAGCGACCTCGGGATACGCGGTGAATCCCGGCGCCCACCCCGGATTCATCGCGCAGCGTGGATCGAAGCAGTGGTGCAGGTCCCAGAGGTGCCCGACGTAGTGCGCCGCCCGCTTGGCGAGCCCGACGTCCAGCGGGATGCCCTTCTCCGCCAGGCCGTGGGAAGTGGTCACGGCTTTCCCGCCGCCGTACTGCGCGTACCCGT
Source organism: Deltaproteobacteria bacterium (assembly GCA_041499865.1). GTDB lineage: Bacteria > Myxococcota > Myxococcia > Myxococcales > 40CM-4-68-19 > 40CM-4-68-19. The sequence continues at coordinate 2,333 of JBGQLA010000008.1, forward strand.
CGACCGGCCCGCGGCCCATGGGACCGGGCGGCGCGGTGAGCGGCTCGGCGGTGAGGTAGAGGATCTTGTCGTCGGCGTAGAGGGCGACGTCGTCGTCGATCTCGTCCACCACCTTCACCGCGTCGTACGCGGACTGCTCGTCGTCCATCGCGGCGTTCGGCACGTCGCCTTCGCCCTCCAGCTCGCTGCCCATGCCGTAGGCGGCGTGCAGCCGGCGGGTGACGAGGTCGATCACGTCCGGGGGAAACTCGGAGAGGGTGACGATGCGGATCATCTCTTTCCCTTCGCCTTCGCCTTCGCCTTGGGCGCCGGCTTTTTCGCGGGCGCGTGCTTCTTCGCCGCCGGCTTCGGAGGATGCTTCTTCGCCGCGGGCGCCTTCTTCGCCGGCGCTGCCTTCTTCGCGGGCGGCGGGGGAGGATGCGTCTTTCTCGAGGCCAAAGGCTCCGCGTGGTGCGCGGGCTTCGCCTTCTCCTTCGGGTGCGCCGCCTTCTTCGCCGGGGCGGCGGCGGCCGGCTTCTCCTCTTCTTCTTCCGCCTCTTCGTCCTCGGCGTCCGCGGCGACCGCCACCGCGGGCTCGACCGCCGCGACCTCCTCGTCGTCGAATCCGGGGTCCTCGTCCACGCCCGCCGGCCGCGGCGCGGGCGGTCCGAGCGTCGCCGGCGGCAGGACCTTCCCCTTGCGCGTCATCCCCTCGGGCGGCCAGAGCGCGTAGTCGAGGTTGTCCTCCGCGACGTGCAGGGGAATGTTCATCGCCGCGGCGATCTCTCCCACCAGCAGGTGCCGCGCGTTGTCGTAGAGCTCCCGCTCTTTCGCCGGCAGCGGGCGCACGCGGGAGAGCGCGTGCAGGCCCCGGAGCACCTCCACGGTTCCGAACAGTCCGCCGCCGCTCATCCGATCCGCGTTCTCGCGGTGGCGCACCTTCCAGTCGAGCTGCGGATCGGTGTCCGGCGACGCCAGCTCGTCGAACACCCGCTCGATGGCGGCGACGTCGGCCACCTTGCGCAGGCCGATCCCCATCACCTTCGCCTTGGGCACCATCACCGTCGCGCCGTCCTCCTCGCGCGAGAGGGTGACCACTTCCCAGTTCTGCCCGGCGATGTTCTTGGTGTCGACGCCCGTGATCCGGCAGATGCCCTGGTTCGGGTACACCACGCGGTCACCGACGTGCAGGCTGCCGTCGCCGATCACCTGCTCCTGGGTTTTCGTCGCCATTTCCGGTCCTCGCTACCGCACGGCGGTGCACTGCGCAAGGCGAACGAATGAGCATGCGGCCGACCGGAGCCTTGCCAGCCACGACCTCGAGGTACAAATTCGATTGCGCAGGGCGTCAAGGCTGGTGCATTCGAAGACGGCACGGCGGCAACGGGTTCGTCACCGACTACCCGATCGAGCGCGCGTACCGGGACAACCGGGTCAACCGCATCTTCGAGGGGACCGACGAGATCAACCGGCTCGTGATCCGGGGATGATCTTCAAGCTCGCGATGAAGGGCGAGATGCCGCTGATGGAGGCGGTAACGCGGCTCGAGCAGGATCTCGCCGATCCGCGCCACTTCCCCGCGCCGGTGGGACGGCTCGCGGCCGAGCGGCGCGGCGCGGAGATGGCCAAGCGGGAGCTCCTCTTCGCGGCGAAGCTCGGACCTGGCCTCGAGCAGCGGCAGGAGGTGCTGGCCGCCCTCGCCGATTGCGCCATCGAGGTGCACGCGATGGACCCATCTCGCTGGCGGCGGACGGCGTTCCCGGTCGATCGGGCGCGCACCGCGCTCTGCGCCGTCCATCCGCCGGGCGAGGTGGAAGCGGAGCTCGAGCAGCTCGCGCGCCTGCACCGGTACACGCCAGTGAACAGTGCGGAGGTCCGCGAGGCGATCGTGCCCGCGATCCTCGAGGCAGGCGGCTACCCGCTGGGCTACGGAAACCCGCGGCCCGGGCTCCCATCTCCTCCTACCCATGCACAGCTTCTTTCGGGGGCTGTCTCGGGCGAGGGGGGCGGTGTGCGGAATTCGGAGCTGGGGCGAACGGGAGAGGTCCGGCCGCTTTGGCTGGAAGCGGACAGTCTCCGCGCGCGGGTTGCGGAGGCCGAGGCGCTCTACGCCTTCTTCTCTTTCGACACAGCGCTGTCGCAACGGGCTTCACACGGACATCTCCGGACCAATCCGGCTGTGCGAGGAGCCCTGATCCGGCTCTGTGCGGCGCCGAACACGCGCGGCGCGGTCCTCTCCGGCCGCAAGGTCGAGACGCTGCAGCGACGTCTGCGCTTGCACCGGCTGGCGTATGTGGGCGTGCACGGCACCGACGTCCAGGGGACCGGGCTGCGGATGGTGACCGAACCCGACCTGGAGCTGGCGGAGAAAGCGGTGCAGAAGCTTCGCCGGGCTTGCTCGTGCCTTCCCGCGCTGCAGGCGCCGGGGATCGTGCTCGAGGATCGGAACTGGTCGGTGGCCTTGCACCTGCGGCTTGCCGAGGCTTCGGCGCGGGTCACCGCGGCCGAGGAGTTCGGGAAGCTGGTGGCTGCGCAGAACCTGAACCTGCGACGGACCGACCATACGCTCGAGGCGGTGCCGGAAGGCGCCGCGCTGTGGCGCGCGATGCTCGGGCTGCTGGCCGGCATGCGCGGCGCGCTCCCCGTCTATGTCGGGGCGGGCGAGTCGGACGAGGAGGCGTTCGCGATCCTCAACCGGCGCAACGCGCTGACGGTGCACGTGGGGCCGCCTCCGCGGACCGGGACGAACGCGCGCTGGCAGGTGGCGGACACCGGAGAGGTGATCCGGCTGATCCACTGGCTCGCGGACGCGCGCCGCCGCCCCTGAAAGCTCCCCCACGACCACCCGGTGAACAGACGCGGGCCGCTACGGATGATTCCGTGGCGGCGGCGTTTCGCCGCACGCGCGGCAATCTCGCCGCGCGGCGCACCTTGGGAGTGGCACCTCCGGCACCAACCCCGCCGAGCGACAGCAAGCAGGCGCGGCCGCCGGGGCGCATGCTAGGAATCCCTGGATGCGACGCGATCCACACAGCTTCGCGGACACCGATCAGCCGCAGACCCTTCGCATCGACCTCGCGCTGCGGGCGGATTTCCCGCGCCGGGTGCTGGAGGGCGAGATCGCGCTGCACTTCCGCGAGCCGGGCGCGGGTCCCCTCGATCTCGACACCCGCGGCCTGCGCATCGACGCCGTCGAGTCGCTGGACGGAGCGCCGCTTCCACACCAGCTCGGTGTACCGGAGCCAATCCTCGGCGCGCGCCTGCGGATCCGGCTGCCGTCCGGCGCCCGCGGCGTGCGCATCCGCTACGCGACCTCGCCCCAGGCCACGGCGCTGCAGTGGCTCGAGCCCTCGCAGACCGCGGGCGATCAGCCCTTCCTCTACTCGCAGTCGCAGCCCATCCATGCGCGCTCGCTGGCCCCGCTGCAGGACACGCCGCGGATCCGCATCTCCATCGGCTCGGCGCGGTTCACCGTTCCCGCCAGGCTGCGGACGCTGATGGCGGCGGCGCCCACCGGCCGCGAGCCGGCAGGCGCGGAAGCGGTGGACGTCTTCCACATGCCGCAGCCGATTCCGCCCTATCTGCTCGCGTTCGCGGTGGGCGATCTGACGCAGCGCCCGCTCTCGGCCCGCTCGGCGGTCTGGGCCGACCCCTCGCTCGTCGACGCCGCGGCGGAGGAGTTCACGGGCGTCGAGCAGATGATGCTCGCGGCGGAGAAGCTCTTCGGACCGTACGAGTGGGATCGCTACGACATCCTGGTGATGCCGCCGAGCTTCCCCTACGGCGGGATGGAGAACCCGCGCCTGACGTTCGTCACCCCTTCCATCATCGCCGGCGATCGGTCGCTGGTGAACGTGATCGCGCACGAGCTGGCGCACGCCTGGACCGGGAATCTGGTGACCAACGCCAGCGCAGACGACTTCTGGCTCAACGAAGGCTTCACCGTCTACGCCGAGCGGCGGATCCTGGAAGCGCTGGAGGGACGCGAATCCGCCGAGATGCACGCGGCCGCCGGGCTGCACGACCTCCGCGTCGCGCTCGACCGCTTCGCCTCGCACCCCGAGCGGACGCGCCTGCGCAACCACCTGGAGGGGATCGATCCCGACGAGGCGTACTCGACGGTCCCGTACGAGAAGGGATACCTGCTCCTGCGCAAGCTCGAGGAGACCGCCGGCCGCTCCGGCTGGGACGAATTCCTCCGCGCCTACCTCGGCGCCTTCCGCTTCCAGAGCATCGTCACCCAGCAATTCCTCGACTTCCTCGAGCTTCGCCTCCCAGGCCTTGCCACGCGCGCGGGCGCGCTCGACTTCATCGACGCGCCCGGGCTGCCGGCCGATGCGCCGCAGCCGCGCTCGGCGCGCCTCGAGCGGCTCCGCGCGGGCGCCGAGGAGCCGGAGAACCCGACCGAGCTGCTCGTGGTCCTCCAGTCGGTTGCGCCCGACGCGGCCTTGCTGCGCGAGCTGGATGCGCGCTGGGGGCTGTCGTCGCGGCGCAGCCTGGAGCTGCGCCACACCTTCGTGCTGCTGCAGCTCCGGGCGGGCGTGGAAGGGGCGGTGGATGCGGCGCGCCGGATCGCGCTGGAGACGGGCCGGATGCGGTACCTGCGGCCGATCTACACCGAGCTCTTGCGCTCCGACCGGGCGGCGGCGCAGCGCATCTACCAGGAGGCGCGCGGCGGGTATCACCACATCGCGCGCGGCGTGGTGGAGGGGCTGTTGAAAGACGATCCCCGGAAGGGCTAGGGTCACCACACACCCGTTCGGGCGTGGAAGGGGGATCCCATGCGCTCGTTCTTCCTCGTCGCCGTCGTCTCGTCCGCGTTTGCCGTCTCGGCGGCGGGCAAGCACCACGTCCTCAAGGCCACTCCGCAGAACGTGCAGTGGGGCTGGCTGGATCCCAAGGAGCCGCCGCGGCTGACCATCGACTCCGGCGACACCGTCTCCGTGGAGACGATGATGCACGCGATGGATCAGATCCAGAAGGGCGTCTCGATGGAGAAGATCGTCGAGCTGCGAAAGGCCAATCCGGGAGGAGGGCCGCACTCGCTGACCGGCCCGATCTACGTGAACGGGGCGGAGCCCGGGGACGTGCTGGAGATCCGCATCCTCAAGATCGTCCCCAAGAAGGTGGGGACCAACTTCAACCTGCCCGGGAAGGAGTTCCCCACCATCGGCGTCCTGGCGAAGGATTTCCCGGAAGGGCACGTGCAGTACTTCGACATCGATCCGAAGGCGAAGACGGTGCGGTTCAAGCCGGGCATCGAGATCCCGCTGCGGCCGTTCCCCGGGACGCTGGCCGTGGGAATCGATCCGGACGATCCCTCGCCGCGGAAGGGCGGCGTGAAGGACCCGATGGCGCCGGTGAGCACGCTGCGGCCGTGGAAGAACGGCTCGAACATGGACATCAACGAGATGACCGAGGGGACCACCATCTTCATCCCGGTGTTCCTCAAGGGCGGGCTGATCTGGACCGGCGACTCGCACTGCGCGCAGGGGAACGGAGAGGTGAACCTCACCGCCCTCGAGTGCTCCTTCGAGGAGATCCGGCTGCAGCCGATCGTGCGCAAGGACCTGAAGCTCACCTGGCCGAGGATCGAGACGAAGACGCACTACATCCTGGTGGGGTTCGACGAAGATCTGATGAAGGCGTTCGTGAACGCGATCACCGAGACGGTGGACTTCCTCAGCACGGAGAAGAAGCTCGATCGCTACGAGGCGTACTCGCTCGCGGCGATGGCGGCGGACTGCCGGGTCAGCCAGGTGGTGGACGTGCGCAAGGGCGTCCACTGCATGGTCCCGAAGTCCCTGTTCACGTCGGCGGCGGCCGCCGCTCACGCGAAGTAGCGCCTCTACCGGCCCGGCCGCTGGACGAGGCTGAACCAGTTGCCGGAGTCGTCCCGCAGGACGGTCTCGATCCCGTAGGGACGTTCCTGCGGCGGCCCGCTGAAGCGCACGCCCTTCTTCGAGAGCTCCTCGTAGTCCTTGCGCACGTCGGCGGTCTCGAACGCGCCGCAGCCGAAGGCGCCCTTTTCCACCAGCGCGCGGAGCTGTGCGGCAGACGCTTCGTCCAGCATCGGCCCGGAGGCGATCTTCATCAGGATCAACTCCAGATCCGGCTGGCCCTTGGGGCCGACGGTCAGCCAGCGGAAGGAACCCAGGGTCTGGTCGGTCCGCACCTCGAAGCCCAGCTTGCCGACGTAGAAGTCCTTGGCGCGGTCCTGATCGAGCACGTAGACGGTCGCATGCGAGAGTTTCTGGATCATGGCCGCGAAGTAGCACCGCGGCGGAGGGCGCGCTTCTTCAGAATTGCGAGAATGCCTGGAGGTAGCAGTGCGGGATGTAGACCCGCTGCGGCCCGAAGGCGAAGTGGTGCACGCGGCGCCGGAACCCGCTCGGGGGCGCGCCCACCCTCCGGGCAAAGAGCGCGCTGAACGATCCCAGGCTCTGGAAGCCGACGTCGAAGCAGACGTCGGTGACCGGCGCGTCGGCGAGGAGCAGGCGCTTCGCGGCCTCGATGCGCACGCGCGTCAGGTACTGGTGCGGCGTCTCTCCGAAGGCGGCGCGGAACATCCGCAGGAAGTGGAACGGCGACAGCGCGGCCTCGTGCGCCAGATCCTCGAGCCGAAGCGCCTGCGCGTACCGCGCATGCATGGCATCGCGCGCCCTGAGCACTCGCTGGAAGCTGTCCTCGTGGAGCGCCACGCGGTTCGAAGCCTCCCACCTCTGAATACGGAAACGAATGTCGCATACCCCAGAGGCAGCGTGTGGGATAGCGGCGATCTACCAGAGATCCGGCTGCTTTTTTGTTCAGGAGAGGGTTGCTTGACAGCCCGGGGCGCCTGATTGAGTCTGCGCGAGGTGGATCGGAGTGGCATGAAGTGGAACGCCACAGCCACCGAGAGGATCGCGGGCAATGTTCTCCGGCGTCTTCCAGCATGCGATCGACGCGAAGGGGCGGACCAGCCTCCCGGCGCGTTTTCGCGAGCTGCTCGCCGGCCAAGGGGCGGAGAAGCTCTTCATCACTCCCGATCTGATCGATCCCTGCCTGGTCGCGTTCGCTCCCTCCGCCTGGCAGCGCCTCGCCGAGAAGGTGGCGGCGCGATCGATGTTCGACCGCGACATCCGCCTCCTCTCGCGCGCCTTCATCGCGCCCGCGCAGGAGTGCCCGGTGGACAAGCTGGGCCGCATCCTCATCCCGGGCAGTCTGCGCGAGCACGCCGGCCTGGTCGAGGAAATCACCTGGGCGGGGACGGTGGAGCGGATCGAGATCTGGACCCCGCAGAGATGGGCCGAAGTGCAGAAGGCGGCGCGCGCGCAGGAGACGCCGCAGGACCTGGCCCGGCGGCTGAGCGAGCTCCTGTAAACCCGAGGGAACCGACGATGGCGGACAAGACTTCACGAAACGGCGTGTCCCGCGGCGATCACAGGGCGGCGGTGCTGGCGCTCAAGCCCGCGCCGGGTCCCCGCGCGCACGGCGTCCGCTGGGAAGAGAACGTCGCCACCGTCGAGGTCCGCGGCGAGCTCGATCGGGAGGCGCTCTGGGCCATCGACTACACCATCGGCCGCGCGGCCGCCGAGGCGGGCCGCATCGTGCTCGACCTGCGCGAGGTGACCCACCTCGACTACTCGGGCGTGCCGGAGATCGTCGCGCGGCGCCGCGAGCTGCTCGCGCGCGGGGGAGATCTGCTGATCGCCGTGCGCAATCCGTACGTCTCCAACATCCTCAAGGCCAAGGGCGGCTTGGACCTGGTGCTGTTCCGCTCGGTGGAGGAAGCGACCTGCGCGGTGGGCGTCCCCGCGGCGCGGGTGCGGATGATGCGCAAATGAACCCGTTCGTCCACCAGACCGTGCTTCGCAATGAGGCGGTGGCGCTGCTCGCCGCCGCGCCCGGCAAGGTGATCCTCGACGGCACCCTGGGCGGCGGAGGCCACGCGGAAGCGCTGCTCGACGCCGGCGCGCGGGTGGTGGGGCTCGATCAGGATCCCGCCGCGCTCGCAGCGGCCCGGGAGCGGCTGGGGGAGCGGGATCTGACGATCGCGCACGGCAACTTCCGCGACGCGCGCGCCGTGCTCGATCAGCTCGGGATCGGCGAGGTGGACGGGGCGCTGGTCGACCTCGGCGTCTCCTCGCCGCAGCTCGACGATCCCGCGCGCGGGTTTTCGTTCCGCGCCGGCGGACCGCTCGACATGCGCATGGATCCCGGGCGCGGCCGCCCGCTCAGCGAACGCCTCGACGAGTGGGACGAAGACGCGCTGGCGCGGATCCTCGACTCGCTCGGCGAGGAGCGGTTCGCGCGGCGGATCGCGCGCGCCATCCACGGCGCGTGGCGCGAGGGGAGGATCGCCGACACCCGCGAGCTGGCGGAGGTGGTGTCGAAGGCGATCCCGCGCAAGGCATGGCCGCGCGACATCCATCCGGCCACCCGCACCTTCCAGGCGCTGCGGATCGCGGTCAACGACGAGCTGGGCGCGCTGGGCGACTGGCTGGCGCAGCTCCCGCGGATCGTCGCCCGCGGCGGCCGCGCGGCCGCGATCTCCTTTCATTCGCTCGAGGACCGGATGGTGAAGCAGGGTTTCGCGAAGCTTGCGACAGGCTGCGTCTGCCCGCCGCGGCTGCCGGTCTGCGCCTGCGGCCGCAGCGCGCAGTGGCAGCTCTTGACGAAGAAGGCGGTCACCGCGAGCGAGGAGGAGACTTCCTCGAACCCGCGTGCCCGGAGCGCGCGGCTGCGCGCGGTGGCGAGGCTCTCATGAGACGCGGGGCGAGCGCCGTCCGCCGGCGCATCGAGAAGCGCGGGCTGCACGACTTCGCCGCCTGGACGACGGCCTGCGCGCTCGTCGCCGGGGCGATGCTGCTGCACGCCGGGGTGCGCACCTGCGTCACCGAGCGCGGATACGCGCTCTCGCGGCTTTCCGCCGAGTACCGCGAGCTGTGGGGCGAGCACGAGCGCCTGCAGTTGCGCGCCGCCGAGCTGAAGAGCCCGCAGCGGATCGAGGAGCTGGCCCGCACCCGGCTGAACATGGGCCCCCCCCCGGTGGACCGGGTGGTGGTGCTGGTGGGCGGCGCGGTCCGCCCGACGATGCTGACGGCGTCGAGGTGATCGGATGGTGAGGCGCGCGTCCACACCGGGTCGCGAGGGAAGGTGGATGCGGATTCGCGTCCTCCTCCTCTCCGTCGCGCTGCTCGCCCTCTTCGGGGTGGTGCTGCTGCGCGCGGCCAAGGTCCAGCTCCTGGATCGGTCGCGGCTGGCGCGGCTGCAGCGCGATCAGACCCGGCGCGAGCTGGAATGGGCGCCGCGGCGCGGGATGATCGTCGACCGGCGGGGCGAGGCGCTGGCCGTCACCCGCGACGTCGACTCGGTGTTCGCCGATCCCTCGGCGTTCGAGACGCCGCGCTCCCGCGCGGTCGCGGCGGCGCGGCTGGCGAACGCGCTGCGGATCGATCGGGCCCGGGTGCTGGAGAAGCTGGGGCAGCCGGACCGGCGCTTCGTCTGGATCAAGCGGAGGATCGACGAGGCGTCGGCCCAGCGCGTGCGCTCCCTGGGGCTCGACGGGATCGAGCTGGTGAAGGAGCCGAAGCGCTTCTACCCGCAGCGGCAGCTGGCGGGGCACGTGCTCGGGTTCGTCGGCGAGGAGAACGGGCAGGAGGGGCTGGAGCGCGAGCTCGACAGCCAGCTCCGCGGCAAGAGCGTGCAGGTGCAGGCGACCCGCGACGCGCGCGGGACGATGGTGCTCGAGCACGGTGCGCCGGATTCCGCCGACCTGACCGGGGCCACCGTCACCCTGACGCTGGACAGCGCCATCCAGCTCGCCGCGGAGAAGGAGCTGGCGAACGCGGTCCGGGTCTCCCGCGCCGCTTCGGGATGGGCGGTGGTGCTGGACGTCCAGACCGGCGCGGTGCTGGCGCTGGCGGGAAATCCCGTCTTCGACGCCAACAAGCCCGGCCGCGACCCGATGATCTGGCGCGACCGCGCGGTGCAGGACCAGCTGGAGCCCGGGTCGACGATCAAGAGCTTCGTGGTGGCCCGCGCCCTCGACGAGGGCGTCCTCCGGTCCGACGAGCTGCTCTACTGCGAGCACGGCGTGTGGTCCGAGGCGGGGAGGAAGATCCACGACACGCACCCGGTGGACTGGGCTACCCCCACCACCATCCTGCGCGAGTCCTCGAACATCTGCGCGGCGAAGATCGGCGAGAAGCTGGGGAAGCAGAAGCTGATCGAGGGCCTGCGCGCCTTCGGCTTCGGCGAGAAGACCGGCGTCGGTCTTCCCGGCGAGGCGCGCGGCGCGCTGGCGAATCCGCGGCGGATGCCGCAGATCGCGCTCCTCACCACTTCGTTCGGACAAGGGATGAGCGCGACGGGCATCCAGACGGTGGCCGCGATGGCCGCGATCGCCAACTCCGGGGTCCTGCTCCGCCCGTATCTGGTGGCGAAGGTGGTCGCGGCGGACGGCACGGTACTGCTCTCGCGGGGCCGCGAAGAGGTCCGGCGCGTGCTCCGGCCGCAGACGGCGCAGAGGCTTTCGGCGATGCTGGAGGAGGTGGTGGCGAAGGGGACCGGCACGCGCGCGGCCCTTGCCGGTCACCGGGTGGCGGGAAAGACGGGAACGGCGCAGAAGGTGGACCCGATCCGCGGCGGCTACGGCGACAAGCGGCTCTCCAGCTTCCTCGGCTTCGCTCCGGCCGACGCGCCGCGGGTGGCGATTCTCGTCGCCATCGACGAGCCGGAGGGCGCAGGCGCCGACGTTACCGGAGGCATGGTGGCCGCGCCCGCCTGGGGCGCCATCGCGGACGAGGCCCTCCGGCAGCTCGACGTGATGCCGGAGCAGGTGAAGGAGACGGCCCCCTTGCTCGCCTCCACGCTCGCGCCGGTCCCTGCGGCGGAGGTCGCCTCTCCACAGCCGGAGCCCACGGCCCGCCCAGGGCATGCCGTGGTCCCCGACGTTTCCGGACTGGGCGCGCGGTCCGCGATGCGCCGGCTGGGACAGGCTTCGCTGGAGCCGGAGCTGCGCGGGAGCGGAAGGGCGATCGCGCAATCGCCGCGCGCGGGAGCGATTGTCAAGCGCGGTGCAAGGGTGAAGGTCGTTCTGGCGCCGCCGGGTTAGCGGGCGTATTCGGGAGGGTCGGACGAGAAGCCCCGGAGGGACGGTGTTGCTGCGGGATCTGTTCGCGGGAGTGGACGCCACGGTGCCTGCCGGCGCCGCGCAGGTGGACGTGCGCGCGCTCGCGGTCGACTCGCGGCGGGCCGTGCCCGGGGCGCTGTTTGCCGCGCTCCCCGGGGTGAACGCGGACGGCGCGCAGTTCGCGGCGCAGGCCGTCGGGCGCGGCGCCGCGGCGGTGCTGGCCGCGCGGCAGCTCGATCTTCAAGTGCCGGTGGTCGTCGCCCCGAATCCTCGCCGTGCCTTCTCGATCGCCGCGTCGCGCTTCTACGGAGAGCCGTCGAGGCGTCTCTCCCTGTTCGGGGTGACCGGCACGAACGGGAAGACCACCACCGCGTACCTGGTCGAGCAGATCTCCGCGGCCCGCGGGCTGGGCACCGGCCTGATCGGGACCGTGGAGTCGCGCTGGCCCGGCGGGCACCTCCCCGCCACCCACACCACGCCGGAATCCCACGAGCTCCAGGAGCTGCTGCGGCGCATGCTGGACGCGGGAGCGCAGGTGGTGGCGATGGAGGTCTCCAGCCACGCGCTCAGCCAGGAGCGCGCGGCCGGGTGCACGTTCGCGGGAGCCGCTTTCACCAACCTCACCCGCGACCATCTCGACTACCATGGGTCGCTGGAGGCGTACTTCGACGCGAAGGCCAAACTCTTCCGCGAGCTCCTGCCCCGAGGCGCTCCGGCGGTGCTGAACTTCGACGATCCCCGCGTCGCGGCGCTCGCGCGCGAGGTCCCGTTCGGGCTCGGCTTCACCGTGCGCGGCGCGGCGGGGGCGGCGCTCTCCGCCGAGCAGGTGCAGAGCGATCTCGGCGGCGTCCGTTTCCGGCTCCGCACCGCCGCGCCCCTCGACTCGGGCCTGGTTATCGTCGAGAGCCCGCTGATCGGCGCTCACAACGCGGAGAACCTGCTCGCGTCCATCGGCTTGCTGGCCGGGAGCGGCGTCCCGCTGCGCGACATCGTCGGCGTGGTCCCCGAATGCCCCGGCGCGCCCGGGCGGCTGGAACGGGTGCCGGATCGGGGCGGCCGGGTGGTGCTGGTCGACTATGCGCACACCGACGATGCGCTCGCGCGGGTGCTCGACGCGCTCAAGGCGGCGGCCGCGCCGCGGATCGTCTGCGTGTTCGGCTGCGGCGGCGACCGCGACCGCGGCAAGCGTCCCTTGATGGGGGAAGCGGCGGGCTCGAGGGCCGACCTGGTCGTCGCCACCAGCGACAACCCCCGCACCGAGGATCCGCTGGCCATCCTGGCGGAGATCGAGCCCGGGCTCGCGCGCAGCGGCAAGACCCGGCTGGAGCCGCGGCACGCGCGCATGGGGCTGCCGGGCTACTGCGTGCTGCCGGACCGCCGCGAGGCCATCGCTCTGGCGCTGCAGTGCGCCCGGCCCGGCGATGCGGTGCTGATCGCCGGGAAGGGCCACGAGGACTACCAGATCGTCGGCAAGGAGAAGCGGCCGTTCGACGACCGGGCCGAGGCGCGGCGCGCGCTCGAGGATCTCTCGCGGTGAGCGGCGCACGCTTCACGGCGGAACAGGTGGCCTGGGCCGCGGGCGCGCGGGTCGCGGTGCCCGGCGGGCCTTTCGAAGGCGCGTTCACCGACTCGCGCAAGCCGGTGCGCGGCGGCCTCTTCGTCGCGCTGCGCGGGGAGAACTTCGACGGCAGCGACTTCGTGGGTCAGGCGGTGCAGGGAGGCGCCGCGGGCGCGCTGGTCCCGGTGGACGCGCTGGCCAAGGCGAAGGCGCAGGCGAAGCAGGCCGCGCTCCTCACCGCGGTGGACACCGGGCGCGCGCTCGGCGCGCTGGCGGCGGCCTGGCGCCGCAGGCAGACCTCGCTGCAGCTGGTGGCCATCACCGGATCGACCGGCAAGACCAGCACCAAGGAGCTGATCGCCGAGGTGCTCTCCGCGGCGGGCCCGACGCTGAAGACCGAGGGCAACCTGAACAACGAGATCGGTGTCCCGCTCACCCTGCTGCGCCTGGGCGACGGGCACCGCTACGCGGTGATCGAATGCGGGATGAACCACCTGGGCGAGATCGCCCGGCTGGCGCAGTGGGCCGACCCCGACGTCGGGGTGATCACCAACGTCGGTCCCGTCCACCTCGAAGGCTGCGGGACGGTGGACGGCGTGGCGCACGCCAAGGGCGAGCTGTACCACGCGCTCCGCGATGGCGCGGTGGCAATCACGAACGCGGACGACGCGCGGGTGCTGGCGCAGGCGAAGCTCTCCCGGCGGAAGCTGGTCACTTTTGGCGCCTCGTACGGAAGCGACGTCCGCCTGATCTCCGCCCACCACGGCGGTCCCGGGTTGCGGGTGGAGATGGAATTCGGCGGCGAGCGGCGGACGGTGGAGCTGAAGCTGATCGGCACGCACAACGGGCTCAACGCGACGGCGGCCGCCGCGGTGGGGCTCGCCCTCGGGCTCGACGCGGAGATCATCTTGCGCGGGCTGGCCAACGCGACCACGCCCGGCCGGCGGATGCGCCCGGTGCAGATGCCGGGCGGCGCGCTGTTGATCGACGACTGCTACAACGCGAATCCGAGCAGCGCCAAGGCGGCGCTGCTCACGCTCACGCATCTGGTGAAGGGAAAGGGCCGGGCCATCGCGGTCCTGGGAGACATGCTGGAGCTGGGGCCCACCGAGCTCGACCTGCACCGCGACGTCGGCCGCTTCGCCGCCGGCGCCGGGCTTTCGCTGCTGGTCTGCTTCGGCACCCGCGCCCGCGCGCTGGGGGAGGGCGCGCAGGAGGCGGGCCTGCCCGCCGAGTGCATCGAGTACACCGACGATCCCGCGGAGGCCGTGCGGCTCGTGGAGGCCCGGGTGCGGCCCGAGGACGTCGTCCTGGTGAAAGGCTCGCGCGGAATGAAGATGGAGCGCATCAGCGATCCGCTCGCAGGAGCTCAGTGATGCTCTACAACCTCCTGTTCCCGTTTTCGGATCGCATCCCGATCTTCAACGTCCTGCGATACCCGACGTTCCGCATGCTGATGGCGGGGCTGGTCTCGCTGATGATCGGCCTCTTGCTCGGACCCAGCTACATCGAAGCCCTGCGCAGGCTGCAGCGGGGCGCCAGCAACGTGCGCGAGGACACGCCGGAGGCGCACCAGAAGAAGACCGGCACCCCCTCGATGGGCGGCGGCCTGATCCTCTGGGCGATGCTGCTCGGCACCCTGCTGTTCGCCGACCTGACGAACCGGATGGTCTGGGCGGCGCTGATCTTCACCCTCGGCTTCGGCGCCATCGGATTCGTCGACGACTACCTGAAGTTCAGCAAGCGCAACTCCAAAGGGCTGGCCGGGCGCAAGAAGCTGATCGGGCAGACCCTCATCTTCGTCGCGGTCATCGCCATCTTCTTCGTCGACTGGAAGACGGGCACCCTCACCCTCGACACGCGCCTCTCCCTGCCGTTCGTGAAGGTGAAGCTGTTCAACCCGGTGCTGCCCTGGTGGATCTACCTGCCCATCGCCTTCGTCGTGATCGTGGGCACCTCGAACGCGGTGAACCTGACCGACGGGCTCGATGGCCTCGCCATCGGCCCCACCATCGTCAGCGCGCTCACCTTCATGCTCCTCGCCTATCTCGCCGGGGCCACCATCCGCGGGCTGAACATCGCCGACTACCTGTTGATCCCGCACATCCCCGGCGCGGCGGAGCTTGCCGTCTTCTGCGCCGCGATGGCCGGGGCGGGGATCAGCTTTCTCTGGTTCAACACCTACCCGGCCAGCGTGTTCATGGGCGACGTCGGCTCGCTCGCGCTCGGCGGCGGCCTCGGCGCCCTCGCGGTGCTCACCAAGAACGAGGTGGACAGCGCCATCATCCACGGCGTCTTCTTCGCGGAGATCGTCTCGGTGATGGTGCAGGTGTTCTGGTTCAAGCGCACCGGGCGCCGGGTCTTCCGCATGGCGCCGATCCACCACCACTTCGAGCTGCAGGGCTGGGCGGAGCCGAAGATCATCGTCCGCTTCTGGATCGTCTCCATCATCCTCGCGCTCACTGCGCTGGCATCGCTGAAGCTGAGATGAACCTCTCCGGGAGACATGCGCTGGTGGTGGGGCTGGGGAAGAGCGGCGACGCCGCGGCCCGGCTCCTGCGCGCGCGCGGGGCGGAGGTGGCGGCGGCGGACGACAAGGACTTGCCGTTCCAGGGGGAGCTGCGCCGGGTGGTCCCCGAGTCGCTGCGGGGGATCGATCTGGTGGTGGCGAGCCCGGGCGTTCCGCTTTCGTTGCCGCTGTTCGCCGAGGCGCACGCGCGGCGGATCGAGGTGATCGGGGAGGTGGAGCTGGCGTCGCGGTTCATCGAGGAGCCGATCGTCGGGATCACCGGAACGAACGGGAAGAGCACCAGCACGGCGCTGTGCGGGCATCTCCTCTCGACGGCGGGGTTGCGCGTGTTCACCGGCGGCAACCTGGGGACGGCGCTCAGCGAGCGCGTGCTCTCCGGGGAGCGGCTGGATGCGACGGTCTGTGAGCTGTCCAGCTACCAGCTCGAGTCGATCGTGTCGCTGCGGTGCGCGGTGGCGACGGTGCTGAACGTCACGCCGGATCACCTCGACCGGTATCCGTCGCTGGAGGCGTACGCGGCGGCGAAGGCGCGGATTTTCGCCAACCAGCGGGTCGGGGATATGGCGGCGATCAATGCCGCCGATGCGCGTGTGCGGGCGATGAAGACGAACCCCGGTGTCCGGCGCGTTCTCTTCGATTCTGACGATCAACTGCGGATCGATGGGGTGGACCTGGAGCTCCGCGTCGCGACCCTTCGCGGCGTGCACAACAAGGAGAACGCGTTTGCGGCTTGCCTGCTGGCGCGGCACTTCGGTGTTTCTTCTGATTCGCTCCAGAAAGGGCTCGACTCTTACCCGGGGCTCCCGCACCGGCTGGAGCCGGTGCGGGAGCTGTCTGGAGTGGAATGGATCAACGACTCCAAGGCCACCAACGTCGACAGCGTGGAGAAGTCGCTCACTGCCTTCCCGGCCAACGTCCACATCATCATGGGCGGGCGGGGAAAGGGCGCCCCCTACGCGCCGCTGCGCGATCTCGTCCGCGGCCGGGTGAAGACCATCTTCACCATCGGCGAGGACGCGGCCGCCATCGCGGCGGAGCTGGGCGGGGTGGCCGAGATCGACCCCTGCTCCGATCTCGCCACCGCCGTCCGGCGCGCCCGGAAGAAGGCCCGGCCCGGCGACGTGGTGCTGCTCTCTCCTGCCTGCGCCTCCTACGACCAGTTCCGCAACTTCGAGGATCGCGGCGATCAGTTCAAGGCGCTGGTGCGGGGGCTCTCGTGAACGCGTCCGCCGTCGCCGGAGCGCGCGTCGCGCGGCAGCGCTCGGAGCAACTGCGGCCGGTGCTGCGCTACGACCCTTTGCTGCTCGTCGCCGTGCTGCTGCTGGTCGCGTTCGGGGTGGTGATGGTCTACAGCGCCAGCGCGGTCTACGCCGGTGCGCGGCTCGGCGATCCGCTCTGGTTCTTCAAGCGCCAGGCCGTCGGGGCGCTGATCGGGCTCGTCACCCTGCTCGCGGTGATGAAGCTCGGCTACCGCCGTCTGGAGGGGCTCGCGGTCCCCCTGGTGCTCGTCTCGCTGGCCCTCCTCGCGCTGGTGCACGCCCCGGGGCTCGGCCACGCAGCGGGCGGAGCGCGGCGCTGGATCCAGCTCGGTCCCTTGACCTTCCAGCCCAGCGAGCTGGCGAAGATCTCGCTGGTGCTCTGGCTCGCGCGCTCCCTGGCGAAGAAGCAGGAGCGCATCCGCGTCTTCTCGGTCGGCTTCCTGCCGCACCTGATCATGCTCGCAGTCTTCGGCGTCCTCTTGATGCTGGAGCCGGACTTCGGCACCGCCGTGGTGCTCGGCGTGGTCACCTTCGCGTTGCTCTTCGTCGCGGGCGCACGGCTCACCTGGCTGCTCGCCATGGCCGGCGCCCTGGCGCCCGTCGCCGCCGTGCTGATCTGGAAGTCGCCGTACCGGATCCAGCGCGTGCTCACCTTTCTCGATCCCTGGAAGGACCCCCGCGGCCACGGCTACCAGACGGTGGAGTCGCTGCTCGGCTTCGGCGCCGGCGGGACCCTCGGCGTGGGCCTCGGCGAGAGCCGGCAGAAGCTGTTCTTCCTTCCCGCCGCGCACACCGACTTCATCCTCAGCATCGTCGGCGAGGAGCTGGGATTCGCCGGCGTGGCCGCGGTGCTGGTGCTCTTCGCCGCCATCGTCTGGAGGGGAATCCGGGCCGCGTACGCCTCTCCCGACGCCTTCGGTTGCTGGGTCGCGCTCGGCCTCACCCTGCTGCTCGGGGTGGAGGCGCTGGTGAACGCGGGCATGGCGCTGGCGCTGCTTCCCACCAAGGGCATGGCCCTGCCGTTCCTCTCCTACGGCATGTCGTCGGTGATCGCCTCCTGTGCCGCCGCCGGCATCCTCCTCTCCGTCAGCGGCGGGGCCGGCGGCTTCCTCCGCCGCGGCGCGGGAGCGCAGCGATGAGGATGCTCGTCGCCGGCGGCGGAACGGGAGGCCACCTCTTCCCCGGCCTCGCCCTGGGCGAGGAGGTGAAGACGCGCCATCCCCGCAACGACGTGCTCTTCGTCGGCTCGGCGCGCGGCATCGAGGCCCGCGAGGTGCCGAGGGCGGGCTACCCGTTGCAGCTGATCGATGTCGGCCCGCTCAAGCGGATGGGTCTGCGCGGCCTCTTTCGCGGGCTCTTCCGCCTGCCGCGCGCGTTCTGGCAGTCGCTGCGCATCCTCAAGCGGTTCGACCCCGACGTGGTGATCGGAGTCGGCGGCTACTCGAGCGGCCCGGTGGTGCTCGTCGCCTGGCTCTTGCGCATGCCCACCGCCATCCAGGAGCAGAACGCGCTCCCCGGCTTCACCAACCGGACCCTGGGGCGGATCGTCGACGCGATCTTCATCGCCTTCCCCGAGGCGGAGGCGAGCTTCCCGGCGCGCAAGACGCACCTGCTCGGCAATCCCATCCGCCGCGCGTTCCTCGACAACTACCTGCACTCCAAGCCCCCCGGCGAGCGCCTGAGCATCTTCGTCACCGGCGGTTCGCAGGGGGCGCACGTGCTCAACCTGCGCGTCGCGGAAGCGCTGGAGTTGCTCGCGCCCTCGATCGGCTCGCGTCTTCAGATCCTGCACCAGACGGGGGTGAAGGACCAGCCGGAGATCGCGGCGCGCTACCAGG
Source organism: Deltaproteobacteria bacterium (assembly GCA_041499865.1). Classification (GTDB taxonomy): domain Bacteria; phylum Myxococcota; class Myxococcia; order Myxococcales; family 40CM-4-68-19; genus 40CM-4-68-19. The sequence goes on from JBGQLA010000008.1 coordinate 20,613, forward strand.
CGCTGCGCGCCACCGGGTTGGAAGCGGAGGCGGTCGCCTTCATCGACGACATGCCCCGGGCATATGCCGGGGCGGACCTCCTCGTCTGCCGCGCCGGCGCCACCACCATCGCCGAGCTGACCGTCTGCAAGAAGCCGGCGATCCTGGTGCCTTTCCCTTTCGCCGCCGACGATCACCAGACCGTGAACGCGCACAGCCTGGTCGACGCCGGGGCGGCGCTGCTGATCCAGGAGAAGGACCTGACCACGGGCAAGCTCGCGGACGAGCTGCGCCGGCTCGAGGGCGACCGGAGCCGGCTGGCGCGGATGTCGAGGGCGAGCGGGGTGCTGGGCAGGCCGGAAGCGGCGCGGGAGATCGCCGATGTCTGCGTGTCCCTTTGCCGGGACAGGCTGGTGCGGGAGGGGCGGCATTTGCCGCCGGCGCGAAAGTAGAATCCACCCAAGGGCGGCTATTGATTATCGTAGATCGAATCGAGTACATTCGCAGTACGTGAGCCGGAGAGGCCCAACGTGTTTCGCAACAAGAAGGTCAAGGTCCACTTCGTCGGGATCGGGGGAATCGGCATGAGCGGCATCGCCGAGCTCCTCCTGAACCTGGGCTATCGGGTGACCGGATCCGACCTGAAGGAGAGCGAGATCACCAAACGCCTCGCCTCGCTCGGTGGCGTCATCGCCATCGGGCACCGGGCGGAGAACGTGGTTTCCGACGTGGACGTGGTGGTCACCTCCAGCGCGGTGCGCAAGACCAATCCCGAGGTGATCGTCGCCCGGGATCGCGGGATCCCGGTGATCCCGCGCGCCGAGATGCTCGCCGAGCTGATGCGCCTCAAGGAAGGCGTGGCCATCGCCGGCTCGCACGGAAAGACCACCACCACCTCCTTGATCGCCACCGTGCTGGCGCACGCGAAGCTCGACCCGACTGCGGTCGTCGGCGGCAAGCTGAATGCCTTGGGATCGAACGCCAAGCTCGGCAAGGGCCAGCTGATGGTGGTGGAGGCGGACGAGAGCGACGGATCCTTCCTCCGCCTCTCGCCGGCGATCGCGGTGATCACCAACGTCGACCCCGAGCACCTCGACTACTACGGGACGGTGGAGGCGCTGCAGCAGGCGTTCGTGGACTTCGCCGACCGGGTGCCGTTCTACGGGCTGGCGGTGCTCTGCGTCGACCATCCGGTGGTGCAGCACCTGATCCCGCGCATCGGCAAGCGCCACACCACCTACGGCATCTCGCCCCAGGCGGAGTGGCGGGCCGACGACATCCGGCACGGGCCCTTCCAGTCGCGCTTCACCGTCTCCTACAAGGGCAAGCAGGAGGGAGAGGTGACGCTGCACATGGTGGGCGTGCACAACGTCCTCAACGCGCTCGCCTGCTGCGCGGTGGCGCACGAGCTGGGGATCTCCTTCAAGGTCACCGCCGAGGCGCTGAAGGAGTTCGCCGGCGTCCAGCGGCGCTTCACCGTCCGCGGCGAGATGAAGGGCATCACGGTGGTGGACGACTACGGACACCATCCGGCGGAGATCCGGGCGACGCTGGCCGGCGCGCGCGCCAGCTTCCCGCACCGGCGCATCGTCTGCGCGTTCCAGCCGCACCGCTACACCCGGACCCGGGATTTGCTCGGGGAGTTCGCCACCGCTTTCAACGACGCCGACAGCCTGCTGCTCACCGAGATCTACGCGGCCGGCGAGGACGCCATTCCCGGCGTCAGCGGAGCGAAGCTGCACGAGGCGGTCCGGGCCTGCGGGCACCGGGACGTGAGCTTCGCCGAGCGGGGCGAGCTGGCGAAGAAGCTGCGGGAGAAGGCGCGCGAGGGAGATCTGGTCCTCACGCTCGGCGCCGGCGACATCACCCACGTGGGCGAAGAGCTGCTGGAGCTGCTCAAGTGACGGCGCTGATCGCCGACCTGCGCCGCGCGGCCCGCGGCGAGGTGGTGGAGCAGGCGCCGCTGGCGCCGCGCACCAGCGTGCGCGTCGGTGGGCCGGCGAGGGTCTGGGTCAAGCCGGGCGATCCCCGGTCGCTCGTCGAGGTGCTGGGAATCCTCTCCGCCGCGGGCATGCCCTGGTTCTCCCTGGGCGGCGGCGCGAATACCATCGTCGGCGACGCGGGCGTGAACGGCGCCGTGCTGCGCCTCGGCCAGGACTTCGCCTCCGAGGAAGTGGAGGAGGCCGGCGACCACGTAGTCCTCACCCTCGGCGCCGGCGCGCCCATCGCGCGCTTTCTCTCCCTTTCCAGGGAGCAGCGCGGAGTGGGCGTCGCCTGGGCGGCGGGCATCCCCGGCACCGTCGGCGGGCTGGTGGCGATGAACGCGGGAACACCCGCGGGCTGCATGGCCGACCATCTGCTGGCGGCGGAAGTGGCCACGCCGTCGGGGCTGCGCTGGGTCGACGCGAAGGATCTGCATCTCGCCTACCGCCATTGCGAGCTGCCCCGCGGGACGGTGCTGACCCGGGCCCGCTGCAGGATCCGGCGTGGCTCGGAAGGCGAGCTGCTGGAGCAGCAGCGCGTGGCGAAGGCGGACGTCGACCGGCGCCGCGCCACCCAGCCGCTCGCGATGCCGAACTCCGGCTCGGTCTTCGTCAATCCGCCGGGCGAGTTCGCCGGCCGCCTGATCGAGAAGGCCGGCCTGAAGGGCAGGACGGTGGGCGGCGCGCAGATCAGCGAGCGGCACGCGAACTTCATCGTCAACCTCGGCGGAGCGAAGGCGGCCGACGTGATCGAGCTGATCGTCAGCGCCCGGCGCGCGGTGCTGGCCGCCTCCGGCGTGGAGCTGAAGCCCGAGGTGCGGCTGGTCGGGGACTTCGACCCGCCGCTGCCGCCCGAGCTGGAGCCGTACCAGGTCCTCCCGGCGCTCCTGGGCCAGGAGGTGCAGCCGTTCGAGATCTCCGATCCGGCGAAGTCCTGCCTGCGGGTGCAGCCATGACCTTCAAGGCTTTGCAGATGGCACAGGTGCGCAGGGCGGCGGCGGAGCGCGACCGCGCCGCCTGGAAGTCGGTGCTGGGCGCGGCGCTGCGGACGCTGGCGGCGGCCGCGGTGAGCGCGGGGCTCAGCCTCGGGGCCTGGGAGGCCTGGCGGTGGGCCACGGCCTCGGAGGCGTTCGCGGTGCGCGAGATCCGCTTCACCGGGCTGATCCATGCCAGCGAAACGGAGCTGGTCCAGCGCAGCGGGTTGAAGCTGGGCGACAACTTGTTCCGCGCCGATCTCTCCCGCGCGGCGCGCGCGATCCAGGGGCATCCCTGGGTCTCTTCGGTGCGGCTGGATCGCCGGCTTCCGGGCGAGGTGGTGGCGAGCATCGTCGAGCACCGGCCGGCGGCGCTGGTCCAGCTCGGCGGGCTCTACGTCCTCGACGACGAGGGCCGCCTCTTCAAGCGGGCATCGCCGGAAGACGCGCTGGACCTGCCCATCCTCACCGGGCTGTCGCGCGAGGCCTGGGCGGACCGCAAGCCGGAGGCGCAGCTGCGGCTGTTCGGCGCCCTGCACCTGCTCGACACCTGGCGGGCCGCGGGCTTCGCCATCTCCGCCGTCTCCGAGGTCCGCCTCGACGAGGCCGGCGGGTTCACCCTCTTCGCGCACGACGGGACCGCCGTCCAGGAAGTGCGCCTTGGCTCGAGCGAGATCTCGCTGAAGCTGCAGCGGCTCGCGCAGGTGCGCGCGGCGTTGGCCCGCCGCGGGGAGCGCGCCGCGCGAATCGATCTGGACAACCCGGCGCGCCCCGATCAGGCCGCCGCCACCCTGGCCGACAAGAGGTAGCCGACCATGGCGCAGAAAAAGGGCGAAATCATCGTCGGGCTGGACATCGGGACCACCAAGATCTGCTGCATCGTGGGCGAGGTCGGCCCCGACGGGATCAACGTGATCGGGATCGGGACCCATCCCTCGCGCGGGCTGCGCAAGGGCGTGGTGATCAACATCGACGCCACGGTCTCCTCCATCCACAAGGCGGTGGAGGAAGCCGAGCTGATGGCGGGCGCGGAGATCAGCGCCGTCTATGCCGGCATCGCCGGCGGGCACATCCGGGGGTTCAACTCGCAGGGCGTGGTGGCGGTGAAGGACAAGGAAGTGCGGCAGGGCGACCTGGAGCGGGTGCTCGACGCGGCGCGGGCGATCAACATCCCCCAGGACCGCGAGATCCTGCACGTGCTCCCGCAGGAGTACATCATCGACGAGCAGGACGGGATCCGCGAGCCGCTGGGGATGAGCGGCGTGCGCCTGGAAGCCAAGGTGCACATCGTCACCGCGGCGGTCTCCAGCGCGCAGAACATCGTCAAGTGCTGCGGCCGCACCGGGCTCTCGGTGGTGGACATCGTGCTCGAGCCGCTCGCCTCGGCGGAAGCGGTGCTGGCGGAGGAGGAGAAGGAACTGGGCGTCGCGCTGGTGGACATCGGCGGCGGCACCACCGACCTCGCCATCTTCTCCGGCGGCGCCATCCAGCACACCAGCGTCATCCCGCTGGGCGGCAACCACCTGACCAACGACATCGCGGTGGGGCTGCGCACGCCGATGGTCGAGGCGGAGAAGATCAAGGTCAAGTTCGGCAGCGCGCAGAGCGCCAGCCTGGACAAGGACGACACCATCGAGGTGCCCAGCGTGGGCGGGCGTGCGCCCCGGGTGCTGAACCGGCGCATCCTCTGCGAGATCATCGAGCCCCGGGTGGAGGAGCTTTTCCGCCTGGTGCAGCGCGAGATCCAGAAGGCGGGCCAGGAGGAGCTGCTCGCCAGCGGGGCCGTGCTTACAGGAGGTACCACCAACCTGCACGGGATGCCCGAGCTGGCGGAGGAAGTGCTCGGCCTGCCGGTGCGGCGCGGGCTGCCCCGCGGGATCGGCGGCCTGACCGACGTGGTGAAGAGCCCGCAGCACGCCACCGCGGTGGGCCTGCTGATCTACGGCGCGAGGCAGGGCAAGGAGAACCGCGCCTATCTGGGGCAGGGCGACGGGGCGTCGGTTCGGGAGCGATTTCTCAGCTGGGTCAAGGAGCTGTTCTAGATGCGAGGAGGGGTCATGGACGAGACGACGAACGAGCTCGGCGCGAAGATCAAGGTGATCGGTGTGGGCGGCGGCGGGGGGAACGCGCTGAACACGATGATTCTCGCCGGCCTCACCGGCGTGGACTTCATCGCGGCGAACACCGACAGTCAGGCACTGCAGCACAACCGCGCCGGGACGAAGATCCAGATCGGCGCGATGGTGACCAAGGGCCTGGGCGCCGGAGCGAACCCGGAGATCGGGCGCCAGGCGGCGCTGGAGGACCGGGAGAAGCTCGCCGCGGCGCTGGAAGGCGCCGACATGGTGTTCGTCACCGCCGGAATGGGCGGCGGCACCGGCACGGGCGGCGCGCCGATCATCGCGGACATCGCGCGCAGCGTGGGCGCGCTGACGGTGGGCGTGGTGACGAAGCCCTTCATGTTCGAGGGCAAGCGGCGCCTGAAGCAGGCGGACCACGGCATCGCCGAGCTGAAGAACGCCGTGGACACGCTGATCACCATTCCCAACCAGCGCCTGCTCGCGGTCGCCGACGAGAAGACCACGCTCCTCGACACCTTCAAGAAGGCGGACGAGGTGCTGCTCAACGCGGTGCAGGGCATCTCCGACCTGATCACCATCCCCGGGCTGATCAACGTCGACTTCGCGGACGTGCGCACGATCATGAGCAACATGGGCGTGGCGCTGATGGGCACCGGGACCGCCGGGGGCGACACCCGCGCGCTGGTGGCGGCGAGGATGGCGGTGGAGAGTCCGCTCCTCGAGGACGTGCAGATCGACGGCGCGACCGGCATCCTGATCAACATCACCGGTGGCGCGAACATGACCCTGGTGGAGGTGAACCAGGCCTGCTCGTTGATCCAGGAGGCGGCGCACGAGGATGCGAACATCATCTTCGGCAGCGTGATCGACGACGAGATGGGCGACCGGTTGAAGATCACCGTGATCGCCACCGGGTTCACCTCGCGGGACGCGCGGCGCATCGAGCGGATGGACGCAACCCGGCAGGTGCGCGGCCCCGCGCAGGGGTCGCTGGCGATGCCGGCGAACGAGCCGGTGGCGGCGCGTCATCCGGCGGCGCAGCGCACGCCGGAGGTCCGCCGTGCGGCGACGCCGGCGCCCGCCGCCGGTTCCGGCCCTGCCCGGGTGACGCCCGCGCCGCCCCCGCGGCAGCCAGGGGAGAAGCCGGTGCGGCACATCTCCTGGGAAGAGCTGCGGCAGATGACCGGCGCGTCGGAGGACGAGCTGGACATCCCGACGTTCCTGCGCAATGGGGAGTAACAACCGCAAGCGCCGGCGCAGGCTCAGGCTGATGCGTCGCCGCTGACCGGTCTTGCCGCGTTACTCGCGGCCGCGTCCCGACAGGAACTCGCCGGTGCGCGCGGTGAGCTGGGCGGTGCGCGCGAGCTGCGAGTCGAGGTGCGCGAAGACCTCCTCCGCGCGGTGCTTCAGCGCCGCGTCGTCGCGGGCGCTCGGTTCGACGAGGCGGGCGAAGAGGTCCGCGGTGCGCAAGAGCGTCTGGTGCGCGAGCAGCAGATCGCGGCCGGCGCGCGCGCCCTTCTGGGTGAAGATCAGCCCGCTGGCGAAGAGCCGGGAGAGGGCGGCGCGGTTCTCGTCCATCGCGTCGCGCACCCGGCGCTCGGCCATCTCGCGCCGCTTCTGCGCGCGCACGGAGGAGAGATCGACCACCAGGGCGGGACCCCGGCGCATCCTCGTCCGCTGGTTCTTTGCTCTCGCCGTGCGCATCGTCCCTCGCGTCGAACCGGAGACTAAGCCTCCTGTGAGAGCTTGGTCAACGCAGCGCACGCCGGATCTTCTGGAGTAGACTGCGCGCCTTTCCGGAGGGCTTGACGGCGTGTTCGAAAAGATCCTGATCGCCAACCGCGGCGAGATCGCCTGCAGGGTGGCGCGAGCCGCCCGGGCGCTCGGCGTCAGGACCGTCGCGGTGTACTCGGATGCCGACGCGACCGCGCTGCACGTGCAGGCCTGCGACGAGGCGGTGCGCCTCGGCCCGCCGCCGCCGCGCGAGAGCTATCTCGACGGCGCGAAGGTGATCGCGGCGGCGCGGCAGACCGGAGCGCAGGCGATCCACCCTGGGTACGGCTTCCTCTCCGAGCAGGCGGAGTTCGCCCAGGCCTGCGCCGACGCCGGGATCGTCTTCGTCGGCCCGCCTCCCGGAGCGATGCGCGCCATCAAGGACAAGGCGCAGGCGCGGGCGGTGATGCGCGCGGCCGGCGTGCCGGTGGTCCCCGGCTCCGAGGGGCACGTCGCCGAGGAAGTGGCGGCGAAGGCGTCGGCGGCGTCGATCGGGTATCCGCTGCTGGTGAAGGCGGCGGGCGGCGGCGGCGGGATCGGCATGCAGGTGGCGCGCAGCGAGCCCGAATTGCTCAAGGCGCTGCGCGCGTGCGCGGATCGGGCCCGGGCCTCGTTCGGGAAGGACGCGGTCTACCTCGAGCGGTACTTCGAGAAGCCGCGGCACGTCGAGGTGCAGATCTTCGGCGACGGCCATCTCACGCTGGCGATCGGCGCGCGCGAGTGCTCCATTCAGCGGCGGCACCAGAAGATCATCGAGGAGGCTCCGCCGCCCGCGTTCGAGCTTCCGGAGCCGCGCCCGCGCCTGCTGCACAAGCTGCTCGATGCGGGTCTGCGGGCGGCGCGCGCGGTCGGCTATGCGAACGCCGGCACCTGCGAGTTCCTCCTGGTCGGGGATGACGTCTACTTCATCGAGCTGAACGCGCGCCTCCAGGTCGAGCACCCGATCACCGAGGCGACCACAGGGCTGGACCTGGTGCAGCTGCAGCTCCGCGTCGCCGCGGGAGAGAAGCTCCCCGTCGGCCAGGACGACCTCAACCCGCGCGGGCATGCCATCGAGTGCCGGATCAATGCCGAGGACCCGGTGAAGTTCTTCCCCTCGCCGGGTCCGGTGAAGCGCTTCGAGACGCCGGTGCCGGCGGACGGCGCTTTCCATGACGGCATCCGCATCGACGCGGGCTACCGCGCGGGCGACACCGTGACGCCCTACTACGATTCCTTGCTGGCGAAGGTGATCGCGTTCGCCGAGACGCGCGCGCGGGCGATCGCCCGCATGCGTTCAGCGCTGGAGCGATTCGCCGTCGAAGGCGTGAAGACGAACATCCCCACCCACCTCAAGGCGCTGGGAAGCGACGCCTTCGCCAGAGGCGAGCTGGACACCCATTTCCTGGAGAGGCTCTGACATGCCCGACGTCCCCGCGCACATCACCGGCACCGTATGGAAGATCGAAAAGAAGGTCGGCGAGGAGGTGAAGGCCGGCGACGTGCTGGTGATCCTCGAGAGCATGAAGATGGAGATGCCGGTGGAGGCGCCGGAGGACGGCAAGGTCGCGGAGATCCGCTGCAAGGAGACGCAGCCGGTCAACGAAGGCGACGTGCTGGTGGTGCTGAAGTAGCCCAGGCCCGCTTGATTGGGGAGAGATTGTTGGCCGCCGGGCTAGCGGCGCAGCTTCTTCACCTGGCCGCCCTTCCGGGCGCCACGGCCGACCTTCTTCCCGGCGGCGCTGCGGGTCACTTCGCGAGCCTTGCGATTCACGCGCGGCCGATCGGCGGAAGCGTGCGCCTGGGGCGTGCGCTTCCGGTACCGCGGCTCATACAGCTGCACTTCGACGCCGCCGGGCATGGTGAAGTACGTCACCCTCCCGTACCCACGGTCCTCGATCTCTCCCCTGAACTGCACGCCGCGGGCCTTCAGCCCGGCGACGGTGCCGTCGATGTCATCGCAGTAGAACGACACGTCGTGCGTGCCGGAAGGCGTCCCTCCCGATTCCTCCGTCGGATGCACCCCGACGTCCGCCTGGGGCAGGTCGAAGATCAGCCACCCCTCGCCCACGTCGGTCCAGGGAAGCTGCATCTTGTCCCGCAGGAACGCGCGCATCGCCTCCGGCTCGGAAGTGTAGAAGAGCCCGTGCAGGCCGCGGATCATTCCCGCTCCTTCAGACGCGCGCGAACAGCTCCGGCAGCCGGATCTTCAGGGCGTGCGCGATCTTGTAGAGAGAGGTCACGCTGGCGCTGCTCTCCGCCCGCTCGATCTGCGAAAGCAGCGAGACGGAGAGCCCCGTCCGCTTCGCCAGCTGCTTCAGGGTCAGCGCGCGCTTCTTGCGCAGGTCGCGGATCGCCGTGCCGATGTTCCGGTGCAGCTCCTCCTCCGGCAGCAGGGAGAGCCCCTTCGCCGCCAGCGCCCGGTTCACCGCCCCGACCAGCTCGTCCTCGCGCACCGGCTTCTTCAGATAGTCGACCACGCCGTAGCGCAGGGCGCCCACCGCGGAGTCCAGGGTCGCGTACCCGGTCATGAGAATCACCGAGCAGTCCGTGTCGTGCCGCTTGATGATCTGCGCGACATCGAGCCCCGACAGGTCCGGCATCTTCAGATCGACGATGGCCAGGTGCACGTCGCTCTTGCGCAGCTCTTCCTCCACCTTGCGCGGATCGGTCAGGGTAGTGACCCGGTAACCTTCCTTCTTCAGGATGCGTTCGATCAGGTCGCAGGAGTCCTGATCGTCATCGACTACGAGAGTGCGGATATCCACCGGGTTGCCCCCTTGGGCGAGGGAATCTACAGGTTCAATGCTGTCATCGTCTACAATGGACTCGGTGTGACTGGCGCCCACATCTAGCGCCGTCGCGAATCGTAATCGTCGAGCACCTTCTGCAGCTGCGCACGTTCTGCCGGATTCGCGCAAAGCGGGAGATAAAGCCGGTAGTAATGGGCGCCTTCCTCGATGTTCCCCTGGCGGGTGAAGGCGATCCCCATGCTGCGGTAGAGCCCCCCGAGGACCTGGGGCGAAGGCTGCAGCGTCAGTGCCTTCTGGTAGAGCGCCACCGCGCCCGAGAGGTCCTGCGCCAGCAGCTTCTGGTTTCCGTCGGCGAGCAGCCTCCGCGCCTCGCCGTCGTTTCCCGTCCGGACCACGGGCCGGGAAGTGGCGACGCGGGCGGGCTTGCGCGTGGAGCCGATGGACGCCGTCCGCACGGTGGGCGCGTTGCAGGCCTCGACGAGGGACCGCGCCTCGGCGTGCTGAGGGTTCGCGGCGAGCGCGAGCTGCGCCTCGGTCAGGCAGCCCGCATTGTCCTTCCCTCGCATCTGCGCCGCGGCGGCCACGTGCAGGTTGACGTAACCGGCCGTGATCGCCTCCGCCCGTTCCGTCGCCTTCGCTCCGTACCAGGTCTGCGTCCCGGCGAGGGCGCCGAGCAGCTTGCGCGCGCGCTCCCACTCCTGCGTCGCCGCCGCGCCCTCCATCTCGCGGTACGCGTCCTCGCTGCGCGCTTCCCGCTCCACCGACTCATACGGCGCGAGCTCCGCCGTGGTCGCCCCCGCGCGACGTGCCGCCTCGAGAGCCTGCAGCGCTTCGGTGTAACGGTGCGCCGCGACCGAGTCGCGGACCCCGCGGAACGCGGCGGTCCGCTCTTCCTGCGCCTGCCGGGCGAGATCCGCCTGGGTGCGGTAGCGCAGGAAGAGGAACGTCGCCGCGGAGAGCAAAGCGACGCTTCCCATCCCGATCCCGATCCAGAGCGCGGTGCGCGTGCGCGGCGCGGCGGGTGGGGCCGCCACCAGCGGGGCGTGCTCGGGCGGAAGCTGGAACGCCCTTCCGCGCTCCACGAAGGCGAATCTCAGGTGCCCGATCTCCAGGACGTCCCCGTGCCGCAGCCCGATCTGCGCGTACGGCTCGCCGTTGACGCGCACGCCGTTGCGAGACTCGGCGTCCATCACCTTCCAGCTGCCGTTCTCGAGGTGCAGGCGGAGGTGCTTGCGCGAGATCGAGGGGTGCTCGAGCTGCAGCTCGTTCTCGTCCGACCGCCCCAGCCCGATGGGGCTCCGATCCAGCACGAACTCGTCGCCCCGGTACTTTCCCGAGATGCCCACCAGCTTGGGCCGCTGCTCGAAGGGCACGTCCTGCGCGGGGATCTCGCCGGCAGGGCCGCGCAGGTCGGAGAGGCGGATGGTGGCGGTCTCCGCCATCCTGCGGGCGCGCGCCTCGAACTCCGCATCCACCGGCTGAGCGGTGACGACTTCCGGCTCGGGCCTCGGGGCGACCGCCTCCGGCGTGGATGTCGGGGCGCTCACCTCCTGCTGATCGCCAGCCTCCGCGCCGTTCGCCTCCGGCTTCTCCTCGGGCGCGGCCTGCAGGATCAGGTCGTACTCGCTGATCTGGATCAGGTCGCCGTCCTCGACCCGGTGCTTCCCGGCGATCTTCTCGCCGTTCACGCGGATGCCGGTGAAGCTGCCGAGGTCTTCGATGAAGTAGTGGCCGTCCTCGCGGATCAGGCGCCCGTGGTGGCGGGAGACGTTCTTCTCCACCAGGCGGATCAGGTTCCGCTCGTTCCGGCCGATGGTGATTTCGTCGCGGACGACGGGGATGACGGTCTTGTGCCCCTCGTCGTCCTCGATGATCAGCTTCATGGAACGGCCTCTCCGGATGCGGCCGGCGAATCTACCGCAACCCCGGAGCCTGCCCCAACGTCATTTGCCTATGAAGGCGTGAACCTGGTCGCAGTCGTTGCTGCAGTACGGCAGGTACTTCTCCAGCCACTTCACGGCGTTCGGCTTGTCGTTCAGGTAGGCATAGCCGTACCCGAGACTCTGGTAGGACACCATCAGCGTGTTCTTGTCGGCCGGCGACTGCTGGAGCGCCGCGTTCGCGTCCTTCACCGCTCCGGCGAAGTCGCGGGCCACCAGCTTCTCGTGCGACGACCGGGCCAGGCGCGACGCCTTCGCTTCGCGCTCCTTCGGGGTGGGGCCTTCCTGGCGCGCCGGCTCCGCCCGCGCGACCTCGTGCGGCCGGCACTGGGTCTGCAAGGACTGCGCTTCGGCGTTGGAAGGGTCGAAGCCGAGCACGTTGCTCGCTTCCAGCAGGCAGTTCTCGAGCTTCCCGGCCGACTTCGAGCCGCGGGCGGCATCGAGGTGCTTCTTCGCGTAGACCGCCTTCACCGCATCGCCCTGCTCCTGCGCCTTCCCGCACCAGTACGTCGACTCGGCGCCGCAGCGCTCGAGCAGGTTGCGCGCCTTGTCGCCGTCGCCGGCGTCGATGGCGGCCTTCATCGACGCGAAGGCCTCCTCGCCTTTGGCTTCCTCCGCGGCCTTCTTCCTGTTCGGCGCCGCCGTGTTGCCGGCCTTGTCGTAGAGCTCGCTGGCGGCGATGTACTTGCGCTGCTTGAACAGCACATCGGCGGCTTTGACGGCGTCCTCGCCAGCCACCTCGTCCGGGTTCGAGGGCTTGCGCTCGCGCGTCGCGAAGAAAGCCGCGGCGCCGCCGACGGCCGCCAGCGCCACCACGATCAGGACGATCTTGCCGACCGGCGCCCCGGCCTTGGCCGCGGGAGCGCTGACCTGCCGCCCCTGGGTGGCCGCGATCAGCTCGGCGGTGGTCGGCTTCAGGCCGCCCTTCTCCGCTCCGTCCTCGGTCTTCTCCGGCGGCGGCGAGAACTTCTCCCCGGGCGCGCAGAAGCGGAACTTGAGGTGGCCGAGCTCGAGCACGTCGCCCGGCTTGAGATTCGAGACGGCGTACTCGTCGCCGTTCACCCGCACGCCGTTCGCGCTCTTGTTGTCGATCACCTTCCACTGCCCGTCCTCGAGCACGAAGCGGGCGTGGGCGCGAGACACCGACTGGTGATCGGCGACGATGTCGTTCTCGTCGGTCCGGCCGAACTTCACCTCGCTGCGCATCAGGTAGAATTCCTTGCCGCGGAACGGCCCGGCCAGCCCCACCAGCCGGGGCATCTCCGAGCGCTCGAGATCGCGCGCCTCGCCGGAGGACGCGCCGGCGGTGATGTCCGAAACGCGGATGATCGCGGTGGCGCCCCCCGCGGTCGCATTCGGCGTGGTCGCCGAGGCGGGCGGCGCGGTATCCGGCGGCAGCGTCTTCTCCACGGGCTCCACGGCAGGCGCTGCCGCGAGACCCGGGCTTGTGGGGGGGTGCGACCTGGGCGCCGCCTTCATCGAGCCTGGCGGAATCGTTCCCGGGCGCGAAGAGCCCATCGAAGGGGTGGTGACCGGCCCGTCGAACTTGCCCTGGATCCCGAGATCGTAGTCGCCGATCTCGACCAGGTCGCCCTCCTTGATCTTGGTCGGCCCGCTGATCTTCTCGCCGTTGACGCGGACGCCGTTGTACGATCCCAGGTCCTCGATCAGGACGCTCCCGTTCTCCTTCAGCAGGCGGGCGTGGCGACGTGAAACATTGCGTTCCCTCAGGCGAATCGTGTTGCCATCCTGACGTCCGATGGTCATTTCGTCGCGAATCAGTGGGACGACGGTCTTGCGACCCTCGTCGTCCTCGATGATCAGCTTCATCACGCTCCCCGGATCCGGGCGGGGGCCTGCCGCCTCGGCACCATCGTGGCCATCCTAGAGCAAATGCCCGCGTGGACGGAAGAAGCCGCTTTTCCGCAACCTGCAAGCGATCCGGGCGCCGCGCGCCCCGCCGGAACCGACGCGCTGTCCATCGCCGGTGTTCCCTGGGTGACAATCGGCGTGCTCCTTCTGTCCGTGGTGGTCCTGGTGGTCGCCGGCGGGCTCCGGGCGGGCGTCGGGCTTTCCACGTTGCTGACGTACGGGGCAAAAGCGACGCCGCTGATCCTCGATCGCGGCGAGACCTGGCGCCTGTTCGCCGCGAACCTCTTGCACAAGGATCCGCTGCACCTCGCCTTCAACGCCTTCGCGCTGTGGAACGTGGGCGGTGCGCTGGAACGGGCGGTGCGCCCCGCGGACTACGTCGCGCTCCTGATCTTCACCGCCCTGGGCACCACGCTGGTGTCGGCCATCGGCGCCGACTCGATCTCGCTCGGCGCCTCGGGGATGGCGTTCGGCGTCCTCGGCGCCTCCGCGGCGTTCGGCTGGCGGCGCGGAGTGCGCGGGACGCTGCGGTCGTACTTCGGCCTGCGGATCGTCCCGTGGCTCCTGGCGCTGTTCGCCGCCGGACTGGGCTCGGCGGGCGTGGACAACTGGGGACACGCGGGCGGCCTGTTCACCGGGACCGTGCTGGGCTTCTTCCTTACTCCGCGCCGGTGGCCCGGCGACGCGGCGGGGCGCCGGCTGGCGGCCGCGGCGGGGGCGCTTCTCGGCACGCTGGCGATCGGGATGTTGCTGGCCCCGGCCCTGCCAGCCTTGGGTCCTTTGCGCGAAGGCCCTGCGGCGCTGGAAGCGAAGATCCCGCTCGGCTGGCGGCGCGCGGCGAGCTCGCTCACCACCGTCTCGTATTCGAACGGGCTCACCGGCTCCTTCCGCAGCTCCGCGACGCTGGTCCAGGCTCCCGCATGCCGCGGGCGCGAGTGCGCCTGCGACCGCGTGGTGCGGACCGCGATCGAGGACGATCTCTGGCGGCTCGGGGAC